>DATJOB010000145.1:0-4160 GCA_035507475.1 Allostellaceae bacterium | reverse complement strand
GCGCTCGAGCTGGCGCGCGAGACCGGGACGCCGATGCGCCTTGCCGAGCTCTGCCGGGCGGAGATGGACGAGGCGATGCGGCGCGGCTGGGCGGCGCGCGACGCCTCGATCTTCCTGACGCTGCAGGAGGAGCGCGCCGGGGTCGAAGTGCGGCTGCCGCCGCCGGCGACGCTGGATTAGGCCCGCGATTTGCGAGGCCGGACCCGCGGCTCAAACCAGGGAGGCGGCGGTGGATTTCGCGTTGAGCGAGCGGCAGCGTGACCTGCAGCGGCGGTGTCGCGCGCTCGCCGCCGATTTTGCGACACGCGCGGCGGCGCACGACCGCGACGCCAGCCACCCGGTCGAGAACTACGCCCGGCTGCGCGAGGAGGGGTTCCTCGCGCTGACCGTCGCCGTCGCGTGGGGCGGCGGCGGGGCGAGCCTGCTCGACCACACCGTCGCCTACGAGGCGCTCGGTGCCGGCTGCCCCTCGACCGCGCTCGCCTTCAACATGCACGCCTCGGTGGTGATGCCGATCCTCGAAAGCCCCGAGGTGACGCATGACGCGAAGCGGCGGCTGGCCGACCTCGTGGTCCGCGACGGGCGCCTCATCGCCGGCAATTTCTCCGAGCCGATCACCACCTCGCTGATCGGCGCGCGGCCACTCAAGACGCGCGCGCGCCGGGTCGCGGGCGGCTATCGGGTCAGCGGGCGCAAGATGTTCGCCTCGATGATCGAGGCCGCCGATCTCGTCATGGTCGGCGCCGCGGTCGAGGGCGCGGGACCGGCCGCGGGCCTCGTTTTCCTGCTGCCTCGCCAGGCCGAAGGACGGCGTGTCGAAGCCGACTGGGACGTGCTCGGCATGCGCGCGACGCGCAGCGACTCGCTGATCCTCGACGACTGCTTCGTGCCCGACGCCGCCGTCCTGCATCGCGCCGACGACATGACGCGGCTGCGCCAGGCAAGCCTGCACTGGCTCTGGGGCTCGTATACCCCGGTCTATCTCGGCGTCGCGCAGGCCGCCTATGACGAGCTGCGCCGGGTGGCCGCCTCGCGCCGCCCGGAGGGCTACGCGCAACCGCTCGCCTGCCACCCCGATATCCGCCGCGCGGTCGCGACGATGAGCGCCGACATCGAGGCCGCTCGCCTCGTCACCTACCGCTCGGCCTGGCTCGCCGACCGCGAGGGCATGACCGCCGACGCGACCGCTTCGCTCTACCGCGCGAAATACCTGGTCGGCGAGACCGTCGCGCGGGTCACCCGCACCGCGCTCACCCTCGGCGGCGCGCACGGCATCTTCAAGGGCTCGCGCCTCGAACAGTTGTTCCGCGACGGAGCGCTCGGGCCGCTGCACCCGCCGCCCGCGGATTTCTGCCTCTACAACATGGGTCTCCACGAGCTCGGTCTCGACGAGGCCGACATGCTGCCGCCGCTCAAGCCGCAATAGGCCGACACGGGGCCGCTTGCCCGGTGCGGCACGGCGGCTCTACCCTGTCGCGATGCCGCGCCGGTTGCACCTCAACCTGTTCATCCACAGCCGCGGGCACCACGAGGCGTCGTGGCGCTCGCCGCTGAGCTCGCCGCTGCCGCTGACCGACATCGGCTATTACCAGGACGTGGCGCGGCGCGCCGAGGCGGCGCTGTTCGATTCGATCTTCTTCGCCGACCAGCTGGCGCTCGGCGGCGACGTAGCGCAGGCGGCGCGCACCTGGCTCGAGCCGATCACGGTGCTGGCCGCGCTCGCCGTCTCGACCAGCCGGATCGGGCTGATCGCTACCGCCTCGACGACTTATACCGAGCCGTTCAACCTGGCGCGCCAGTTCGCCTCGATCGACCACATCAGCAACGGACGCGCGGCGTGGAACATCGTCACCTCGTGGCTCGCCGCGGCGGCCGGCAATTTTGGTGGCGAAGCGCAGGTCAGCCACGCCGACCGCTATGCGCGCGGCGAGGAATTCATGAGCGTCGTCAAGGCGCTGTGGGACAGCTGGGCGGCCGATGCGGTGCTCGACGACCGCGCCGCCGGGCGCTATGCCCGCGGCGACCGCATCCGGCCGATCGACCATCGCGGCGATTTCTACCGCGTCGCCGGGCCGCTCAACCTGCCGCGCTGCCCGCAGGGCCGCCCGGTGCTGGTGCAGGCAGGCTCGTCCGACACCGGGCGCCGCTTTGCCGCGCGCCATGCCGAGGCGGTGTTCACCGCGCACATGGCGAAGGAGACGGCGCAGCAATTCTACGCCGATTTGAAGCGCCTCGCCGCGGAGGAGGGGCGCGACCCGGCGCATGTGCTGATCCTGCCCGGGCTGAGCCCGATGATCGCCGGCACCGAGGCCGAGGCGCAGCGCCTGGCGCGCGAGACCAACGAGCTGACCGACCCCGAGGTCGGCCGCAAGCGGCTGTCGAACCGCTTCGGCGGGCACGATTTCTCGCAGCTGCCGCTCGACCGGCCGCTGTCGCCCGGCGATTTCCCGCCGCCCGACACGGTCGAGGCGGCGCGCAGCCGCACCGAGGTGATCCTCAACCTGGTGCGCCGCGACCGCCCGACCCTGCGCCAGCTGCTCGGCTATCTCGCCGGTGCGCGCGGTCATTTCGTCACCGCGGGCACGCCCGAGCAGATCGCCGACCTGATCGCCGACTGGTTCGCCGACGGCGCCGCCGACGGGTTCAACGTCATGCCGCCGCTGCTGCCCGCCCAGCTCGACGCCTTCGCCGACGAGGTGATCCCGATCCTGCAGCGCCGCGGCCTGTTCCGCACCGCCTATGACGGCGTGACGTTGCGCGAGCATTACGGCCTGCCGCTGCCGGCGAGCCGGTTCGACAGCCCCGACCCGACACGCCGCGCCGCAGCCGACGGCTAGCCGGCGATGCCGTCGGCGCGGTCGCGCGCGAGAGCCGCCGGATCGCGCGCCGCCGGCGATCCATAGCCGCCGGCGCCGGGGGTGACGATCTCGACCGTCTCGCCGCGGCGCAGCGCGCCGCGCCCGCCCGAGAACGGCTCGACCCCGTCGCCGAGCGCGAAGGCGCCGCAGCCGCCCGGCTCACCCCCGGCCAGCCCCCAGGGCGGCGCGAGCAGGCGCGACCCGTCGAGCCGCAGCCGGCAATCGGCCTCGGCGCGATAGACCCGGCGCAGGCCCATCCCGCCGCGGAACCGCCCGGCGCCGGCCGACCCCTCGACCAGCTCGTAGCGCAGCACGGTCAGCGGATACTCGACCTCGAGCGCCTCGACCGGCAGGTTCGAGGTGTTGGTCATGTGCACGTGGACGCCGTCGAGCCCGTCCTTGCCGGCGCGCGCCCCGGAGCCGCCGCCGATCGTCTCGAGATAGACCCAGAGATGCCCATCCGCCGGGTCGGCGCCGCTGAAGCTGGCGGTCGCGCAGGCGCCGTTGCCCGCCGCGGTGACGCGATCGGGCGCCGCCTGAGCGAGCGCGCCGAGCACGAGGTCGGCGGCGCGCTGGCAGGTGCTGGTGCGGCCGTTGACCGCCGCCGGATGCGTCGCGTTCATCACCGTGCCCGGCGGCGCCGTCACGGTGATCGGGCGCGCCAGCCCCGAATTGGGCGGGATCGTCGGATCGACCACCGCCTTGACCGCGTAATAGACGCTCGACAACAGCGCGGTGTAGATCATGTTGAGCCCGGCGCGGACCTGCGGCGGGCTCTCGAAGTGCAGGCGCATCTCGTCGCCGGCGATCGTCACCTCGACCGATACCGGCAGCCCGCGGCCGAGCTCCGGGTTGTCGAAGCTGTCGGCGAAGCGGTAGGTGCCGTCGGGCAGCGCGGCGATCCCGGCGCGCATCTTGCGCTCGGCGTAATCCTGCAGCGCGTCGCCGACGGCGAGCACGGTGTCGGTGCCGTATCGGGCGCACAGTGCCGCCATGCGCTGGACGCCGAGGCGGTTCGCCGCCATCTGCGCGCGCAGGTCGGAGAGCCGCTCGCGCGGGACCTGGCAATTGAGCAGGATCAGCTCCTGCACGTCCGCTTGCAATTCGCCGGCGCGGTAGAGGCGGATCGGCGGAATGCGCAGCCCCTCCTGATAGATATGCGCATGGCCGCGATCGGCGAAATCGGCGTGGTGCGCGGTGTTGACCGCCCAGGCGACGATCCGGCCGTCGACGAAGATCGGCTCGCCGAGCACGATATCGGGCAGATGCGTGCCGCCGCCGGCATAGGCGTCGTTGCCGATG
>DATJOB010000144.1:0-3647 GCA_035507475.1 Allostellaceae bacterium | reverse complement strand
ATCGTGCTGCGGCGCGACAAGGTGCCGGACCGCGGGCTGCGCGAGCTGCTGCGCGGCCTCGCCGGGCTGCGCCAGCCGCCGCCGGCTCAGCCGGGCTCCGCGGCCGCGAGGACGCGATAGACGACGCCGTCGCGCTCGTCGCGGTCCTCGAGCTCGCGCGTCACCGGGACGCAATAGCGCGCCACCTCGACGAGGCCGTCGCGCGGCAGGTAGGCGCGCCCGGGATCGCCGAGCAGCACCAGGCTGCCCTGTGCCGCACAGCGCCGCAGCAAGGCGATCGTCCGCGCAGCCATTGGCCGCTCGTAGCAGACGTCGCCGGCCAGCACCACGGCGCGGCGCGGCGGCGCGCGGCCGGCGAGCAGGTCGGCGGCGACGACGCCGATCGTCACCCCGTTGAGCGCGGCGTTGAGCGCGATCGCGGCGACCGCGAACGGGTCGGTCTCGGCCGCCTCGACGCAATCCGCGCCGGCCTTTGCCGCGGCGATCGCGACGAGCCCCGATCCGGCCCCGAAATCGAGCGCGTCGCGGCCGGCGACGAGGTCCGGCCGGTCGAGCAGGCAGCGCGCGAGGGCCTGGCCGCCGGCCCAGGCGAAGGCCCAGAACGGCGGCGGCATCTGCCGCTGCGCCAGCGTCTCCTCGGTCGCCTGCCAGAGCGGCGTGATCTCGCTCGCGAGATGGAGCCGGATTTCCGGCACGAGGGGCGGCGCGGCGACCGCGGTGTTGGCGCGGACGAAGGCGGCGCCGTCGCGGCTCACAAAACCCGTCCGGCGACGATCCCGGCGAGCAGCAGCCAGCCGACGAGCCGGTTCGAGCGGAACTTCGCGAGGCAGTCGTGCGGATCGTCGGTGTCGACGCGCGCCGCCTGCCAGGCGAGCTGCGCCGCCGCCGGGAGCAAGCCGGCGACAAAGGCCGGTCCGAGCCCGGCAGCGCTCGCGGCCGCCAGCCACAGCGCCGCCGCCGCCGCGTAGAACGCGAAGAGCGCCGGCCGCGTCCGCCGCCCGAGCGCCAGGGCCGACGACTTCACCCCGATCCGCGCGTCGTCCTCCTTGTCCTGGTGGGCGTAGATCGTGTCGTAGCCGAGCGTCCAGCAGATTCCGCCGAGATAGAGCAGCAGCGGCGCCCAGCCGAGCCCGCCGGCGACCGCGCTCCAGCCGATGAGGGCGCCCCAGTTGAAATTGAGGCCGAGGAAGAGCTGCGGCCAATAGGTGATGCGCTTCATGAACGGGTAGGTCGCGATCAGCCCGAGCACCGCGAGGCCGAGCACGATGCTGACCCGGTTGAGGCTCAGCAGGACCGCGGCGCCGATCGCCAGCTGTGCCGCCATGAACAGCGCCGCCTGGCGCACCGAGACGCGGCCGCTGGGGATCGGGCGCAGCCGGGTCCGCGCGACCCGCGCGTCATAGTCGCGGTCGGCGATGTCGTTGAGCGTGCAGCCGGCGCCGCGCATCGCCACCGCGCCGATCGCGAACAGGATGATGAGCCGCAAGTCGGGCCAGCGCGGCCCGGCGAGCGCGATCCCCCACCAGCCGGGAAACAGCAAGAGCCAGGTGCCGATCGGCCGGTCGAGCCGCGCCAGCCTGGCATAGGGCTCGGCCGGGCCGGGCAGCAGCCGGGCGACCCAGTCGCCGGCGCGGATGTCGCTCGCGCCGAGCGCGCCATCGGCTTTTCCGGACGCCTCGCTCATCGGCTAATCTTGGGCCGCGCCAGGCGGGTTCTCAATGACCGACGAAAAGATCGCGACAAGGCTCCATGTCCCGGCCCCGCTGGCCGAGCGGGCGGAGGCGGCGGTCGACGCGGCTCAGAGCCACCGGCTGCGCCATGTGCTGCGCCTCCTGCCGGGCGCCGCGGTGGCGGCCTTCAACGCGCGCGACGGCGAGTTCCTCTGCCGCGTCGTCGCGCTCGACCGGCAGCGCGGCCGGCTCTCGGTCGAGCGCCGGCTGCGTGCGCCGGTCTTGGAGGCCGGGCCCTGGCTGGTGTTCGCGCCGATCCGGCGGCAGCGGCTCGACCTCATCATCGAGAAGGGGACTGAACTCGGCGTAGCCGCCTTTGTTCCGGTGGTAACCGCCCGCACGCAGCCGGAGCGCCCGCAGCGCCACCGGCTCGTCGCCCAGGCCATCGCCGCTGTCGAGCAGAGTGAACGGTTGTCGGTGCCCGAGATCCGCGCGATCGAGCCCCTGGCGTCGCTGCTCGCCGGCTGGCCGCGGGAGCGCCGCCTCGTCGTCTGCGACGAGACCGGCGGCGGTGCGCCGATCGCGACCGCCCTTGCGGCGTTCCCGCCCGCGGCACCGGCCGCGATCCTCGTCGGGCCGGAAGGCGGTTTCGCCGAGACGGAGCTTGACGGCCTGCGCAATCTCCCTTTTGTTACAACGGTCGGGCTTGGGCCGAGGGTGCTGCGCGCCGAGACCGCGGCGCTTGCCGCCCTGGCCGCCTTTCAGGCGATCGCAGGAGACTGGCGCGGCACGCGGCCGGGGCATGGGCGCCGGTGAGGCTTGCCGATCGCCGGTTTAGCCCGATCTATTGTCACGCATCTTGGAGTATCCTCGCGCGATGTCCGCCCCGCCGAAATCGCCTGGAGTGCCGATCACCGACCGGCGGCAGCTCGTCGAATACCATGCGTCGGGCTCCAAGCCACCCTCGGCGTGGCGGGTCGGCACCGAGCACGAGAAATTCGTCTTCCGCAAACGCGATCTGCGGCGCGCGCCCTATGAGGGGCCGGACGGCATCGGCGCGCTGTTGCAAGGGATGCGGCGGTTCGGTTGGGATCCGGTCTACGAGGGCGACAACGTCATCGCGCTCGAAAACGACGCGCGATGTTCGATCACGCTGGAACCGGGCGGCCAGTTCGAGCTGAGCGGCGCGCCGCTCGAAACCGTGCACCAAACCTGCGACGAGGTGCACGAGCATCTGCGCCAGGTGCGCGAGGT
The DNA here is from genome assembly GCA_035507475.1 of Allostellaceae bacterium. GTDB lineage: Bacteria > Pseudomonadota > Alphaproteobacteria > ATCC43930 > CGMCC-115725 > DATARH01. Next base: position 723 of record DATJOB010000144.1, on the reverse strand, counting down.
GTGTGACGAGATGGGGCTCGGCATGATCGGGCTCGGTTTCGACCCGACGTCACGGCGCGAGGACGTACCGTGGATGCCTAAGGGGCGCTACCGCATCATGCGCGACTACATGCCGAAGAAGGGCGAGCTCGGCCTCGACATGATGCTGAGGACCTGCACCGTGCAGGTCAATCTCGACTTCGCCTCCGAGGCCGACATGGTGGAGAAGTTCCGCGTGAGCCTCGCCCTCCAGCCCCTCGCCGCCGCGCTCTTCGCCAATTCGCCCTTCACCGAGGGCCGCCCCAACGGCTTCCTCTCCTACCGCAGCCAGGTATGGACCGACACGGACCCCGACCGCTCCGGCATGCTGCCCTTCGTCTTCGAGCCCGGCATGGGCTTCGAGCGCTACACCGACTACCTCCTCGACGTGCCCATGTATTTCGTCTATCGCGACGGCCGCTACATCGACGCGAGCGGGCAGTCGTTCCGCGACTTCATGGCGGGCCGGCTGCCGGCGCTGCCGGGCGAGCGGCCGCGCATCGGCGACTGGTCGGATCACGTCACCACCGCCTTCCCCGAGGTGCGCCTCAAGCGCTATCTCGAGATGCGCGGCGCCGACGGCGGGCCGTGGCGCTATCTCTGCGCGCTGCCGGCCCTTTGGGTGGGCCTTCTCTACGACGGCACGGCGCAGGATGCCGCCTGGCAGCTGGTCAAGCACTGGACCATCGCCGATCATGCTTACTT
>DATJOB010000143.1:0-21791 GCA_035507475.1 Allostellaceae bacterium | reverse complement strand
GCCGCCGGGATAGGATTTCCCGAGGCCTTTCATCACATAGACGTACTGGTAGGCGGGCATCGCTGAGCTTCGCCGTCAAACGAGGGGGGAGCGGGCTGCGGGGTAGAGCCAGCGCGCCCGGGCGTCAAGCCTCTTTCGCCGTCCCTAGCGGCCGATCACGGTGAAGACGTACTGCCCGAGCACCGCGTTGCCGGCGAGCGCGGCGATCGCGTAGTTGCCCTTGCGCAGGCTCACCGCGAACCGGCACCAGGCGGCGCCCGACGGCGCCCTGTCGGCGACGCAGGAGGCGAGCACCGCGCGCCCCTGCCGCAACTGGAAGCGCCCCACCTTGGGCCCGCCCGGCGGATAGTCGAGCCGGATCGCGACCGAATCGACCGGCTGGCTCAACACCGTCTCGGGCGAGATCGGGTCGCCGTTGGGCGTGACGCCGCGCGCGATTACCGGCACGGGGCCGGCAGCGGCCGCGGGCACTGGGCTTGCCGGCGGCTCGGGCGGCGGCAGCGCCTGCGGCGGCGGCACCAATGACGGATCGACCACCGTGCGCCAGTAGGCGAGCGCGCAGCCGGCTTGGCGCGGCAGCAGCGGATAGCGGTCGCGCACGAAGGCGGCGCCGCTCGGCGCGCTCGCGCTCGACCCGTAGAGCGGGCTGACGATCAGCCGGCCCGCCGAATCGCGCGAGGCGAGATCGCCGACGCGCTGCTCGAGCGCGCTGCACGCATCGTCGGTGCCCTCGACCACCGGCGGGTAGTAGCCGAGCCCGGTCGCGGCCAGCAGCAGGACGACGAGGGCGAGGAGGGCGAAACGCATGACTGCGGGAATCTGAAGGAGGGAGCCGGCCGCGGCGATGCAGCGCCCGAGGATCAAACCGCGTCATGGCAAACAAACCGTTAATCGCCCGGTTGATCGGCCGGCTGATCGGCCGGTTAACCGGCCGGGCACCGACACCGGTTCTTGACGCGAAGTAAGTAAGCGCTTACTTAGCCGCGCGATGGCGATCACCCGATTGGACAGCGACGACCGCCGCCGAGCGATCGTCGAGGCGGCGGTGCCGCTCTTTGCGCGGCACGGCTTTGCCGGCACGACGACGCGCCAGCTTGCCGCCGCCGCCGGCGTCTCGGAAGCTCTGCTGTTCCGCCATTTTCCGTCGAAGCAGTTGCTCTACCGCGAAATCCTGCAGCTCGGCTGCGAGGGCGACCCGGCGCTCCAGCGGCTGGCAACGCTGCCCGCCTGCACCGCGACGCTGAGCGGGATCGTCCGCTACATGGTGCGGCGCTTCGTGCTCGGCAGCGACGGCGAGCGGCGCGAGCTCGACCTCAAGATGCGGCTCATCCTGCATTCCTGCCTCGAAGACGGCGACTATGCGCGCGAGCTGTTCGCCGCGGTCGCGCCGCATGTCGTGCCGCTCTTCGCCGCCTCGCTCGCGGCCGCCGAGGCGGCGGGCGATGTCGTGCCGCTGCCGGTGAGCGGCGCCAACCGCTTCTGGTTCGCCCATCACGTCGCGGCGATGATGGCCTTTGCGCATCTGCCGCCGGACGGCATCGTGCCCTATGACAGCGCGCTTGACCGGCTGGTCGCGGAGGCGAGCGATTTCATCCTGCGCGGCATCGGCATGAACGAGGCGGCGATCGCCGCCGGCCGCGCCGCGCCGCCGCTGCAGATGGCGGCCGATTAGCACGAGGCGAGCGCGATGGACGGCGAGATCACCACGACGCCGATCAGGGAGCACGAATACGCGCCGGCGGCGCGTGCCCCGCACCCGGCGCCGACCCGCACCCGGCGAACCGTGTGGTTTGTCGTCGTCGCGCTGCTGCTCGCGCTCCTCCTCGGCGGGCTGTGGGGCTTCAACGCCTACCGCAACAAGATGATCGCCCAGTTCTTCGCCAGCAACAAACCGCCGCCGACGCAGGTCAGCGCGGTGGTGGCGACGAGCGAGGTGGTGCCGCATTACGCCAGCGGGGTCGGCTCGCTGACGGCGGTGCACCAGGTCACGGTGACGCCCGAGCTCGGCGGCCGGGTGACCGAGATCGATTTCGAGTCGGGCGCCAAGGTCAAGGCCGGCGACAAGATCGTCCAGATCAACGACGCGCCGGATCTCGGCGACCTGGCGAACTACCAGGCCCAGGCCCGCCTTGCCCAGGTGACGCTGCAGCGCGCCCAGTTCCTCCAGCAACGCCAGTTCGGTCCGCAGACCGATGTCGACTCGGCGCAGAGCCAGCTCGACCAGGCGAAGGCGCTGATTCAGAAGACCCAGGCGATCATCGCGCAGAAAAGCATCGTCGCGCCATTCGCCGGCCGTCTCGGTGTGCGCCAGGTCAATCTCGGCCAGTACCTCAACCCCGGCGACCCGATCGTCACGCTGACCGACCTGACGCAGCTCTACGTCAATTTAACCCTGCCGTCGCAGGACGCGCCGCGCATCGCGGTCGGGCAAAAGGTCGAGGTCACCGCCGATGCATTTCCCGGCCGCAAGTTCACCGCGACGATCACCACGATCGAGCCGCAGCTCTCGGCCAGCACCCGCACGATAACGGTGCAGGCGACGATGCCGAACCCGGACGAGGCGCTGTTGCCCGGCATGTTCGTCAACGCCGCGGTGGTGCTGCCCGACCGGGCGCCCGAGGTCGTGGTGCCGGAGACCGCCATCGATTACACGCTCTACGGCGACAGCGCCTATGTCATCCGCCAAGACGGCACCGGCCCCGACGGCAAGCCGCTGCTGAAGGCGGTGCGCACGCCGGTCAAGACCGGGCTGCGCTGGGACAACAAGGTCGAGGTGCTCGACGGGCTCAAGCCCGGCGAGCAAATCGTCGGCGCCGGCCAGCTCAAGGTCCAGGACGGCATGGCGGTCGCCGTCACCGGCAACCCGCTGCCCCAGCCGCCCGCCCACCCGACGCCGCAGTAGCCGCGATGCATTTCACCGATCTTTTCATCCGCCGGCCGGTGCTCTCGCTGGTCGTCAGCCTGCTGATCCTGCTGATCGGGGCGCGCGCGATGTGGGGGCTGCAGATCCGCCAGTACCCCAAGCTCTCGAACACGACGATCACGGTCACGACGATCTATCCCGGCGCCTCGCCCGACCTCATCGCCGGCTTTATCACGACGCCGATCGAGCAGGCGGTCTCCACCGCCGAGGGCATCGACTACCTGACCTCGACATCGGTGCTCGGGGTCAGCACGATCACCGCCTACATCAAGCTGAACTACAGCCCGAGCGCGGCGATGACCGACGTCATCGCCAAGGTGCAGCAGGTCAAATACCAGCTGCCGACCGGGTCCCAGGACCCGATCATCACCAAGGCGACCGGCCAGACGACCGATATCATGTATATCGGCTTTGGCAGCTCGAGCCTGCAATCGGCCGCGATCACCGACTACCTGACCCGCGTCGTCCAGCCGCTGATGGCCACGGTCGACGGCGTCTCGCAAGCCGAGATTCTCGGCGGCCAGACCTTTGCGATGCGGCTCTGGCTCGATCCGGTGCGCATGGCCGCGCGCAACATCACCGGCGACGATGTCGCCCAGGCGATCCAGGCCAATAACTTCCAATCGGCCCCCGGCCAGGCCAAGGGCTATTTCACGATCACCAACGTCGACGCCCGAACCGGGCTCACCGATGTCGACCAGTTCAAGCGCATGGTCGTCAAGTCGCAGGGCGGCGCGCTGGTGCGGATGGAAGACATCGCCAATGTCGAGCTCGCGGCGCAGAGCTGGAACTCCAGCGTGGCGATGAACGGCGAGCATGCGGTCTTCATCGGCATCCAGGCGACCCCGGACGGCAACCCGCTATCGATCGTCAAGGGCGTGCGCGGCCTGCTGCCCGAGATACAGCGGACGCTGCCGCCCTCGGTCAAGATGCAGGTCGCCTACGATTCGACGAAGTTCATCCAGGCCTCGATCGACGAGGTGGAGCGGAGCCTCGGCCAGGCGGTGGCGATCGTCGTCGTCGTGATCTTCCTGTTCCTCGGCAGCTTGCGCTCGGTGGTGATCCCGATCGTGACCATACCGCTGTCGCTGATCGGCGCCGGGCTCATCATGTCGGCACTGGGGTTCAGCCTCAATCTGCTGACCCTGTTGGCGATGGTGCTGGCGATCGGCCTTGTGGTCGACGACGCGATCGTCGTCGTCGAGAACGTCTACCGCCATATCGAAGAGGGCAAGAGCCCGCCCCAGGCGGCCTTGATCGGCGCGCGCGAGATCTCCGGCCCGGTGATCTCGATGACGCTGACCCTGGCCGCGGTCTATGCGCCGATCGGCTTTCTCGGCGGCGTCACCGGCACGCTGTTCCGCGAATTCGCCTTCACGCTCGCCGGCGCGGTGATCATCTCGGGTATCGTCGCGGTGACTTTGTCGCCGATGATGTGCTCGCTGTTCCTCAAGCACGGCGCCGCCGACAAGGGCTTCGCCCGGCTGCTCGACCGCGCCTTCAACGGCCTGGCGAACTGGTACGGCCGCCGGCTCGAGCGCTCGCTCGACTATCGCCCGGTCACCGCCTTGTTCGCCGTCGCGGTCTTTGTCGCGCTCGGCTTCATGTACGTCAACACGAAGAAGGAATTGGCGCCCGAGGAGGACCAGGGCGTGCTGTTCGCGCTGACCAAGGCGCCGCAATACGCCAATCTCGACTACCTGAACGCCTATGGCGCGGAGCTCGACAAGGCGCTGACCGCGTTCCCCGAGGCCGATCTGCGCTTCGTGGTGAACGGCAATCTCGGGCCGAACAAAGGCATCGCCGGGATGATCCTCAAGCCGTGGGACGAGCGCAGCCGCACCGCGCAGCAGATCAAGCCGCTGCTCCAGGCGAAGCTCAATGGGATCGAGGGGTTGAGCGCCTTTGCCTTTTCGCTGCCGCCGCTGCCCGCCTCGATCGGCGGGCTGCCGGTGCAGATGGTGATCGATTCGACCGGCGATTACGAGACCATCTACAAGTCGATGAACGCTCTCAAAAACGCGGCGCGCAAGAGCGGCCTCTTCATCGTCGTCGACAGCGATCTCGACTTCAACCAGCCGACGATCCGCATCGATATCGACCGCTCGAAGGCCAACGAGCTTGGCGTGACGATGCAGGCGATCGGCGACGAGCTGGCGCTGCTGGTCGGCGAGAACTACGTCAACCGCTTCAACCTGCAGGGCCGCTCCTACGAGGTGATCCCGCAGGTGCCGCGCGTCGACCGGCTCAACCAGGAGACGCTGACCCGCTATTACGTGCGCTCGGCGGCGGGTCAGCCGGTGCCGCTGTCGAACCTGGTCAAGGTCACGATGACGACGGCGCCCAACGCGCTGACCCATTACAACCAGCTCAACTCGGCGACCTTCCAGGCGGTGCCGATGCCCGGCGTGACGATGGGGCAGGCGGTCGACTTCCTCGAAGGGCAGGCCAAGGACCTGCCGCACGGCTTCGGCCACGACTACCTGTCGGACGCGCGGCAATACGTGCAGGAAGGCAACGCGCTGGTCGTCACCTTCGTGTTCGCGCTCGTCATCATCTTTCTGGTGCTGGCGGCGCAGTTCGAGAGCTTGCGCGACCCGTTCGTGATCCTGATCAGCGTGCCGATGTCGATGTTCGGCGCGCTGTTCCCGCTGTTCCTCGGCCTGGCGACGATGAACATCTACACCCAGGTCGGGCTCGTCACGCTGATCGGCCTCATCAGCAAGCACGGCATCCTGATGGTCGAGTTCGCCAACCAGCTGCAGCTCGCCGAGGGGCTCGACCGACGGCGGGCGATCGAGCGCGCCGCGCGCGTCCGGCTGCGCCCCATCCTGATGACGACCGCGGCGATGGTGGTCGGCCTGGTGCCGCTCGTCACCGCGGCCGGCGCCGGCGCGGCGAGCCGCTTCTCGATCGGCATCGTCGTCGTTTGCGGGATGTCGATCGGCACGCTGTTCACGCTCTTCGTGCTGCCGGCGGTCTATACCGTGCTCGCCAAGGACCACGTCGCCGCGGCGCATTCGCCGCGCGCCCGCGAGCTGGCGCAGATCACCTGAGCCTCACCTGGGCGCTCGCCGCGCGCGGATCTCGGTCGAGGATGCGTCGAAGCGGAACCGATGCTCGGGAATTTCGCGAAACAGCTCGGCAAAACGAAGCGGCACGGGAATGTCGTCGAGCGCCCGCACGCGGCCCGCCGCATCGACCCGCACCGCCACCAGGAAGCTGCTGCCCGCATCGGCGATCTCGTCGAGCGCGCGGTGCATCCGCGCCTCGTCGCCGCCGTAGTATTTCGCACCGAACAGCCGCTCCGCGGTGTCCGCGCCGACCACGAAAATCGTCCCCGCAAAGAGCCGCGCCTTCTCGACGAAAGTCGGCGCCCGCGTCAGCTCGACCGGCGCCTTCCAGGCGAATTGCCTGAGCCGCTCTCTCACCGCGTCGCCCGCGAGCGGCGGCTTGTCGACATTGGCGACGGAGATTTCGAAGGCCACCGGCTGCCCGAGCAGGTCCTCGACGACGCGCGCCAGCAACGCATGCCCGTCATGAATCGGGTTGAACGAACCGGGGAATAGCACCGCGGGAAGCGATGCCGACAGCGTCATCTGCCCGTCGGGCTGGACCGTCACCCGGTCGAGCTCGCCCGCCACCAGCCGGTCGATCATGTCGGCGGCGACGCCGGCGGTCTCGGTGCAGGATTCATCGGCATCGAGCAGGCTGCGCGGCGGCGGCGCGGCAACGCCGCAGCCGCGGGCCAGCCACAGCACGATGGCGCGCGCCACGATGTCTTCCTCGGCGGCGCGGTCGCGCCGGCCCTTGGCGAGGACCCCGGTGCAGTGCGCGATGCCGGCGGCGCCGGCGAAGGCGATGTGAAAGCGATGCTCGCCGCGCCGGGGGCGATCGCTGACCAGCGCCGCGGTCGCGCCGAGCCCCACCGGGTCGGCGCCGGGCGGCGCCAGCCGCGCCGCGCGCGCCCGGGCGACTTGCGCCATCGCCACCGCGGTCTCGGCGCTGCACGCCTGCGCCGGCGCGGCGCCGAGAAACGCCGCGAGCGCCTGCTCGTCATAGGGGACCTGCGCCTCGATCAGGAGCCGCGAGCCGCCCGGCACGCGCAGCATTTCGCCGATCGCCCCGCTGCCGCCCCCGGTGATCGCCAGCGCCGCCTTGCGGCCCGAGGCGTGCAGTGCCGGGATCAGTTGGCGCCATGCGGCGTCCGGCGGGTTCATGGGGTCTCGTCCGAAGCTGAAAAAAATCCGTCACAAACCGTGAAAGACAGGCGGCACGCTGTCAACCGAGGGACGCGGCCGAGGCCGGCGGCGCGACCCCGCGCGGACGGGACGAGGAAACTACGGTAGAGTTGCCGCATTCCGTCCAGCATGCGGTGGCACGAGGAGCCCGGCGGCAGAGATGATCGAACCGTTCCCGCTGATCGAAATCTCGGGTGCGCCGCATGAGCGCGGCCGGCAATACGGACGCCTCGCCGCGGAGCGCATCCGCAAGGGCACCGCGCATTACCTGGCGCAGCTCAAGGAGCTGTCGCTCGACGCCGGCGGCGTCGCCGAGCTGGTGCGCGACTACCTGCCGGTCATCGAGGCCTTCGAGCCCGCCTATATCGAGGAGATGCGCGGCATCGCCGACGGCGCCGGCATTCCCTTCGAGGACGTCGCGCTGCTCAATGCGCGCACCGAGATCCTGCGGCTCGCCAGGGCGGAGGTTCGCGCCCGGCTGAAAACCCGCGACGAGCCCGACGGCTGCACCGGGATCGTCGTGCTGCCCGAGGCGAGCCGCGACGGGCGGCTGATCCACGCCCAGAACTGGGACTGGAAGCGCGAATGCGCCGAGACCGCGGTGGTGCTGAAGGTCCGCCGCGAGGACGGTCCCGATCTGCTGACCTTCACCGAGGCCGGCGCGCTCGGCCGCAGCGGCTTCAACGCGGCCGGCATTGCGATCACCGCGAACTATCTCGAATGCGACCGCGACTATCGCCAGGTCGGCGTGCCGCTGGCGCTGATCCGGCGCAAGGTGCTGGAGAGCGAGCACCTGGCGCTGGCGATGCGCACCGTCTACTGCACCGCGAAATCCGCCGCCAACAACATGATCGTCAGCCATCGCGAGGGCGTCGCGATCGATTTCGAATGCGCCCCGGACGAGACCTTCCAGGTGCATCCCGATCGCGGGCTGCTGGTCCACGCCAACCATTTCGTCAGCCCCGTCGCGCTCGGCAAGCTCAGGGACACCGGCATCGCCAACACGCCCGACAGCCTCTATCGCGACATCCGCGTCCGCGACCTGCTGCAGCCGCAGCTCGGTGCGATCGCGGTCGACACCGTCAAGGCGGCGCTGTTCGACGATTTCGCCCAGCCCTGGTCGGTCTGCCGCCCGCCGCGCCGCAACCTCAGCAACAATCTCAGCGCCACGGTGGCGATGATCGTGATGGAGCCGGCGAGCGGGGTCATGGAGGTCGCGCCATTGCCGGCGTTGAACCGGGAGTTCACGACCTACCGGCTCGACCTGGCGGGAGCGCAGGGCGCGCGCGGCGACGTGTCCTCGGGCCTCGCCTTCGGCGGCATCCCGGCGGCGCGCCGGCGCTGAACGCCGATCACGACGGGTTCGCCCGACGACCCGCCGACCGCGCCGCGCCGGCAGGAAACCTGCACCATCCGCGGGCCTCATGCCGGGCATCGCCGGAACGCGCAGCGCTTTTGCGTGCGCCCGGCCTACACTGCGCGCAACACCCCGACCGAGGACAGCGCCATGACCTATCGGATCGCGCCGCTCACCCCGCATACCGGCGCCGAGGTCACCGGCATCGACCTCGCGAAGCCGATCGACGCCGACACGAAGGCCGCGCTCAACGCCGCCTGGGCCAGGCACCACGTACTGGTGATCCGCGACCAGGCATACGAGCCGGCCGACTTCATGCGCGCGGCGCAGGTGTTCGGCGTGCTCCAGCCGCACGACAAGAAGGACCACCACATCCCGGGCTTTCCCGAGATGTACTACGTGACCAACGAGGAATTCCTCGGCACCAGGCGGATCATCCCCGGCGAGACCTTCCACACCGACCACTCCAACCACCCGGCGCCGCCCAAGGCAACGATCCTCTACCCGGTCGCGCTGCCGAGCCGCGGCGGCGACACGCAATACGTCAACATGCACCTCGCCTATGACGAGCTGCCGGAGGCGACGAAGCGACAGATCGACGGGCTCCGGGCGGTCCATGTCTATCTCAGCAAATACAGCCCGCGGCCGCTCAAGCCATTGAACGAGGAGAGCCTCAAGGCGCTGCCGCCGCCCGGCATCCACCCGCTGGTGCGCGTCCATCCCGAGAACGGGCGCAAGGCGCTGTTCCTCAACCCGGTGCGGATCGAGGCGATCGTCGGCATGGCCGACGATGCGGCGCTCGACCTCGTCGCCCGCTTGATGGCGCATGCGACGCAGCCGAAATACGAATACCGCCACCAGTGGCGCCACGGCGACATGGTGATCTGGGACAACCGCAGCGTGATGCACAAGGCGAACCCGGATTACGACATGAACGAGCGCCGCTTCCTCTACCGCCTGATGCTCAAGGGCGAGGCGCCGATCCCGGTCGCCGCCGCGGCGTGAGGGAACAGGCGGAGAACCGGATCCGCGAACGAGAACGAATCGGAATTTACCTTTTCGGCGATGCGCGATGGCGAGCGCGCTTTGCGCACCTCGCAATGACGGCGGCTGCTAACCCAGGCGGCGCTTGAACAGCTCGACAACGAGGCCGTAGCAGTGCCAGGCGAGCGCCGGGTCGTAGCGCAACCCCTCGTCGCGCATGAAGGCGTGCGCCGCGTTGAACTCGTGCCAGGTGTAGTCGCAGCCGACTTCCTCGAGCGTGTCGCGGATGAGTCGCCGGCCGGCGAGCGGGATGTGCGGGTCCTGGCGGCCCCAGATCGTCAGCAGCTCGCCCTTGACGTCGCCCATGCGCGCCAGGCTGTCGTCGCCGTCGCCGAGCGTGCCGGTATGGATGTCGGTGGCATAGAAGCAGGCCGTGGCGCCGACATCGGGATTGAGCGCCGCGCGCAACGCGAGATGCCCGCCGAGGCAGATGCCCATCGCGCCGAGCCTGCCGTTGCACGCCGGGTGCGCCTTCAGGTGGTCGAGCGCAGCGCGCGCGTCGCTGTCGTAGGCGGTGACCGGCTTGGCGAATTTGAGATCGTTGCCGCGGTCGGTGCCCGGCTTGTCGTAGAGCAGCACGGTGCCGGGCGGCTCGTACTCGTGGTAGACCTCGGGCGCCGAGACGACAAAGCCCTGGCCCGCCATGAACGCCGCCATGCGCCGCACCGGGCCGGTGATCTGATAGATTTCGGAATAGAGCACGATGCCGGGATAGCGCCCCGGCGCCTGCGGCTCGAACAGGTGGCAGCGCATCGCGCCGGTCGGCGTCGCGATATCCGCGAACGCATGCTCCTTGATGATCATTGCGCCGGTCCTCCCCCGCTGGCGCGATCATAGCATCAACCGCGCCGCCGCATCCGCGGCAGCTTCCGGCGCCATCGCGTGCGCCGGGCCGTCCGGCCCAGCTTACGGCACCGGCCCGGCTAATGCGACATCAGCACCGGCAGCGTCATGTGGGCGAGCAGGTCGCGGCTCACCCCGCCGAGCAGCGCCTCGCGCAGCGGCGAGTGGTGGTAGGCGCCGGCGACCAGCAGGTCGGCCCCGAGATCGGCGGCGCGCGACAGCAGGAGATCGGACACCGCCATGTCGCCGCGCACCGTCTCCTCGGCGCGCGCCGCGACGCCGTGGCGCTGGAGATGCGCCACGATCTGCTGCAGGCGCAGCTGCGCGCGGTGCATCTGCGCCTCGTCTTCGGCGATGGTCATCACCGTCGCCGTCGCATCGCGGTCGAGCAGCGGCAGCGCGTCGTTGAGCGCGCGGGTCGCCTCGCGGGTGCCGTCCCAGGCGACGAGCGCGTTGCGGCCGACGCTGGCGTAATCGCCGACATAGGGCACGATCAGGAGCGGCCGGCCGCATTGCATCGCCACCTCGTCCGGCCGCAAGCCGGTGGCGTTGTGCGCGTCGCGCGCATACTGCCCGAGGACCACCAGATCGACCGTCTTGGCGAGCGCCGCGACGGCATCGGTGTCCGGGCCGTCGACGAGGTGCCAGTCACCCGCGACCGCCTGGCTCTGCAGCGTCTCGCGGAACAGCGCCTCGCTCTGCTCGGCATGCGAGATGGCAGGCGGCGGCTCGGGTTCGCGGGCGGCTGCCGGCGGCACCATGCGCTCGTCGAACCAGCCGCCGTCGGCCGGCATTGCCGCGCCGAGCGGCAGCGGCGGGGCGGGCCGGGCGGCCACTGCCCCAAGCACATACGCCGCGGCGACATGGGCGCCATGCCGCCGCGCCAGGTCGAGCGCGAGGTTGAGCCGGCGCTGGCCGGCGTCGGTGTCGTCGATGCAGACGAGCAGGTCGCGAAGAGCCATCATGCCCTCCTCAGCGAAACCCTCGGCCTCTCAACGCCGCCCCGCCGCTTGCGTTCCGATTGCGCGGCCGGCGGCGCGGTTCGCGTTGGCGAGCCGGCCGGGCGGCTGCGCCTCGGCGTCGGCCGGGCGGCTGCGCCTCAGGCGACGCCGTATTGCTTGAACCAGGCGAGCATCCGCGACCAACCATCTTTGGCCGCCTCGGCGCGATAGCTCGGCCGGTAGTCGGCATTAAAGGCATGCGGCGCATCCGGATAGATTTTGAACTCGCAGGTCTTGCCGGCCGCCTTGCACGCGTCCGCCATGCGGTTGACGCTGTCGACGGGAATGCCTTGGTCGGCGCCGCCGTAGAGGCCGAGCACCGGGCATTTCAGATCGCCGGCGAGATCGATCGGGTATTTGGGTTGCAGCTCGGTGCGCGGCCGGTCGATCGGCCCGTACCAGGATACCGCCGCCTTCAGCCCGGGGTTGTGCGCTGCGTAGAGCCAGACCGGCCGACCGCCCCAGCAGAACCCGGTGATGCCGAGCCGCTTGGTATCGGCCTTGCCCGTGCCTTTCGCATAGATGACCGCGGCGTCAAGGTCGCCGAGCACCTCGTAATCGGGCACTTTCGAGACAATGTCCGCGACCAGCTTGGGGATGTCCGCATATTGCGAGGGGTCCCCCTGCCTGGCGTAAAGCTCGGGCGCGACCGCGTAATAGCCCGCCTTCGCCAAGCGGCGACACAGATCCTTGATATGCTCGTGGACGCCGAAAATCTCCTGCACCACCAGAACGGTGGCAAACGGTCCGCCGCTTGCCGGCATGGCGCGATAGGCCGGCATCTCGCTGTCGGCGGTCGGGATCTTGACCTCGGCCACGTCGAGGCCGTTGCTATCGGTGACGATCATATCGGCGGCCACCGGGCCCGCCGCGAGGGCGAAACCGCTCGCCAGCGACGTCATGACAAAACCCCGCCGCGACCAGCTCGTTCGCGGGGCCACATCAAGGACGTCGAACGCCAGACCCTCCATCGCGCCTCTCCCATCGCGTGATCGGAGGGAGGATAAGGGGGAGAGCTCCCGCGCGATACTCCGGCTCACTCGGATTTGATGGCCGAGCGGCTCAAGCGCCGGCGGCGGCGCGCTTTTCGGCGGCGCCGGCGATGCGCCGCTTCAGACGGCGGATCTCGGCCGACAGCTTGCGGTCGGGCGTCGCCTTGAGGAAGGCGTCGATCCCGCCATTATGCTCGATCGTGCGGATCGCGTTGGTCGAGAGGCGCAGCCGCACCAGGCCGACGCTGTCGGACAGGAGCGACACGGTCTGCAGGTTCGGCAGGAAGCGCCGCTTGGTCTTGCGGTTCGAATGGCTGACATTGTTGCCGACCTGCACACCCTTGCCGGTGATCGGGCATCTGCGTGCCATGCCGAACCTCGCTGCGCTGCGCCGAAAGCAAAGGCGCGAAAACCAATGTCGCGGCCACGGGGCCGCGCGAGCGCGGTTTCTAAGGCGGCGGCGCGCCGCGGTCAAGGCCGTCGGCCGCGCCGATCGGACGGGCGGGCTCAGCGGCCGGAGAACGGGTCGGAATAGGACGAGGTGACGAGGCCCTGGCGCATGGCCCCTGCCGGCTGCCGGCTCGCCGCCATGCCGATATACAACGTGATGTTGAGGACCATGAGGCCGATCGCCACGACGACCAGCATCGGGTTCAAGTCGTTGGCGGCGCGGTCGACCCGCATCGTCCAGGTGGCGCGGGCCGATTTCGACTGCGCCTGGGGTTTGTCCTTGCGACCTTCGGGGCGACCTTCGGGATACGGCATGAGGGCTGACCAGTGACTGCGGCGATCCGCCGTGGTTGCGGATGCTCAAATCAACGTCCTGGCTCGGCAAATCGATCCAGCGCGCTTCGCGGCGCGCTAGTAGGGGATACCCTCGGCGCGCTGCCGGCGCATCGCCTGCGCGTACCAGAAGAACTCGGCGAGAAAGCGCTGCAGCCGGCTGTCGCTCCAGCCGTGGCCCTCGACCGGGCAGCCGGCCTCGTCGAGCGCCTGGTTGATCCGCGGGATCGGGAAGATGCTGGGGATGCTCGACATGCCGAGCTCGGCCAGCGTCATGCGCAGCTGCATCGCCGCCCGCACGCCGCCATATTGTCCCGGCGAATAGCAGACGATCGCCGACGGCCGCCAGAAATACTCTTCGAGGAAATGGTCGAGCAGGTTCTTGAGCGCCGGCGGAATGCCGTTGTTGTATTCGCCGCTGACGATGAGGAAGCCGTCGGCATTCCGGTAGATCTCGGCGAGCCGCTCGAGTCCTGCCGGCGCCTGCCCCTTGGGGTGTTCCTTGTACATGCGGTCGAGCAGCGGCAGTCGCTCCTCGACCGGATCGATCAGGACCGGGTTTTGCCCCGCAGCGGCGACGGCGTCCATCATCAGCCGCGCGGCGCGGATGCCGACGCGGTCGCGCCGCACCGAGCCGAAGATGACCGGGATGCTGAGACCATCGGCGGCGGCAGGCATGGCGCTCTCCGGATGAGGGACCGCCATCGTTGCGGGCGATCGGGGCTTGCATCCTGACCCAGAACGGCGACGATGCCGAGCCTTGTTAAATGCGCATCCTCGTCCAATATTAGAATCATTCTAATAAAGGAGCCGTGTCATGTCAACCCACAAGACGCGCAACGACGTCTCCGCGAACGCGAAGGCGGTATCGATCGCCACGCTCAACGCGCGGCTGGCCGACGCCATCGACCTGGCGCTGCTCACCAAGCAGGCGCACTGGAACATCAAGGGCCCGGACTTCATCGCGCTGCACGAGATGATCGACGGGTTCCGCGACGAGATCGACGAGCATGTCGACACGATGGCCGAGCGGGTGGTTCAGCTCGGCGGCACCGCGCTCGGCACGACGCAGGCGGTGGCGAAGGCGACGACGCTCGCCGCCTATCCGACCGACATCTCGGCGCAGGGCGACCATCTGGCGGCGCTGATCGACCGCTACGCCAAGGTGGCGAGTGCGGTGCGCGCCGCGATCGACGAGACCGACGACGCCGGCGACGCCGACACCGCGGACCTCTTGACCGCATTCTCGCGCGCGCTCGACAAGGCGCTGTGGTTCCTCGAGGCGCATGTCCAATAAGCGCCGAGCGCCGCGGCGGGCGGGACCGGCCTCGCGCTAGGCGACGGGTCGGCCCGCGCCGCGTTCAGCGCAGCGGCAGGCTCGTGACGCGCGCCTCGCTGGCTCCGCCCGCGGATCGGTCGACGGGTGCCGACCGGGTCAGGCGGCCGCCTCTTCCGCCGCCGGCACGCTCTTCACCTCGTGCGCCTGCAGCGCCGGCAGCACCTCGCGCGCGAAGCGCTCGATCTGGGCAATGAACAGCTCGTGCGGCAGCGCCCCGCGATTGAGCGCGAGCTGGACCTGGTTGGCGCCGGCGCTTTCGGCCGCCTCGATGATCCGCGCGATCACCTCGTCGGCGGTGCCGAGCGGCATGTGCTCGGCCTGCTCCTCGAGCTGTTCCATCGTCAGGTTGCGGAATTCGGAGCGCAGATTGGCCGCGGCGCGCAGGTTCTCGGGCCGCACGTAATCGGTCGACTCGCGGCTGGTATAGCCGCTCTCGCGCTGCTTCTCGGTTTCGATAAAGCTGCCGTGGCTGAACAGCGTGCGGTTGAAGTAGAGGATGTGCGGCCCGTATTCCCTGAGCGCCTGCGCCTTCGAATCGGCGACATAGGCGGTGATGCCGAGCGATAGATGGTCGGGCGTGATGCGGTGCCCATGCGCGGCGAGGCAGCTTGCGTAGTAGCGGATGATGTCGTCGCGCAGTCCGCGGTGCCGGCCGAGCCCCGGGGTGATCGGCAGGTTGTGCCGGCCGGCGAACTCGATCGATTCCTTGCTGCCGACGATCGGCACCCAGACCGGCGGGTGCGGCCGCTGCACCGGGCGCGGCCAGATCGCCACGTCGCGGTACGACCAGAACCGGCCCTCGTAGGAGAACACCTCCTCGGTCCAGGCGCGGGTGACGATGTCATAGGCTTCCTCGAAGCGCGCCCGCGACTCGGCGAGCGGCACGTTGTGCACCTGGTACTCCCTGAGGATGCCGCGCGCGAAGCCCGAGATCAGCCGGCCTTGCGACAGGCAGTCGAGCATCGCCAGCTCCTCGGCGAGGCGCAGCGGCTGGTGCAGCGGCAACAGGTTGCCGTAGATCAGGAGCTTCAGCCGCTTGGTGCGCTGCGCCGCCGAGGCGGCCATCAGATTGGGGCTGTTCATCAGCCCGTAAGGCGAGCAGTGGTGCTCGTTGAACCCGACCCCGTCGAAGCCGAGCTTGTCGAGCAGCTCCCAGGCGTCGAGATGCTCGGCATAGGTGCGCATCGCGGTCGCCGCATCGAAATGCCGCCGGGCGAGCGGATAGGGCAGCTCGCTGCCGCCGTCCTTCAGGTGGTCGAGATTGGCGTCGTAGGCGAGCAGGTCGAAGACGAAGACCTTCATTGCGCCGGCTCCGCGGCAATCGCGGCGCCGCTGCGGCTGCCGCGGAACGCGAGGAGGCCGGTCGCCGCGGCGGCGACCAGCGCGACAAAGCTGGCGCTGAGGAAGATCCGGGTCGGCGCCATCCCGAGCGACAGCAGGTAGCCGCCGAGCGGCGGCGCGGCGATGCCGCCGAGCCGGCCGATCCCGAGCGCCCAGCCGAGGCCGCTGGTGCGCATCCGCGCCGGATAAAGCTTGCCGCAGGTGCCGTTGGCGCCGGTCTGGCTGCCGATGATCGTCATGCCGGCGAAGAACGTCGTCACCAGCAGCGCCGCATAAGGCAGCGCGACCAGCGCGATCAGCGCGATGAACACCGCACCCAGGGCGTAATGCAGCGCCAGCGAGCGCTCCGGCCCGAACCGGTCGATCGCCGCGCCGAGATAGAGGACCGCAAAGCACGCGCCGCAATCCCTGAGGCTCGAGGCGAAGACCGCCTGCGCCGGCGCGAAGCCGATCAGGTTCAGCACCGTCGGCATCCAGTAGGCGAACAGGAAGAGGTTCATCAGGCTGCAGAAATAGACGATCCACAGGAGCACGGTCTGCAGCGCGTAGCCGCGGCCGAACAGCATCGAGATCGGATTGCCGCGGGCGAGATCGAGCGTGTGCGCCTCGCGGGACGCGCCGGCGATGCCGAGCCGCGCGAGCAGCGCCTGGTGGCGCGGCGTCGGTGCGCCGCGCGCCATCAGGAAGCGCGGCGACTCGGGCAGGAACGCCGCCAGCGCCACCACCAGCGCCAGCGGAAATATGCCGCCCAGCACGAAGATCACCGGCCAGCCGAAATGCGGCAGCAGCAGCGCGACGAGCTGCCCGCCGAGAAACCCGCCGAGCGGCGCGCCGGTGAAGCTCGCCATGATCATCAGCGCGCGCCGCCGCTCGGGCGTGTAGTCGCCGGTCAGCGCGGCGGCGCCGGAGAACCCGCCGCCGATGCCGATGCCGGTCACGAAGCGCAGCGCGGCGAGCGGACCGAGCGAGGCGGCCCAGGCGCTAGCCAGCGAGGCGAGGCCGAAGATCGTCAGGCTGACGATGAGCAGCGGCTTGCGCCCGAAGCGGTCGCCGAGCGGCCCTGCCGACAGCGCGCCCACCATGATGCCGATGCTCGACCACAGGAACACGGTGGTGAAGGCCGGCGGCGGCAGCCCCCAGCCCTTGATCAGCGAGGGTACCGCCCAGGCGATCGCGTTGAGGTCGTAGCCGTCGCAGATCTGCACCAGGCCGCAAAGCAGCGCGACGCGGATCTGCAGCCCCCCGATCCGTTGGTTCTCCAGCGCGGCCTCGACCGCCGAACCCGCCGTTTGCGCCACCGCCGCCTCCGCCCTGTCGCTGCCTGGCCTGCCCGGTGCGACCCGTCGGTTGCCCGCCGGTCGCCCGCCGGTCGCCATGACTTGTCGCCACCGGCTTGTCGCCAGCCTTGCCTGGCCACCCGTGTTGCATTTCCGCGCGGCCTGCGCAAGCCTCGGCGGCTCACCCAGCGCGGAGCCCGCCGATGACCACCCGTCCGCCTGCCGAGATCGGCATGACCCTCGACGATGTCGACACCCCCGCCCTGGTGATCGATCTCGATGCGTTCGAGCGCAACCTCGCGCGGCTCAGCGAACGCGTCGCCGGCACGGGGGTGCGCCTGCGGCCGCATGCCAAGACGCATAAATGCGCGATCATCGCGCTCAAGCAGATCGAGCGCGGCGCGGTCGGGGTCTGCTGCCAGAAGGTCAGCGAGGCCGAGGCGCTGGTCAATGGCGGCGTGCGCGACGTGCTGGTGACCAACGAGATCGTCGGCGCGCAGAAGCTGCGCCGGCTGATGAGCCTCGCCGGCACCGCGCGGATCGCGACCTGCGCCGACGACGCCGGCCAGATCGCGGCGCTCGACGCGGCGGCGGGCGAGGCCGGCGTCACGCTGCCGGTGCATGTCGAGGTGAACATGGGCGGCAACCGCTGCGGCGTCGAGCCGGGCGCGCCGGCGCTCGACCTCGCGCGCCGCATCATGGACGCGCCGCATCTCTCCTTTGCCGGCCTTCAGGCCTATCACGGCTCGGCCCAGCACCTGCGGACCTGGGAGGAGCGGCAGACGGCGATCGCCGGCGCGGTCGACAAGGCGCGCACCACCCGCGACCTGCTCGCCGCCGACGGCATCGCCTGCGCCAACATCACCGGGGCCGGCACCGGCACCTTCGAGTTCGAGATCGCGAGCGGGGTCTATACCGAGCTGCAATGCGGCTCCTACATCTTCATGGACGCCGATTACGGCCGCAACCTCGACCGCGACGGCGCGAAGACCCGCGCCTTCGAGCCGAGCCTCTTCGTCTGGGCGACGGTGATGAGCCGCCCCGCCGCGGAGCGGGCGATCGTCGATGCCGGGCTGAAGGCGCTCGGCATGGATTCGGGGCCGCCCGCGGTGTGGGACGAGCCGGCCGCGACCTACGAGCGCGCCTCCGACGAGCACGGCCGCCTCGCCGTCACCGGCGCCACCAACCGGCTCAAGATCGGCGACAAGATCAAGCTCGTGCCGGGCCATTGCGACCCGACCGTCAATCTCTACGACTGGTATGTCGGGGTGCGCGGCGAGCGGGTCGAGACGATCTGGCCGATTGCGGCGCGCGGCGCGGTGTATTGAAGCTCGACCGCCGGGACGCCACGTTCTGCGCGTCCACCTTCGAGAAAAACGCCATGCCCAAGGACGGGATCGCGATCGTGCAAGTCGATCACATCGGGATTCGCGTGCGCGATCTCGACCGCTCTCTGGCCTTCTATCGCGTGTTGGGCTTCGAGCTGGCGCATCGGGTGACCTTCGATGCCGTCGCGATCATCAGAAATGCCGCCGGGGTCGAGATCAACCTGATCCTCAACGCCGATGCGGGCGATCCGGAGAAGAACATCCTGATGGACGTCGGCGAAAAATATCCCGGCGTCACCCATGTCGCGCTGCGCGTAAGCTCGATCCCGGCGACCATCGCCGCGCTGAAGAGCAACGGCATCGCGATCACCGACGGGCCGGTCAAGTTTGGCGACGATGGCAACGTGTCGGTCTTTATTCGCGATGCCGACCGCAATGTCATCGAGCTGCGCGGCCGCCACCAAGGGCCAATCGAAGGACTGAAACAGTACGTACCCTGATCCCAATCCTGCTCCTCCGGATCGCCGAAAGGGACCGCAATGGCTGCCGTCAAACTCGACCAGTACGCCGACCTGCTCGGTAGCAAGAAGGCGTTCGCAAACCTCGCGACGCTGATGCCCGACGGCTCGCCGCAGGTGACGCCCGTCTGGTTCGACTACACAAACGGCGCGATTCGGGTGAACTCGGCGCGCGGCCGGGTGAAGGACCGCAACATGAAGGAAGGCGCGCAGGTCGCACTGGCGATTCTCGACCCCGACAATCCCTATCGCTATCTGCAGGTGCGCGGCACCGTTCGCCGTGTCACCGAGGATGGCGCTGCCGCGCATATCGACGCGCTCGCCAAGAAATATCTCGGCGTCGACAAATACCCGTACCACCAGCCGGGCGATGTCCGCGTGATCTACGAGATCGAACCCAAGCGCCTGTCGGGCATGGGCTGAGCGGCGACACGCGCCATCACCAAAATCAGGAACAGCGTCAGGAACTCGCTGGCGATCAGCCATTCCTGCCAGATCCCGTAGGCGCCGAGCCCGACCGTGAAGGCGGCGAC
Organism: Allostellaceae bacterium; assembly: GCA_035507475.1. GTDB lineage: Bacteria > Pseudomonadota > Alphaproteobacteria > ATCC43930 > CGMCC-115725 > DATARH01. Next base: position 2,271 of record DATJOB010000143.1, on the reverse strand, counting down.
GAGGCTGCCGGCGGCAGCCGCGGCGAAGGCGCGCGGCCACGGCGCCGCGCCGAGCGCCAGCCACAGCCGCGCCGCGAAGAGCGCGAACAGCGCGGCGCCCGGCGCGCCCAGCTCCAGCCATAACTGCAACGGCGCGTTGTGCGGGTGGAGCGGCAGGAGCTGCCATCCTTCGGGCGTCGTCCCGTTGCCGCCGGGGATCGCGCGCGACGCGTCGAGCCCCCAGCCGAACAGCGGCCGCTCGCCGATCCGGCCGCCGACGAACGACCAGATCTCGAGCCGGTGCCACAGCGAGAACTTGACGTCCTGCGCGCCGTGGCGCGCCGCGGCGATCTGCGCCAGCGGCGGAAAGATCACCGGCGCGGCGAGGATCACCGCGACCGAAAGCGCCGCCGCGACCCGCGCCAGCGGCCGCCGCCAGAGGTAGAACAAGAGCGCCGCGGCGACGCCGAGCGCAAAACCGACCCGTCCCGCGTCGCCGACGAGGAGCGCGATCACCGCGGCCCCGGCCGCCGTCAGCGCCGCCGCGAAAAGCCGGTGGCCGCGCCGCGCCAGCGTCGCGGCGAGCGGCAGGAGCGCGAAGGCAAGCCCGTTCTCGACCTGGTTGAGCGCCGGCGTGACAAAGCCGCGCCGCGCCAACGGCGCGGTCAGCTCGCCATGCGTCGCGTCCTGCGCCACCGCCACCGCCAGCGCGACGAGGAGCCCGGCGGCGAAGGCGCCGACGAGGCGCGCCGGCGCGGCGATCTCGCGCGAAGCGGCGATCAGCGCAAGGCCGGCGGCGAACATGCCGGCGAGCTGCGCCGCGACGACGAGGCTGCGCTGCGGCTCGACCGCCCACAGCGCCGACAGCGCGCCCCAGGCGACCAGCGCGGCGAACAGCGGCAGCGCGCCGCGCACCTGCTGCCAGGCGCGCTCGCCGGCCGGCGCCGCCAGCCCCAGCGCCAGCACGCCGGCGGTCGCCGCCAGCGGCGCGGCGCCGCGCGAAGCGAGCGCGAGCACCGGCAGGAACAGGAAGACGCAGATGTCGAGGCCCAGCTCGAAAAGCGGGGCGGCGCGCGCGAGGACCGGCATGGGCGCGGCGGACCTTGGCAGAAATCCCGCCGCCGCGCCATCGGCCGCTCATGTATGCTGGGCGACGGAAGCGGGAGGAACGCGGGCATGGATTTCGGCATCGGCATCGCCACTTCGAGCGATGCGTGGAAGACCGCGCAGCGCGCCGAGGAGCTCGGCTTCACCCATGCCTGGTTCTACGATACGCAGATGATCACCGCCGACCCGTTCGTCGCGATGGCGGCGGCGGCGCTGAAGACCAGCCGCATCCGCCTCGGCACCGGGGTGCTGGTGCCGTCGAACCGGCTCGCCGCGGTCACCGCCAATTCGCTGGCGACGCTCAACGGCCTCGCGCCGGGACGCATCGATTTCGGCATCGGCACCGGGTTCTCGGCGCGCCGGGCGATGGGGCTCGGCGCGATGAAGCTCGCCGACATGGCGGAATACATCCGCGTCGTCTACGCCCTGCTCGCCGGCGACACGGTCGAGACCGAGATCGAGGGCAAGCCGCGCAAGATCAGGTTTCTCAACCCGGAGGCCGGGCTCTTCAACACGGCCGACCCGATCCCGCTCCACGTCTCGGCCTATGGGCCGCGCTCGCAGGCGCTGACCGCTCGGCTCGACGCGCGCTGGAAATGCTTCATCCAGGACGTGCCGGGCGGGCTCGCCGCGCTCGACAGCATGAAGGAGAGCTGGCAAGCGGCCGGGCGCCCGGCCGACGCGCTCTACGCCACCGCCTGGGTATGCGGCTGCGTGCTCGCCCCCGGCGAGGCGGCCGACAGCCCGCGCGCACTGCGCCAGTCGGGGCCGCGCGCCGCGGTGCTGCTGCATCGCCACGCCGACATGGACCAGCAGGGCTGGCAGAACACGATGGCGGTCGAGGCGCCCGAGGGGATCGCCGACGAGGTGCGCGGCTATGTCGAGATGGCGCGCGGCTTCGAGCCGGCCGATGCGCGCTACCTGCAGAACCACCGCGGGCATTTCGTCTTCGTCAAGCCCGAGGAGCGCCGCTTCGTCACCGCCGAGCTGATCCGCCGCACCACCTTCACGGCGCCGCTCCAGGAGCTGACCCAGCGGGTCGAGGCGCTGCGCGCGGCGGGCTGGTCGCAGATCGTGATCCCGATCGTCCCCGGCGAGGAAAGCGCGCTCGACGACTGGGCCAAGGTCAAGGCCGCGTTCGGGTGATCAGCGTGGTTTAGCGGCTTATTTGAACGCACCTGGATA
>DATJOB010000142.1:0-12813 GCA_035507475.1 Allostellaceae bacterium | reverse complement strand
ACGAGGCCCCGGCGATGAAGCTCCCCGTACACGACCGCTACGACTACGTGCCGATCCACCGCCGGCCGGTCTATGACTGGCCCGAGGGCAAGCGGCTCGCGGTCTTCTTCTGCAACAACATCGAGCATTTCGCGTTCGGCGCCGGCAACAGCCCGGATTCGACCGGCGAGCACGCCGCGCCGTCGCAGCGCAACTACGCCTGGCGCGATTACGGCAACCGGGTCGGGCTCTGGTACTATTTCGACCTGCTCGACGAGTTCGGGCTGCCCGGCGCGCACAACGTCAATTCCGCGGTCCTCGAGGCTTGCCCCGCGATCGTCGAGCGGATGAACGCGCGCGGCGACGAGTATGTCGGCCACGGCCGCAGCAATTCGGAGCGGCAGGACCGCCTGTGGGAGGAGGACGAGGCGCGGCTCATCGCCGAGTGCAGCGCGGTGGTGACGCGGCTTTCGGGTCGGGCGCCCGAGGGCTGGCTCGGCCCCGGCCTGGCCGAAAGCGGCGTCACCCTCGACCTGTTGAAGGAGGCCGGCTATCGCTACGTGATGGACTGGCCGGTCGACGACCAACCGATCTGGATGCGCACCCGCGCCGGGCCGCTCCTCACCGTGCCCTACCCGATCGAGCTTAACGACTCGCCGAGCCTCGTCTATCGCCGCCATACCGGCCGCCAGTTCGAGGAGATGCTGATCGACCAGTTCGACGAGATGCTCGAGCAGTCACGCAAATATCCGCTCGTCTACTCGGTGGCGCTGCACCCGTTCATCATCGGCCAGCCGTTCCGGCTGCGCGCGCTGCGCCGCGCGTTGCGCCACATCCTCGCGCACCGCGACGCGCTGTGGATCACCACACCGGGCGAAATCGCGCGCTACTGCGAGGGGTTGCCGAAAGGCGTCGTGCCGGGGTCCTAGCGTACGATCCGATAAGGTCGCAGCGACCCTCCCGACGCGTCATGGCCAGGCCTGACCCGGCCATCCAGGTTCGCATCAACCCAAACCGATCCCGCTCGAGGACGGAGCGCCCGCCCGGCGCCCGGGCGATCACCGGCGACCACGCTCAGGCCACCACCCCCGCCGCGCGCAGCGCGGCAATCTCGACCTCGCCATAGCCGTAGTCGCGCAGTATTTCGTCACCGTTCTCGCCGACTGCCGGAGCGGTGCGCGGCGCCACCTTCGCCTGGCCGGCGAGGAAGAACGGGCTGTCGATCGTCAACAGCTCCGGCGCATCCTCGAAGTGCCGCAGAAACCCGGCGGCGAGGACCTGTTCGTCGCCGGCGATGTCCTCGACCTTGGCGACGATCCCGAAGATGAGGCCGGCTTCGTCGAGCCGCTCGCGCCAGTGGGCCAGATCGCGGGTCGCGAACAGCCGGTCGAGGATCGCGACCAGCTCGTGCGCATGCCGGTTGCGCAGCGCATCGCTGGCGAAGCGCTCGTCGTCGAGCTCGCCGCCATGGTCGAAGCAGGTCTTGAACTTCTCCCAGCGCCACTCGTCGGCGGCGATCGACAGCAAGAGCCAGCGCCCGTCGCGGCACTGGTAGTGGACGCGCAGCGCCGACAGCGCCTCGTGCCGGGGCGGCTGCGGCCGCACCTCGTCGCCGCACAGCGCCGCCTGCAGCGAGCAGGCATTGGCCCACAGCCCATTGGCGAGCAGCGAGGAGCCGACATAGGCGCCCTTGCCGGTCTTCTCGCGCTGGTAGAGCGCGGTGACGATCGCGCCATAGGTGCCGAGCGCGGAGGGATGGTCGCCCATGCCCGGCAGCGAGCGCGCCGGGTCGGTCGCTTCGCCGGCCCGCACCAGATCCATCAACCCGGTCCGCGCCCACCAGGCGGTCGCGTCGAAGCCCGGCTTGTTGGCCTCGGGGCCGATCTCGCCGTAGCCGGTGAACGAGGCATAGATCAGCCGCTCGTTGAGATGGCGCAGGTCGGCATAGGTCACGCCGAGCCGCTCGCGCGCCGGCGGCGGGTAGTTGGTGATGAACACGTCGGCGGTGCGAACCAGCCGGTGCAGCACCTCGCGCCCCTTGGCCTGGCGCAGGTCGAGCGCGAGGCTCTTCTTGTTGCGGCTGTCGAAGAAGAAGCCGGGGTTGAGCGGGCGCTCGGGATTGGCGATCGCGCGCCGGCGATAGGGGTCGCCCATGCCCGGCGGCTCGATCTTGATCACCTCGGCGCCGAAATCGCTCATCACCGTCGCCGCCGCCGGGCCGGCGATGAAGCTCGCGCAGTCGATGACCTTGAGCCCGTCGAAGATGCGTCCGCTCACCTCGCTTCCCCCTTCACACATCCATGCGGTAGGCGTCGCCGTCCCTGACGATGCGGCCGGCGGTGGCGCCGGCGAAATGCGTCCCGATCACCAGCACCGGCCGGCTCGCCAGCTCGGCGAGCATCCGCTCGCGCGTCGCCTGCGCCGCCGCGGGGTCGCTGTCGGCGGTCGACGACCATTCGGGGTGGGCGATCTGGCAGGGGTGGTGCATGAAATCGCCGGTGATCAGCGCCTCCTCGCCGCGCGACGAGATCCTGACGCTGACATGGCCGGGCGTGTGGCCGAGGGTGGGGACGAGGCTCACCTCGGCGCACAGCCGGTGGTCGGTCTCGACCAGATCGGCGAGGCCCGCGTCGTGGATCGGCCTCACCGAATCGGCGAATACCGCCGCCATGTCGGCGCGCTCGCGCTGGCCGCGCCAATGCGCGAACTCAATGCGGCCCATCAGATAGCGCGCGTTGGGAAAGGTCGGCAGCCATTTGCCGTCGACCAGCATCGTATTCCAGCCGACATGGTCGACATGCAGATGCGTGCACAGAACCGTGTCGATCGACTCGCGCGCGAAGCCGGCGGCGGCGAGATCGGCGAGGAACGGCCCCTGCAGATTGTTCCAGGTCGGGATGCGGCGGTTCTGCTTGTCGTTGCCGAGGCACGTATCGACGACGATGCGCCGGCCGCCGGCCTCGACGACCAGCGCGTGGATGCTCATCTTGAGGCGGCCGCGCTCGTCGGCGAAATGCGGCTGCAGCCAGTCGATCGGCAGGATCTCGTCATAGCTTGCCTGGGGCAGGATGAAGCGGCTGCCGCCGGTCACTTCCAGCTCGACGATCTTGGTCACGGTGACGTCGCCGATCCGCCATTTCATCGCCGCGCTTCCCGTCCTCGTGCCTGGGGCCGAAGCTTAGCCATGCTGCGCGAGCCGGCGCCAGCCCGCTCCGCGCTTGACATCAATCAACGAGATAGTTGAGTATATGTGCCGAGGTCGGATTGGGAGCGCCTGGTGGAAGACGGCGAAGCCGATGACGAGACCCTCGACCTGGTGTTCGGCGCGCTCGGCGACCCGGTCCGGCGGGCGATACTCAACCGTTTGGATGGGCAAGATCTGCTGGTCACCGAGCTGGCCGAGCCGTTTGCGATCTCGCTGCAGGCGGTGTCGCGCCACATCCAGGTGCTGATGCGCGCCGGGCTGGTGACGCAGGAGCGCAGCGGCCGGGTCAGACGGTGCCGGCTCGACGCCGAGCCGATCCTCAAGGCCTCGCTGTGGCTCAACCGCTACAGCCGCTACTGGCAGGCGCAGTTCGACACGCTGGCGATGTGGCTCGACGCGATGTCGCCGCCCCTCAGGCAGGAGAGCAGCCATGCCCTATCGCGAGACGACCGAAAAACTGGCGTTGTATCGCCGCGAGATCGCCGCGCTGCGCGCCAAAATGCGGGAGGTGCAGGCGGCCGTCGAGCCCGAGGAGGTGGCTGATTACGTCCTCACCGGCGCCGCCGGTCCGGTACGGCTGTCGGAGCTGTTCGGCGACAAGGACACGCTGTTCGTGATCCACAACATGGGGCGAAGCTGCCCCAACTGCACGATGTGGGCGGACGGGTTCAACGGCGTCTTGCCGCATCTCGAAAACCGCGCCGCCTTTGTCGTGACCTCGCCCGACGATCCGGCGACGCAGGCGGCCTTCGCCCGATCGCGCGGCTGGCGCTTTCGCATGGTGTCGCACCAGGGCACCGATTTCGCCGAGCGGATGGGCTATCGGGACGCGGGCGGCGGCTGGCTGCCCGGTGTCTCGGTCTTCAAGAAACAGGGCGGCCGCCTGCTGCGCGTCTCCGACCAGCGGCTCGGGCCGGGCGACGATCTGTGCGCCGTCTGGCACCTCTTCGACATGATCCCCGAGGGGCCGGCCGGCTGGCGCGCGAAATTCGCCTACAGCTGACCGAGAGGGAGGACCCATGCCGATCGATCACGCGGTCGTTTCCGCCCCGGAGTGGGAACAGGCCCGCCTGCGCCTCCTTGAAAAGGAAAAGGTGCTCACCCGGCTGCGCGATGAATTGAGCCGCGAGCGCCGCGCACTGCCCTGGGAGCGGGTCGACAAGACTTATGTCTTCGACGGCCCGAGCGGGCGCGAGACGCTTGCCGACCTGTTCGACGGACGCAGCCAGCTCGTCGTCTACTACTTCATGTTCCCGCCCGAGTGGGACAACGGCTGCAAGAGCTGCTCGTGGTGGGCCGATAATTTCGAGCGCAACGTCGTTCACCTCGCGCATCGGGACGTGACGCTGGCGGCGGTCTCGCATGCGCCGCTCGCCAAGCTCGACGCCTTCAGGCAGCGGATGGGCTGGACGTTCAAATGGGTGTCCGGCGCCGATGGCGAGTTCAGTCGCGACTACCGCGCGTCGTCCCGGCCGGAAACCAATGCCTCAGGGGAGGTCATCTACAATTTCGTGCCGACGCTCTGCGTGTTCTATCGCGATGCCGACGGCGGCATTTATCACACCTATTCCTGCTATGCGCGCGGCGTCGAGATGCTGAACGCCGGCTACCATTATCTCGATCTGGTGCCGAAAGGCCGCGACGAGGCGGGGTTGAGCTTCCCGATGGCGTGGTTGCGCCATCGCGACGGATACGGCGAGCGCTGATCCGCTTCGACGGCCGCCGAAGCGATCGTCCGGCCGCCGCCGGGTCGGGGTGATACACTCGCGGGCATGATCAGTGGAGCGATGATCGCCGAGATCGCCGCCCTCGCGGGCGACCCGGCGCGTGCGAACATCCTGACCGCGCTGCTCGACGGGCGGGCGATGACGGCAAGCGAGCTGGCCTATGCCGCGCGCGTCACGCCGCAGACCGCGAGCGCCCATCTCGCCAAGCTCAGCGAGGCCGGGCTGATCACCGCGACCCCCTCCGGCCGCCACCGCTACTTCCGGCTGGCCTCGCCAAAGGTGGCGCAGATGCTCGAGAGCATCGTCGCGGTGGCCGGCGAGAACCGGCCGCGCTTCCGCCCGCTGTCGCGCCAGGCCGCGGCGCTGCGCGACGCGCGGGTGTGCTACGACCATCTCGCCGGGCGGCTCGGCGTGGCGATCGCCGACGCGATGGCGGCGCGCGGCTATCTGGTGCTCGAGGATGACGGCGGACGGTTCACCGAGGCCGGGGCCCGCTTCCTGTGGGAGCTCGGCATCGACCTGCGCGTCGCCGGCAAGGGCCGCCGGCATCTGTGCCGCGCCTGCCTCGACTGGACCGAACGGCGCCCGCATATCGGCGGGGCGATCGGCGCCGCGCTGGCCGAGCGCTGGCTGGCGCTCGGCTGGCTCAGCCGCCACAAGGACAGCCGCGCGGTCAGCGTGACGCCGGTCGGCGAGGACGGCTTTCGCGACAGCCTCGGCCTGACTTTCGCGGCCGACGAAAAGGCGGTCGCCTAGCGAACCGCTCCCGCGCCCCGGCGCGCTCCATCCCAGTCCAGTCCCGGTAAAGCCGGCCCCGAGCGGGGCCAGGAGGACAGCCGTGCGCCCTTACTACTTCGATTTCGACGCGCCGCGGACCTGGCGCGCCCTCGCGATCCTCAATTTCGAGCGGATGGCGCGCGGCTCCGTCCCGCCGCGGCCGCGCCGGCGCCGGCGACAGAGGCTCCGCGCTGCGGCCGCGCTGCTGGGCTGCTGGGTGGCGCGCCGCCGCGAGCGCCGCGAGCTGGCGCGGCTCGACCTGCGCATGCTGCGCGACATCGGCGTCACGCCGAGCGAGGCGGCGGGCGAAGCCGACAAGCCCTTCTGGCGAGCCTGACAATCGAGCGCGCCGGCGCCACGCTCCTCGCCAGGCTCCCCGGGCCGGTCGTCAAGCGGCGGGCGGCGACTTGGCGAGGCGGGCGATCGGACGCCCGCCCGGCGGCACCGCGGGCGGGGCGTCGCTTTCCGGCGTGGCGTCGCCGCCGGTGAGGTCGGCGATGCCGGGCTCCCGCGAGGCGCTGGCGGTCGTCCGGTCGGCGGCAACGCCCGGGATGTGGCGCGGCAGATAGAGCTTCACGGTGGTGCCGCGCCCCGGCTCGCTCGCGATCTTGCAGGCGCCGCCGCACCGGGTGATGAAACCCTGGACCTGGGAGAGGCCGAGCCCGGTCCCTTTACCCGGATCCTTGGTGGTGAAGAACGGATCGAGCGCCTTGCGCCGCACCTCGTCCGGCATGCCGCTGCCGGTGTCGCTGACGAAGATGCCGACGTAATGCCCCGGCGGCACTCCCTCGGCTTTTGCCGCGGCCGGTTCGACAAGGCGGCAATTCGCGGTTTCAACGCTCAGCGTGCCGCCCTCGTCGCCCATCGCGTCGCGCGCATTGAACGCGAGGTTGAGCAGCGCGGTGCCGAGCTGGTTCGGGTCGACGCAGACCTGCCACAGCCCGTTGCCGAGGCGCAGCTCGCGCTTGATGTTCTCGCGCGTCTGCCAGGGCAGATCGAGCGCGTTGAGCACGATCTCGTTGACGTTGACCGGGCGGGGATCGACCGGGTCCTCGCGGGCATAGCCGAGCAGCAGCTTGGTGAGCTCGCTCGCGCGGTCGCAGCCCTCGATCGCCTTTGCGAGATGGCCGCGCGGTTTGGCATCGGCCTCGTCGAGCGCCGGCTGCAGCAGGGCGATGTTGCCGGCGATCACGGTCAGCAGGTTGCTGAAGTCGTGCGCGATCCCGGCGGTGAGCAGGCCGACCGCTTCGAGCTTCTGGGCCTGGTGCAGCCGCGCTTCCATATCGGCGCGCCGCTCGATCGCGTCGCGCGCCTGGGCCAGCGCCTCCTGCTCGCGCCGGGTGCGGCGCAGCGCCAGCGCGCTGAGCACCATGAGCGCGATCGCCGCCGGCACGCCGATAAGGGCGTAGCCGACGACCGAGCGCAGCCAGTCGCCGACGATCGACGCCTCGCTGCGCTCGATCGTCACATAGACCGGATAGTCGCCGACGCGGCTGAAGGCGACGATGCGGCCCGCCGCGTCCGGCCGCGGTTTGCCGGCGATGATGCCGCTATGCTCGCCGGCACCGAGTGCCGCGGCGAGCGCAGGCTCCGCCTTGGCAGGCGCGGCGGGGCCGGAAGCGGCCGGGTAGCGCGCCAGCACCGACCCGTCGTCGCGCACCACGCTCGCCGTGTAGTCGGTCGTGCTGGGCAGCAGCGAATCGTAGAACGAGGCGAAATACCCTCCGGACACCGCGACGATGACGATGCCGCCGAAACGGCCGTCGGGCGTCTCGCGGCGCCGGCTCACCGTGAAATAGGGCTGGTCCTCGCCGCCGGCGAGGCTGCGCGCCCGCAGCGCCCAGATAAAGCTGTGCGCATCGCCGTTGCGGATCGCGCGAAAATCGTCGCGCGCCGATTGGTCGAGGCTGCGGTTGACCGGGAAGACCCTGGCGCTGACCAGCTCGCGACCGTTGGCGTCGATCGCCCAGGCGGCCGCCACCTCCGGCAGGTCGGCGATCTGCGCGGCCATGCGGTCGTGCAGCGCCTGTTCCTGCGCGCGGATCTGGTCGTCGCTGAGCGGCGCCAGCAGGTCGACGATGCGCGCCGCGACCAGCCGGTGCGTGTCGAGGATCTTGGTGGTGTTCTCTTGCGCGGTCGCCACCGCCTGCGACAGCGAGCGCTCGGCCTGCCGATAGCTGTTGCGCCACGAGACGTAGGCGCTCGTCGCGCCGAGCACGATCGGCAGCAGCACCGTGCCGACGAGCAGCACCCGCAAGATGCCGATCGCGTCGAACGCGCGTCCGCGGGACGGCGCGGGAGCGCGCGGCGGCGAACGGGGCGCCTCTGAGCGGTCGTCGGTTGTCATCGATGGGCGGCTTGATAGCGCATCGTAGTTAAAGTTTTGGTAAGACCCGGCGCCGCAGGTCTGCAACCGCGCGCCGGGCTGCTAGAGTGCCCGTTGGCTGCGGCTCGGCGCGCAACGCAGCCGCGGGCGGACCCCGCGCGCCGCAGCCCGGCCTCCGGGCGGGGAACCCTTGGGCGATGCGAAAATGGTTGCGACAGGCGGCGCTCGGGCTCGGCGCCTGCATCCTCGCCGGATGCGCGGCGCAGCAGCAATCCGTGGTGACCGCCGACGAGGCGATGGTCCTGCTCCGTTCGGGGCGGCAGATCCTCACCTGCCGCGAGCCCTGCCTCGCCGAGTGGCGGCGCACGGTGCCACAAGCGATCGCTCTCGTGCGGCAGGCAAGGTGGCAGGATCTCGCGACACTGGTGGAACGGATCGGATACCAAGACGATCTGTCCCTCTATTATCTCGGCCTGGCGGCGGATCGGCTGGGCTACGGTCTGGCGGCGGCAAGCTTCTACCGCCAGAGCCTGCAGATTTCGGGAACCTCCGCGTCCTGCCTCAGATTGAGCGGCGAATGCGGCGGCATTGTGTTGCCGCGGGAGGCGAAGGCGCGGCTCACCGCGCTCGACCGCCGGCTCGCCCCGGCGCCGCGCATGGGGCGTCCGGCGCGGATCGTCATACCGCCGGCCGCTACGCCGTCGGCCGCGGACAGCGCTGCCGGGGTGGCGGCGCCGCCGCCGGCGGCAGCCGCCGCCGAGCCGTTGCCGGTTGCCGCGGAACCGGCGCCGCCGCCGGCCTTGCCGGGCGATGCCGGCCTCTATATCGAGCCGCCGCCGGCGCCGCGCTGAGCCCGATCCCGCCTGCGCTCAGCCCGGCGGCTGCAGGATGCGGGCGACCGCGGCGACCAGCTCGCTCGGCCGTATCGGCTTGAGGAGCAGCTCGTACTTCGCCGATTCCTGCCTCGCCTGGTCCATGATGAACGCGTAGCCGGTAACCACCAGCGCCGGGAGGCCGCGCTGCGTCGCGGCCTCGGCCAACGCGACCCCGGTGCCGTCGGGCAGCCGGCCGTCGACGACGACGAGGTCGTAGGCGCGCTCCTCGAGCAGCCCGCCGCCCGCGGCGATGCTCTCGGCGCTGTCGACCTGATAGCCCTGGTCGAGCAGGACGTGCTCCCAGAGAAAGCGGATGTCGGCGTCGTCTTCGACCAGCAGGATGCGCGGCATCGGAAGACTCCGCCAAAAGACCTGCGACACCGTCCCAATCGCGGATGCCGGCAGCGGCCGGCCGCCAGTTCGGTGTGGCGTCCGCCCCGGCGATATGCCCCTTTGGTGACGCCGCCTGTTCTACCTGTCGGCGCCGGGCGTCGCAACCGCGCGGCTGTTTCGGCCGTCGCGCCGCTGGGTTAGCATCGCCGGGCAAGCCGAGCGAGGAGCGTCCGATGAAAGCTGCCGTGCTGCACGCCGCCCACCAGCCGCTGACCATCGAGGATGTCGCCCTGGAGAAGCCGAAGGGGCGCGAGGTGTTGCTGCGCACCGCCTTTGCCGGGCTGTGCCACAGCGACCTCCACTTTATCGAGGGGCTCTATCCGCACCCGACGCCCTGCGTGCTCGGGCACGAATCCGCCGCCGTCGTCGAGGCGGTCGGCGACGGCGTCAGCTACGTCAAGCCGGGCGACCACGTGATCACCTGCCTCTCGGTGTTCTGCGGCACCTGCCCGCAATGCGTCACCGGGCACCCCAATCTGTGCGAGGACACCAGCGTCAAGATGCTGCCCGGCATCGCCCGCCGCATGAGCTGGAAGGGCGGCGAGCACATGAACCAGTTCCTCAACCTGTCGTCCTTCGCCGAGCAGATGCTGGTGCACGAGAATTCGATGGTGAAGATCGATCCCGACATCCCGCTCGACCGCGCCGCGCTCGTCGGCTGCGGCGTGATGACCGGGGTCGGCGCGGTGTTCAACGCCGCCAAGGTCGAGCCGGGTTCGACTGTCGCGGTGATCGGCTGCGGCGGCGTCGGGCTGTCGGCGGTCAATGGCGCGGCGCTCGCCGGCGCCGAGCGGATCGTCGCCATCGACACCCAGCCGTCGAAACTCGAACTGGCCAAGGAGCTCGGCGCGACCGACACCCTCAACGTCAGCAACATCGACGACCCGGTCAAGGCGCTGCGCGACATGACCGGCGGCGGCGTGCACTATTCGTTCGAGGCGCTCGGCACCAAGGCGACCGCGGAGCAGGCCTTCGGCATGCTGCGCGCCGGCGGCACCGCGACGATCATCGGCATGGTGCCGCTCGGCGTGAAGATCGAGCTGCACGGCTACGACTTCCTGCGCGACCGCAAGATCCAAGGGACGTCGATGGGCGGCAATCGCTTCCGGGTCGACATGCCGCGCCTGCTGTCGCTGTGGAAGCAGGGGCGGCTCAAGCTCGACCACCTGATCTCCGGGCGGATCAGGCTGGCGCAGATCAACGACGGGTTCGCCGCGCTCAAATCGGGCGCACCGGTGCGTCAGGTCATCGACTTCGCGGCGGCATAGGCGGCCGCCTGGCCGAGGCCGGCGGCGTGCGCCGCCGGCCCGCCGGTTACTGCTGCGCTGCGTTCGCCTGCGTCGCCATCTGGACGTCGGAGGCCGGCGGGTACATCGGCCGCGAATAGACGCCGTTCGCGATCGTCGTGTCGGGCGGATAGGTCTTCGGATAGATGTAGCCGCCGCCGGGGCAGTTCCAGTGATTGCCGGCCCACAGGCATTCGGCCTGCGCCGCGCCGGCGACGCCGAGCGCGACCGCCGAGACCGCGGCCGCAGCGAGAAGCTTTTTCATATCGACCTCCGATGGGTGGGGTGCTGGCGAGCTATTGCGGGTAGTCGGGATTGGGCTGGCCGTCGGCGCGGACCGGCGACGGACGCGGCACGATCGGCATCTGCGGTCCCTGCGGCAGCTGGTAGACCTGGGTCACGATATGGCCGTCGCCGCATTGCCAGACGCCCATTTCGCTCCACACGCAGACATTGTCGGCGCGTGCCGTCCCGCAAACCGCGAGTGCGGCGATCGCGATCGCCGCGGCCAAACCTGTTCTCATGGGGAACCTCCCGTCGACATCTGCGGGGTCAACGCGAATGGCGCGCGATCGATCCCGCTGCCCGGTTGAGACCGGGCATGCCGGGGGCGGGTTAGAACCAGCGCGCCTTGTCGACGACGTTGCGCAACGGCCGGCCGGCGGCGAAGCGGCGCGCATTGTCGACCAGCACGTCGCGGCGGCGGTCGTCGAGATAGGGGCCGTGTCCGGCGCTGTGCGGGGTCAGCAGCACGCCCGGCATGGTCCACAGCTTGTGGTCGGCGGGCAGCGGCTCGATCTCGAAGACATCGAGCGCGGCGCCGGCAATCTCCTTGGCCTCGAGCGCCGCCACCAGATCGTCGAGCCGGGTGGTCATCCCGCGGCCGATATTGATGAAGAAGGCGCCGGGCTTCATGCGGCGGAAGCGGGCGCGATCGAAGAACCCTTCGGTCTCCGGCGTATGCGGCACGGTCAGGATCACGAAATCGGCGCGCGGCAGCAGCGCGTCGAGCGCCGCGGCGCGGTGCAGCTCGGCGACCCCGGGCGGCCTGTCGGTGCGGCGCTCGTCGACGCCGATCACCGTCATGCCGAACGCGGCGCACAGCCGCGCCGTCTCGGCGCCGATCCCGCCGACGCCGACGATCAGCGCGGTCGCCTCGGGCAGGTGGACGACGCCGCTCGCTTCCGCGTCGCCCTTGCGCCATTCGCGCTTCAGCTGCTGCGGCAGGTAGATCTGCAGCCCGCGCGCAAAGGCGAGCACGAACGCCAGGATGTGCGCGGCGATGTGGTCGTTGTAGATCTCGCGGAAATTGGTGATCTCGACCGGGTGGGTGATCAGCTCGGGGTAGTAGTACCCGGCGGGCGGCGCGGCCTGCGGCGCCTGCAGCCAGCGCAGCTCCCCGGCGCGCGCCAGGAGGTCGCGCGGCATCGTCCCGAACGCGGCCGCGGCGAGCGGCGCCGCCTGTTCCGCGCCCTCGCGCGTCTCGGCGACGATCACCTCGAGCTCGGGGCAGGCCTCGGCCACCGCCTTCGCCCATTCGCGGGTCTTTTCGGATTGCGGCGGCAGGAACAGCATCGGGATCGGCATGGGCGTCGCTCCGGGTCGCTCTGCGCCCAGCATCGGCCGCGCGCCGCAGCGCGGCAAGCGGCGATCGCGGGCGCGGCGCGCCCGCCGGCGTTGCGGTTGCCAGCACCGCTGCGCTCGCCCATCATGCGGGCCGAACCAGAAAAAGCCCCGACGGGGCCGGAGGATCGCGCCGATGTTGAGCCTCTCGCCCAATCTGCCGCCCGACAAGCAGCGCGAGATGCTGCGCCGGATGCTGACCATCCGCCGCTTCGAGGAGCGCGCCTCGGCCGATTATCTCGCCGGCAAGATCTTCGGCGTCGTCCATTGCTACATCGGCGAGGAGGCGGTCGCGGTCGGCGTGTGCGGCGCGCTCGGCCCCGGCGACCGCATCATCTCGACGCATCGCGGCCACGGCCACTGCATCGCCAAGGGCGCCGACCTCAACCGCATGATGGCTGAGCTCTACGGCCGGCAGACCGGCTACTGCAAGGGCAAGGGCGGCTCGATGCATATCGCCGATTTCGAGATCGGCATGCTCGGCGCCAACGGCATCGTCGCCGGCGGCATTGCGATCGTTACCGGCGCCGGCCTGGCCGCGCAGATGGAAGGCAAGGGCGGTGTGGCGGTCTCGTTTTTCGGCGACGGCGCCTCCAACGCCGGCCCGTTCCACGAATGCCTG
>DATJOB010000141.1:0-6655 GCA_035507475.1 Allostellaceae bacterium | reverse complement strand
GGCGATCTCGTCGTCGAGCAGCACGTGGCAGGGCGCGCCGGGCGACACGGCGACGGCCTCGGGGACGAGGCTCGTCTCGGGCGGCGAGAAGTTCGGGCCGCCGCACGCCGCCAGCCCCCTCGCCTCCATCGTCCCGACCATATAGTCGAGCCAGTCGGGATCGGCGACGCAGTCGCTGTCGGTATAGGCGACGATCTCGCCGGTCGCGGCCGCGGCGCCGACATTGCGCGCGACGCTGAGCCCCCTGTTCTCCTGGCTGATGATCCGGCAATAGGGGAAGCCCTCGGCGATCGCCAGCGTCGCGTCCCGCGAGCCGTCGTTGACGACGATCACCTCGTAATCCGGGTAGCTCAGCCGCTCGAGCGAGGCGAGGCAGGCGCGCATCGTGCGCTCGGCGTTGTAGGCGCAGACCACCACCGAGACGCGCGGCGAGCGCGGCAGCGCCGGCGGCAGCCGTCCGAGATATTGCGCCGCGACCTCGGCGAAGGCCGGCTTCGGCCGCCGTCCGCGATCGACGAGGCCGAAATCCCAGTCCTCGATCGGATGCCCGCCGGTGAACCACTCGTCGGTCCAGGCGAAGACGA
This sequence comes from Allostellaceae bacterium, assembly GCA_035507475.1. GTDB lineage: Bacteria > Pseudomonadota > Alphaproteobacteria > ATCC43930 > CGMCC-115725 > DATARH01. The sequence continues at coordinate 6,071 of DATJOB010000141.1, read as the reverse complement.
AGGTGCCGGCGACCCCGCCGGCGTAGGCGGCGTGGATGTGCCACGAGAGGATGTCGCGCTGCTCGGCCTCGCTGCTGCGCAGCGAGTCGGCGCCGAACTCGGTGAGTACCAAAGGCTTGGTGACGCCGAGATTGTGCAGCCGCGCGACATAGCGGCGGAACGCCGCCTCGTCGTGCAGGTAGACGTTGAACGACAGGAAATCGCAGCACTCGCCGAGATCGAGATACTCGGTCGAGGGGAAGCTGGCATAGCTGACGAGCGCGCCCGGATGCTCGCGGCGCACCAGCGCGGCGAGACCGGCGACAAAGCGCGCGATCCGGCGCGGGCCGTGCCAGCGCACGATGTCGGGCGGGATCTCGTTGCCGACGAGGTAGGCGAAGACCGCCGGATGCCGGGCGCAGGCGCGCACCCCGACGACGACCGCGTCGCGAATGCCCGCGGCGACGCGGCTGTCGTCGAGAAACGCGACATGCTGCGACCACGGCAGGCCGACCAGCACCCTGAGCCCGTGCGCCAGCGCCGCGTCGAGCAGCCAGAGCGGCGGCACGGTGAAGACGCGCAGCGTGTTGATGCCGGCGGTCACCATCAGCGCGAAATCGCGCTCGACGACGTCCGCCTCGGGAAACTGCGCGCCGTGGCTGCCGGGCGCGAACGGCCCGTAGGTGACGCCCTTGACGAAATGCTTGGCGTCGCCGACCCGGAAGAACTTGCCGTCGACGCGGATCGTCCCGGCCGCCGGCGGCGGCGCCGCGGGGTGCGGCTCGGCGACCGCGTCTTCGATGGCAAGGCTCATCAACAACCCTCGTCAACCACCCTCGGCGCGCTCGAACGCGCCGCCCGGGCGGGCGAGCGCGGCGCTCCCATAACGGGCGGAACCGCGCTTCATTCCGCGGCGCCGCCCGCCGCGTTGTGGCGTCGCCGCTCCCAGGCGAGCGCACTGCCGATGATCGTCTCGAGATCGGAGCATTCGGCGCGCCAGCCGAGCACGGCAAGCGCCCGGCTCGGGTCGGCGACCAGCTGCGGCGGGTCGCCCGGCCGGCGCGGCGCCTCGCGGTGCGGCACCGCGCGCCCGGCCGCCGCCGCGACCGCGGCGATGATCTCGCGCACCGAGTAGCCGCGGCCCGTCGCGAGGTTGAGCGCGGTGCTGGCGCCGCCCCGCGCGAGATAGTCGAGCGCCAGGACATGGGCGCTCGCCAGGTCCTCGACATGGACGTAGTCGCGGATCGCGGTGCCGTCCGGGGTCGGGTAGTCGGCGCCGAAGATCGCGACCGGCGGCGCGGTGCCGAGCGCGGCGCGCAGCGTCAACGGGATGAGGTGCGTCTCCGGCTCGTGCTCCTCGCCGATCTCGGCCTCGCGGTCGCAACCGGCGGCGTTGAAGTAGCGCAGCGCCACCGAGCGCAGCGCATAGGCGGCGTCGTACCAATGCAGCGCCCGCTCGATCGCCAGCTTGGTCTCGCCATAGGGATTCACCGGACGCTGCGGCATGGTCTCGGTGATCGGCATCGCTTCCGGCAGGCCGTAGGTGGCGCAGGTCGACGAGAAGACGATCCGCGCGATCCCGACTTCGCGCATCGCGTCCAACAGCGCCAGTGTGCCGGCCACGTTATTGCGGTAATAAAGGGCAGGATCGGTGCCGGATTCGCCGACATAGGCAAAGGCCGCGAAGTGCATGACCGAGGAGACGCGATGCGCCCGCAGGGCGGCGGTCAGCCGTTCGCGGTCGGCGACATCGCCCTCGACGAGGGGACCCCAGCGCACCGCATGGCGATGACCGCGCGACAAATTGTCATAGGCGACCGGCAGATAGCCGGCGCGGGCCAAGGCCTTGCAGGCGTGGCTGCCGATATAGCCGGCCCCGCCCGTCACCAGCACCGTTTGCGACATCCCCGTCCTGCGCGCGTCGTCCAAGAGGCCGGCATAACGGCCCGCGGCCGGGCAATGTTCCGCCGGTTGCGGTCACCATACCGCAGCGCAACGAGGGCATGCGGAATAACTGCCGGCAACATTCGTTCTGCTCGGCGATCACCACCACCGTCTCGCTCGGGATTTGGCTGATGCGTATTGCGATGATCGGCACGGGGTATGTAGGCCTCGTCTCCGGCGCCTGCTTCTCGGAATTCGGCGTGTCGGTGACCTGCGTCGACAAGGACGCCGACAAGATCGCGCGGCTGCAGCGCGGCGAGATGCCGATCTACGAGCCCGGCCTCGACCAGCTCGTCGCCGCCAACCGGGCGGCGGGACGGCTGACCTTCACGACCGAGCTGAAGCCGGCGCTCGACGGCGCGGACGCGGTGTTCATCGCGGTCGGCACCCCGTCGCGGCGCGGCGACGGCCATGCCGACCTGTCCTATGTCTTCGCCGCCGCGGCCGAGATCGCCGAGACGCTGGCGCAGCTGCCGGCGAGCCGCACGGTCGTCGTGACCAAGTCGACCGTGCCGGTCGGCACCGGCCGTCGCGTCGAACGCATCCTCGGGATGCGCCTCGCCGCCGGCTCGTTCGATGTCGCCTCCAACCCCGAGTTCCTGCGCGAGGGGTCGGCGATCCAGGATTTCATGCGCCCCGACCGCGTCGTCATCGGCACCGACAGCGAACACGCGCGCACCGTGCTGCGCGGGCTCTATCGACCGCTCTACCTGCTCGAGACACCGGTGGTGCTGACCACGATCGAGACGGCCGAGCTCATCAAATACGCCGCCAACGCGTTCCTCGCGACCAAAGTGACCTTCATCAACCAGGTCGCCGATCTGTGCGAGGCGGTCGGCGCCGATGTACAGGACGTGGCGCGCGGCATCGGCCTCGACGGGCGGATCGGGCGCAAGTTCCTGCACGCCGGTCCCGGCTTCGGGGGCTCCTGCTTCCCCAAGGACTGCGCGGCGCTGGTGCGCACCGCCGAGGAGGCCGGGCGGCGGCTGACGATGGTCGAGCGCGTGCTCGAGATCAACGACGCGCGCAAGTCGGGCATGGCCGAACGCATCGTCGAGGCCTGCGGCGGCGGCATCGCGGGCAAGACCATCGCGGTGCTCGGCCTCACCTTCAAGCCGAACACCGACGACATGCGCGAGAGCCCGAGCCTGTCGATCCTGCCGCCGCTCGTCGCGGCCGGCGCCACCGTTCGCGCCTTCGATCCCGAAGGCATGGCGGAAGCGAAGAAGCTGCTTCCCGAGCTCGCCTATTGCGGCGACGCCTACGAGGCGCTCGACGGCGCCGACGCAGTTGTCCTGCTGACTGAATGGAACGAGTTCCGGGCGCTCGACCTCGGCCGCGTCAAGAGTCTGTTGCGTGCGCCGGTCGTGATCGACCTGCGCAACATCTACCAGCCGGAGGAAATGACCGAAGCGGGGTTTGTCTATCACAGCATCGGTCGAACCACCGGCAAACCAGCCGCAGGGCCCAACCTGCGCGCGATCGCCTAGCCCCCGACCACCGGCGCAACCTCAGGAAGCCTCCAATGCGCACCTCGACCAAGCGGGTCCTCGTCACCGGCGGCGCCGGGTTTCTCGGCTCGCATCTGTGCGAGCGATTGATCGCCGACGGGCACAACGTGCTGTGCGTCGACAACTACTTCACCGGCCGCAAGGAGAATGTCGGCCATCTGCTCGACGATCCGCATTTCGAGGCGATGCGGCACGACGTGACCCACCCGCTCTTCGTCGAGGTCGACGAGATCTACAACCTCGCCTGCCCCGCCTCGCCGGTTCACTACCAGCACGATCCGGTGCAGACGACGAAGACCAGCGTGCTCGGCGCGATCAACATGCTGGGGCTGGCGAAGCGGCTGAAGGCCAAGATCCTGCAGGCCTCGACCTCGGAGGTCTACGGCGACCCGCTGATGCACCCGCAGCCCGAATCCTATCGCGGCAACGTCAACCCGATCGGGCCGCGCGCCTGCTACGACGAGGGCAAGCGGTGCGCCGAAACCCTGTTCTTCGACTATTTCCGCCAGCACAATTTGCGCATTCGCGTGGTGCGCATCTTCAACACCTACGGCCCGCGGATGCACCCCAATGACGGGCGCGTGGTCTCGAACTTCATCGTCCAGGCGCTGAAGAACGAGCCGATCACGCTCTACGGCGACGGCAGCCAGACGCGCGCCTTCTGCTATGTCGACGACCTGGTCGACGGCTTCGTGCGGATGATGGCCGCGCCCGACGACATCACCGGGCCGATGAACCTCGGCAACCCGGTCGAGACCTCGGTCGCCGAACTGGCCGAGCTGATCGTCGAATTGACCGGGTCGCGCTCCAAGGTGACCTACGGGCCGCTGCCGATCGACGACCCGATCCAGCGCTGCCCCGACATCAGCCAGGCGAGCCTGCTGCTCGACTGGAAGCCGCGCACCGCGCTGCGCGTCGGCCTGCAGCGCACGATCGGCTATTTCGACCGGCTGCTCGCCGCGCGCGACCGGATAGCCGAAGAAGCCGCCGACTGAGGCAGCCGGCGTCGGGCGTCGCTTACTGGGTCGTCGCTTACTGGGTCGTCGCCGCCGCCGCGGGGTTGAAGGACGGCCGCTTGCCGACCCACAGCATCGTGCCGCCATCGGGCATCTGCGGGTCGGCGACGATCGGCACGTAGATTTTCGCCGCCGCCATCGCCTTCTTGAGCGCCAGCGCCTTCTCGGGCGGCGCCTTCTCGTTGCGCACGACGAGCACGAGGCCGTTGATGCTGTCGAGGCCCGGCGGCACGAGGCGGCGGATCTGGCTGCCCTCGATCTGCCAGCCGGCCATGCCCAGCCGGGTCGCGATCGCCAGCGCATAGTCGCCGCTGTCGCTGCCGCCCGGGTTGGCGACCATGGCGATGACCGCCGGCTTGCTGCCGAGCAGGCTCTGGACGATCGCCTGGCCCTGGTCGGCGGTAAGCGAGCGCGGTCCGTCGCCCTCCGGCACCCCTTCGATCTCGTTGAGCTTGGCGATGACGATCTCGGGGTCGAGCCGGTTTTGCAGCACGTAGGTGAGGATGCCGGCGAGCTGGCCGCCGAACTCCTCGCTGACGCCGACGCAGTTGATCATCACCTGGCCTTGGCCCTGCGAGATCAGCGCCCCCGAAACCAGCCCGCAGCCCTTGTCCTGCGACGCGGCATCGTCGTCTGCCCGCGCCACGGCCGGGACGAGAAGAAGCGCGCTCAGCGCGGCCGTCAGGAGCTGCCTCATCGCACGGGACCCGCCGGATGCCTCGGATGGCGAAGCCTAGCGGCGGCATGCTTAACGCTCCGTTGACAGACCCGCGCATCGGCGCTCCCCTCGCGACAAAGTCGAGGAGGAGGCTTGCCATGACGCCACGCCGCAAGCTGCGCCGGCTGATCGCCCGCGCCGGCTACACGATGGTCCCCGGCGCCTACGACACGCTGACCGCGCGGCTTGTCGAAGCCGCCGGTTTCGAGGCGGTCTACCTGACCGGCGGCGGCTATTCGCGAGCGAGCGGCTACCCCGATCTCGGGCTGCTGACGATGGTCGAGAACGCGCGCTTCATCGGCCTGACGGTCGAGGCCGTCGGCATCCCGGTCATCGCCGACGCCGACACCGGATACGGCAACGCGATCAATGTGATCCGGACCGTCCGCGAATACGAGAAATCGGGGGTCGCCGGGTTCCACATCGAGGACCAGGCGGCGCCCAAGAAATGCGGCCACTACGAGGGCAAGGAGGTGGTCTCGACGGCCGAGATGGTCGGCAAGATCAAGGCCGCGGTCGACACCCGGCAGGACGCCGAGATGGCGATCATCGCGCGCACCGATGCCCGCGCCGTCGAGGGCCTCGCCGCGGCGATCGACCGCGTCAACGCCTATCTCGAGGCCGGCGCCGATGTCGGCTTTGTCGAAGCGCCGCAATCGGTCGACGAGCTGCGCGCCGTCGGCCGCGGCGTCGCCGGCCCGAACCTGGTCAACGTCTTCGAGGGCGGCAAGACGCCGATGCTCAACGCGCGCGAGCTCGAGGCGATGGGCTTCCGCCTCGGCATCTACCCGTCGCAAACCCACCGCGCCGCGATCCGCGCCGCGCAGCGCGTGCTGGCGGTGCTCAAGCAGGACGGCGACGCGCGGCGCGTCGAGGGCGAGCTCTGCTCGTTCCAGGAGCGCG
>DATJOB010000140.1:0-3778 GCA_035507475.1 Allostellaceae bacterium | reverse complement strand
GTCGCGCGGTGTCGCTGCGCAGCAGCGAGCGGCGGCCGATGAAGTCGCCCTTGCCGGCGGGCGTGAGGCGCGCCAGGCCGAGATCGTCGGGGGTCACGGTGCCGTCGGTTTCCTGGCCGACGATGATGAAGCCCAGCTCGGCGCGCAGCACGTGCATCGCCTCGGTGCCGTAGGGAGCGAGGGCGTGCGGCTCGCCCGCCGCGCACAGCGCCTGCCACAGCGCCGCGCCGTCCCGCGCCGGCACGTTGACCTCGTAGCAGAGCGCGCCGCTGAAACCGATGCGAAAGAGCCGCGCCGGAATGCCCGCCACGGTACCGTGGCGCACCGACAGCGGCGGAAACGCCGCCGGGTCGAGATCGATGTCGGTCAGCGGGCGCAGCAGGTCGCGGCCGGCGCGACCCGAGAGCGAGGCGACCGCCCACTGCTCGGTCACGTCGGTGCAATGGACGCGCAGGTCGCGCCACTCGGTCTGCAGCCATTCCTCGAGCCAGTCGAGCACTGTGCCGGCACCGCCGGTCGTCGTCGTCAGGTGGAAACGGTCCTCGGCGAGCCGCGTCGCGACACCGTCGTCGAACACCATCCCATGGTCGTTGAGCATCAGCCCGTAACGGCAGCGGCCGATGCCCAGGCTCGACATGCGACCGGTGTAGATGCGGTCGAGGAACAGGCCGCAATCCGGCCCCTGGAGGTCGATCTTGCCGAGGGTCGAGGCGTCGAGCATCGCGACCGCCTCGCGCGCCGCGCGGCATTCGCGGTCCACCGCCGCGCGCATCGCTTCGCCCGGCCGCGGGTAGTAGCGCGGCCGGCGCCACAGGCCGACATCCTCGAACACCGCACCGGCGGCCTCGTGGCAGCGCTGCATCGGCGTCCGCCGCACCGGCGCGAAGAGCGCGTCGACCGCGCTTCCCGCGACGGCGCCGAAGGTGACCGGCGTATAGGGCGGGCGGAACGTCGTGTGACCGACCGCCGGGATCGCTTCGCCGGTCAGCTCGGCGAGGATCGCGAGCGCGGCGAGGTTCGAGGTCTTGCCCTGGTCGGTCCCCATGCCGAGCGTCGTGTAGCGCTTGAGATGCTCGACCGCGCCATAGCCTTCGCGCGCCGCCAGCTCGATATCGGCGGCCGTCACGTCGTTCTGGAAATCGACAAAGCGCTTGCCGCGGCCGGGAAAAATCCACGTCCGGCCGGGCGTGCCCGCCGCGGGTTCGGGCGCGGCGGGGGTCGGCGGCGGATTGCCGTCGCCAAATCCGGCCGCCTGCGCGGCGGCGGCGCCGGCCGCGAAGCCCTGCGCCAGGCAGTCGGCAAGCCGCATCGCGCCGGCGCAGGCCCCGGCGACATGGGTCGGCTGCGCCGCCTCGCCCGGCACGAAGGCGCCGAGCCCGGCATCGAAGGCGAGCCGACCGCGCGACTGGCTGAAGAGATGCGCGGTCGGCGTCCAACCGCCCGACATCGCGACGAGATCGACCTCGAAATGGCGTGCGGCGGCGCGTCCCGGCTCCGCGATGCTCAGCCGGCGCACGCGCAGCCCGCCCGCCGTGGCGGCGATCCGCGCGCCGGCGACGATATCGATGCCGCGACCGCGCGCCGCGTCGATCAGCCCGCCTGCCGGTGCGGGCCGCAGATCGAGGACGACGACCGCCGCTCCGGCCGCGTGCAGGTCGAGCGCGGTGCGGTAGGCGCTGTCGTCGATCGTCGCCACCGCGGCGCGGCGGCCGGGCAGGACGCCATAGCGGTTGACGTAGCTGCGCACCGCGCCGGCGAGCATGATGCCGGGCCGGTCGTTGTCGGAGAACACCAGCGGGCGCTCGATCGCGCCGGTCGCGAGCACGACCTGGCGCGCCCGGATCTTCCAGAGAAGCTGCCGCGGGCCGCCGGCGGCGGGATCGAGCTCCGCGAGCGCGACGAGAAAGTTGCCGTCGTAATAGCCGGCGACCGAGGTGCGGCGCAGCAGCGTCGCGCCCGACTGCGCTGCCAGCTCGGCCTCGCTCGCGGCGACCCAGTCGAGCGCCGGCGCGCCGTCGATCTCGGCCGCGTCGCCGAGCAGCCGGCCGCCCAATTCGGGCTGGTCGTCGCCGAGGATGACCCGCGCCCCGGCGCGCGCGGCAGCGAGCGCCGCGGCGAGCCCGGCGGGACCGCCGCCGACCACGAGCACGTCGCAATGCGCGTGGCGATGCGCGTAACGGTCGGGATCGGCCGCGGCGGGAGCGCGCCCCAGGCCGGCGGCGCGGCGGATCAGCCGCTCGTAGAGTAGCCACGACCGGCCGTGGCCGATGAAGGTCTTGTAGTAGAAGCCGCCAGGCAGCAGCGGCGAGAGCCGGTCGGCGACGCGGGCGAAATCGCGGCGCAGCGACGGCCAGCAATTCTGGCTCGCCGCGACGAGCCCGTCATGGAGCGGGATTTCGCTGGCCCGCCGGTTGGGCTCGCTCGCGGCTCCCGTGCCGAGCTGGACGAGCGCGTTCGGCTCCTCGGCGCCGGCGGTGAGGATGCCGCGCGGCCGGTGGTATTTGAAGCTGCGCGCGACGAGATGGACGCCGTTGGCGAGCAGCGCCGAGGCGAGCGTGTCGCCGGGATGTCCGGTCAGCGGCTGCCCGTCGAAGCTGAACCGCAGCTCGCGGCCGCGGTCGATGCGCCCGCCGCGCGGCAATCGCCAGGGCTGCGTCACGGCGCCGCCGGCGTCTCGCCCGGCTTGGCGGCCGCGAGGATGCGGTCGCTGACCGTATCGCGCAGCAGGACGAACCAGCGCCGGCAGCCGTGCCGGTGCAGCCAGCGCTCGACGACAAGGCCGCGCCGGTTGTCGCGCAGGAACAGATAGTCGGCCCACTCCGCATCGCTGAGCCGCGCGGGATCGGCCGGCCGCGCCGGCACCGCCTCGCCGCGGCAGACAAATTCCTCCTGCGAGCGCGCGCCGCAATAGGGGCAGGGGATCAGCAGCATCGCCGGCTCAGTGCGCGACCGCGGCCGCTGCCGCCTCGTCGATCAAGGCGCCGCTGGCAAAGCGGTCGAGCGCGAAGGGCGCGACGATCGGGTGCGGCTCACCCCTGGCGATCGTCGCGGCGAAGAGACGGCCCGAGCCGGGCGTCGCCTTGAACCCGCCAGTGCCCCAGCCGGCGTTGATGAACAGGCCGTCGATCGGCGTCTTGCCAATGATCGGGCTGCGGTCCGGCGTGACATCGACGATCCCCGCCCAGTGCCGCATCAGGCGCAGCCGCGAAAAGCTCGGGAACAGCTCGACGAGCGCCTGGACCGTGTGCTCGATGACCTCGAACGAGCCGCGCTGCGAATAGGAATTGTGCAGGTCGGAACCGGCGCCGACGACCAGCTCGCCCTTGTCGGACTGGCTGACATAGACGTGCACCGTGTTCGACATGATGACCACGTCGAGCACCGGCTTCACCGGCTCCGACACCAGCGCCTGCAGCGGGTTGGAGGCGATCGGCAGGCGGAACCCGGCCATCGCGGCGAGCACCGAGGAATGGCCGGCGACGACGAGGCCGACCCGCCGGCAGCCGATCCGTCCGTGCGTCGTCTGCACCGCCGCGACGGCGCCGTTGCTGATCTCGAACCCGGTCACCTCGCAGTTCTGGATGATGTCGACACCGAGCGCGTCGGCGGCGCGCGCATAGCCCCAGGCGACCGCGTCGTGGCGCACCGTGCCGCCGCGCGGCTGCAAAAGCCCGCCCAGGATCGGAAAGCGCGCCGACGTCGAGCAATCGAGATTGGGGATGCGCCGCGCGATCTCGTCGCGCGACAGGAACTCGGCGTCGATGCCGTTGAGGCGCAT
>DATJOB010000139.1:0-4636 GCA_035507475.1 Allostellaceae bacterium | reverse complement strand
GCGGCCAGGGCGGCGCTAGGTCGATATCGGTGCCGCCATAGCTGATCTTCGTGTCGCCGGTGACCGTGCGCGCCAGATGCGCGACCAGCGTCTCGGTCAGCTCCATCATCGCCCGGTAGTCGACATAGGCGATGTAGATCTCGAGCGAGGTGAATTCCGGGTTGTGGCGCGGCGACAGACCCTCGTTGCGGAAGCAGCGGTTGATCTCGAAGACGCCGTCCGCCAGCCCGCCGACCAGCAGCCGCTTCAGGTGCAGCTCGGGCGCGATGCGCAGATAGAGGTCGATGTCGAGCGCGTTGTGGTGCGTGACGAAAGGCTTGGCCGAGGCGCCGCCCTGGATCGTGTGCAGCATCGGCGTCTCGACCTCGAGATAGCCGCACGCCTGCAGCCAAGCCCGCATCTCGGCGACAACCCGGCTGCGTCGGCGCAGCGTCTCGCGACTCTGCGGATTGACGATGAGGTCGACATAGCGCTGGCGATAGCGCAGCTCGATATCGGCGAGCCCGTGATACTTCTCCGGCAGCGGGCGCAGCGCCTTGGCAAGCACGGTGAGCGCGACGGCGTTGACCGTGAGCTCGCCGCGCCGGGTGCGCCGCACCTGGCCCTCGACGCCGATGACGTCGCCGAGGTCGAGCAGCTTCAAGAGCGCCAGCCCGTCGGCCGGCAGGTGGTCCGGATGGCTGAACACCTGGATCTTGCCCGAGGCGTCGTGCAGGTCGACGAACATGCCGCTGTTGCGGATCGCCAGCACCCGCCCGGCGACGCGCACCGTATCGCCGGTTTCCTCGCCCGGCGGCAGCGCCGCGTAGCGCGCCTCGAGCGCCGCCGCCTCGTCGCTGCGCGCGTAGCCGACCGGATAGGGATCGACCCCGAGCTCGCGCAGCGCGTCGAGCTTTTGCAGGCGGACGGCGCGCAGCTTGTCATCGGCCTCGCGCGGGGCGTCGTTCACGCGACCCTCCGCCCGCTCGCTCGGCGGCTGACTTGCCCGGTCATTTGGCCGCGGCCTCGGTCATTTTCGGGCCGAGATCGACCACCGCGCTGTGGAACCGCTTGAGCGAGCGATGATGGCCGACGCTGACGATCGTCGGATGCCATTCGGCCTCGCGCAGCATCTTGTAGAGCGCGGTCTCGGAGCCCTCGTCGAGCGCCGAGGTCGCCTCGTCGAGAAACACGATCTCGGGGCGTGTCAGCAGCACCCGCGCGAAGCCGAGCCGCTGCTGCTCGCCGCCCGAAAGCCGCTGCGCCCAATTGCTCTCCTCGTCGAGATGATCGACGAGCCGGTCCAGCCCGACCGTGCGCAGCGCGTTCGCCATCGTCTCGCGATCGGGGCGCACGTCAGCCGGGTATTTCAGCGCGTCCGCCAGCGTGCCGAGCGGCAAATACGGGCGCTGCGGCAGGAACAGCACGGTGCCCTCGGCAAGCCGGACCCGGCCGCGCCCAAACGGCCAGAGCCCGGCGATGGCCCGCAGCAGCGTGCTTTTGCCGGAGCCGGTGGGACCGGTGATCAGCACCGGGTTTTCCGCGCCGCCGCGCAACACCAGATCGCGCTGCAGCACGCCACCGTCGGGCAGGTCGAGATCGAGCGCGCCGACCTCGACCCCGGCGCCGCTGCGGTCGATCGCGATCGGCCGCTCGACCACCTGCGCCTTGGCGATCGCCGCGATCCGGCCCTGGAAGCCGGCAAGCCGGTCGACCACCGCGCGGTACTCGGCGATCGAGGTGTAGCTCGAGACGATGAAGGACAGCGAATCCTGCACCTGGCCGAACGCCGAGACCACCTGCATCAGCCCGCCGAGCTGGATGCGCCGCGCGAAATACTCGGGCGAGGCGACGAGGAACGGAAAGATCAGCGCGACCTGCTGGTATCCCGAGGTGAACCAGGTGAGCCGCTTGCGGCGGCGGATGATGTCCCACCAATTGGCGACGATGCGGCCGAAACGGCTGTCGAACACGCTGTATTCGTGCCGTTCCCCGCCGTAGAACGCGACGCTTTCCGCGTGCTCGCGCAAGCGCACCAGGCTGAAGCGGAAATCGGCCTCGAAGCGCTGCTGGTTGAACATCAGCCCGGCGAGCGGCCGACCGATCCAATGCGTCAGCCAGGTGCCGGCGATCGCATAGATGAAGGCCGCGAAGACCAGATAGGCCGGGACGCGCAGCCCATGGCCGCCCCATAGCGGGATCGTCAGGCTGCCCGACAGCGACGCCAGGATGAAGATGAACGACACCAGGGTCACCGCCGAATTCAACAGCCCCAGCGTTAGGCTGATGGTCAGCGTCGCGAAGCTGTCGAGATCGTCGGCGATGCGTTGGTCGGGGTTGTCGGTGGTCGACGCCTGATCGATCTGGATGCGATAATAGGCCTGGTTGCCGAGCCAGCCTTTGAGCGAGCGCTCGGTCAGCCAGCGGCGCCAGCGTATGTGCAGGATCTGCCGCAGATAGAGCTGATAGACCGCGACCCCGATCCACGCCGCCGCGATCAGCGTGAAGATGCCGAGCTGATACCAGAAGTTCGACCAGTCGTATTCCTGCAGCGCGTCGTAGAAATCCTTGTTCCACAGATTGAGCCGGACATTGATCCACACCGATGTCAGGTTGAGCACGACGACCGCGACAAGCAGCGCGAGCGCGGTCCATTTCTCCTCGGATCGCCAATACGGCCAGGCGAGCCGCCATGCGTCGCGCAAGAACCCGGCTCGTCCCAGGGCTGTTCTCGACCTCATACCCGAACGCCTCTTCCTCTAGCCACGCGATGACCAGGAGCCCTGGCCCATTTGCCGGCGAAACCCCGGCCGCCGATGCGCTCTCCGCGACGCTGCTCGCCCGCGGTGTCTGTCGCGCCCTCGAACAGCTCGGCTATGCCAGCCTCCTCGAATTCCCGCTCGCCAGCGGCCGGCGCGCCGATGTCCTCGCGCTCGGCCGCGGCGGCGATCTCGTCATCGTCGAGATCAAAACCTCGATCGCCGACTTCCGGGCCGACCGCAAATGGGCCGAATATCGCGATTTCGCCGACCGCTTCTATTTTGCCGTGCCAAACACCTTCCCCGCGGCGCTAATTCCTGAGGATTGTGGCCTCATAGTGGCGGACGCCTTCGCCGCCTTTCTGATCCGGCACGGCGCCCCCCAGGTCTTGGCCCCGGCGCGGCGCCGCGCGGTGACCCTACGCTTCGCCCTGGCGGCCGCGGCGCGGCTGCGCCGCCACCTCGACCCGCAAGCCGGGGTTGCGGAGTTCTGAGCGCTGCCGGTCGGCGACCGCCGCGGCCAGCTCGCCCGCCGAGGCGACCGCGTTGCCCGTTTTGCCGGCGACGATCGCGACCGCAAGGCTGGCGAGCCGCGCCGCCGCCGTCAACCCGAACCCGGCGCCAAACCCGGCGGCGAGCGCCGCAACCGCGGCATCCTCGGCGCCGGCCGGATCGTAAGCCTCGGCCGCGCCCGACGTCTCGAACACCGCCCGCCCGTGCGGTTCGACGAGCATCGCCCCCTCGCGCCCGAGCATGACGTAGACGGCGCCGAGCCCGCAGCGCTCGATCAGCGCGCGCGCCGCGCTCTCGACCTCGTCTGCCGTGCCGGTCGGCATGCCGGTCGCCTCGGCCAGCTCGCGCCGCGCCGGGACCAGCACGTCGGCGCCGCGGTAGCGGATGTGGTCGCCGCCCTTCGGCTCGGCGACGACCCGGGCGCCCGCTTCCTGCGCCGTCTGGATGATCTCGAAGGCGACGCCGTCGGTCAGCACGCCCTTGGCGTAGTCGGAGACGACGACCACGTCGTGGCTCGTCACCAGCTCGCGGACGAGGCGCAGCAGGTCGTCGCGGATATAGGGGCCGAGCGGCACCGCGCTCTCGCGATCGGCGCGCAGCAAATGCTGGTTGACCGCGATGAACCGGGTCTTGACCGTGGTCTTGCGCTGCGGCTGGACCAGCACGTGGATTTCGGCGGAGTCGAGCGCGGCGAGCAGGTTCTGGACCTCGCGCCCGGCATCGTCGTTGCCGACCACCGAAACGAACGAGACCGCGGCGCCGAGCGCGGCGAGGTTGCGCAGCACGTTGCCGGCGCCGCCGAGGCTGTGGCTTTCGCTATCGACCGCCAGCACCGGCACCGGCGCTTCGGGCGACAGCCGGGCGACCTCGCCGTAGACGTAATGGTCGAGCATGACATCGCCGATGCACAGCACCCGCGCTTCCCGCAGCCGGTCGATCTCGAGCCGAGGCTCGCCGTCTTTTGCCATTCGCGCTCCGTGAAGCGGGGGCTCAGCCGGCCCGCGTGCGCCGCAGCATAACGTAAAGCGCGCCGGCTCCGCCATCCCGCGGCTGCGCCGTCGCGATCGCCAGCAGATGAGCGCGAAACGCAGGCTCGGCGAGCCAGCGCGGCACCGCCTCGCGCAGCACGCCGCCGCCCTCTGCTCCCTTGGCCGCGCCGCGACCGGTGATCACCAGCACGCAGCGCTTGCCGGCAGTGCGCGCCGCCGCGAGGAACGTCGCGAGCGCGCGATGCGCCTCGGCCTGGGTCAGACCGTGCAGGTCGAGCCGCGCCTCGACCGGGTGGCGGCCGCGCTTGAGCCGCTCGGCGTTGGCGCGATCGAGCCCGGCGAAGCGATCGAGGGCGAGCGGCGGCTGCACCGCCGCCGGGCGCGGCGGCTCGTGGC
>DATJOB010000138.1:0-6455 GCA_035507475.1 Allostellaceae bacterium | reverse complement strand
GCTCCGCCCCGACCTTGCCGACGAGGCCGTGAAACGGGGCAAAGCGCTCCTCGCCCTAAATCGATCGCGCGAGGCGGTGACCGAGTTCGAAAAGGCGGTGACTCTCGGGCGCGGTGCGATCGACCCCTATATTGGGCTCGGTGAGGCCCTGAACGCGGCGGGGCGGCTCGATGACGCGCGACGCGCCTATCAGGCTGCGGTGGCGCTGGCGCCGGGTCGCGCCGATCTCCACCATCTCCTCCTGGGCGTCAAACGCATGGTGCCGGGCGATCCGCAGCTGGCCTCGCTTGAGGCGCTGGCACGCGATCAGGCGCTGCCCGTGGCGGATCAGATCTCGGCGCAATTTGCGCTCGGCAAGGCCTATGCCGATCTCGGAGAGGATGAGAAATCCTTCTCTTCCCTGTTGCGCGCCAACGCGTTGATGCGGAAACGGCTGCGCTATGACGAGGCGAGCACACTGCGTCGGCTCGAGCGCATCGCCGAGGTGTTCACGCCCGCGCTGATGCGCCGGATGCAGGGGGCAGGCGATCCGTCCGCCGTGCCGGTGCTCGTCGTCGGGATGCCGCGCTCCGGCACCTCGCTGATCGAGCAGATCTTGGCCAGTCATCCCAAGGTGTTCGGTGCGGGCGAGCGCAAGGATTTGAATACGGTGCTGGGGCAGCTCGCCGTCGCCAAGGGCGGGCGGGTGCCCTATCCCGAGTTGATGCCCGGGTTGAGCGCAGCGGACCTGCGGCAGGTTGGCCGGCGTTATGCTGAAAGCCTCTCGGCGGCCAAGCCGGAGGCCCGGCGCGTCGTCGACAAGATGCCGGGAAATTTCGGCTATGTCGGGCTCGCCCATCTGGCGCTGCCCAATGCGCGCATCGTCCATGCGCGACGCGATCCGGCCGATACCTGCGTCTCGTGCTTTGCCACCTTGTTCGCCGAGAACCAACCTTTCTGTTACGATTTGGCCGAACTCGGCCGCTATTGGGTCGCCTATGCGGCGCTGATGGCACATTGGCGCAGCGTGCTGCCGGAAGGCGTCCTGCTGGAGGTGGAGTACGAAGCCGTGGTCGAGGATCTCGAAGGGCAGGCCCGTCGGATCGTCGCCCATTGCGGTCTCGAATGGGACGCGGCGTGCCTCGACTTCCATCGCACCGGGCGAACCGTCCGCACCGCGAGTGCGACCCAGGTGCGTCAGCCGATCTACCGCAGTTCGATCGGGCGTTGGCGTCGTCATGCGGCGCAACTGGAGACGCTACTCGATGCACTTGGTCCGTTCGCGCCCCGGGGTGAGCACAACACATGACTGAGACGGTGGCGATCGCGCGGCCGTCACCCCACCGCCGGCGGCCCGCGGCCTGCCGAGAGCGCAGCAATGACGGATAAGGATAGACGAGCATGGCAAGCAACTCGGTCGGTACCATCACCCAGATCATCGGCGCGGTCGTCGATGTCCGCTTTGAGGGCGAGTTGCCGTCGATCCTGTCGGCATTGCACGTCGACAATGGCGGGCGCACCCTGGTGCTCGAAGTGGCGCAGCATCTGGGCGAAAACACGGTGCGCACGATCGCCATGGATACCACCGACGGGCTCGTGCGCGGCACCGAGGTCGCGGACACCGGCGGCCCGATCATGATGCCGGTCGGTCCCGAGACCCTGGGCCGCATCCTCAACGTCATCGGCGATCCGGTCGACGAGCGCGGGCCGGTGCAGACCAACCGCCGCTCGCCGATCCACAAGCCGGCGCCCGAATTTGTCGACCAGTCGACCGAAGCCGAGATCCTCGTCACCGGCATCAAGGTCGTCGACCTGTTGGCGCCCTATGCGCGCGGCGGCAAGGTCGGGCTGTTCGGCGGCGCCGGGGTCGGCAAGACCGTCATCATCATGGAATTGATCAACAACGTCGCCAAGGCGCATGGCGGCTACTCGGTGTTCGCCGGGGTCGGCGAGCGCACCCGCGAGGGCAACGACCTCTATCACGAGATGATGGAATCCGGGGTCATTACCCATGACGGGCCGGGCTCCAAGGCGGCGCTCGTCTACGGCCAGATGAACGAGCCGCCCGGCGCGCGCGCCCGGGTCGGCCTCTCCGGGCTGACGCTCGCCGAATATTTCCGCGACGAGGAAGGCCAGGACGTGCTGTTCTTCGTCGACAACATCTTCCGCTTCACCCAGGCGGGCTCCGAGGTGTCGGCGCTGCTCGGCCGCATCCCCTCGGCGGTCGGCTATCAGCCGACGCTCGCCACCGACATGGGCGCGCTGCAGGAGCGCATCACCACGACCAAGAAAGGGTCGATCACCTCGGTGCAGGCGATCTACGTGCCGGCCGACGACCTGACCGACCCGGCGCCGGCGACCTCGTTCGCGCATCTCGACGCGACGACGGTGCTGTCGCGGCAGATCGCCGAATTGGGCATCTATCCGGCGGTCGACCCGCTCGATTCGACGTCGCGGATGCTCGATCCGCGCGTCGTCGGGGACGAGCACTACGGCGTCGCGCGCGACGTGCAGCGCGTGCTGCAGACCTACAAGTCGCTGCAGGACATCATCGCCATTCTCGGCATGGACGAGCTTTCGGAAGAGGACAAGCTGACCGTCGCGCGGGCGCGCAAGATCCAGCGCTTCCTGTCGCAGCCGTTTCACGTCGCCGAGGTGTTCACCGGGACGCCCGGCGTCTTCGTCAACCTCGAGGACACGATCAAGGGCTTCAAGGGCATCGTCGCTGGCGAATACGACGAGATGCCGGAAGCCTCCTTCTACATGGTCGGCACCATCGAGGAGGCGGTCGACAAGGCGCGCAAGATGGCCTCCGAGGCGGCCTGACGACGATGGCAACCGACAACTTCGTCATCCCGGGGCTCGACCCGGGGATCCGGGAGCACCGCCAGGATGGCCGGATCAAGCCCGGCCGTGACGAGCGTTTTTTTGCCGCGGGTCATCGCTGATGGCCGACCGCGTTCAGTTCGAGCTGGTGACGCCGGAGCGTCTCGTGCTGTCGAACGAGGTCGAGATGGTCGTCGTGCCCGGCACCGAGGGCAATTTCGGCGTGCTGCCCGGCCATGCGCCGCTGATCTCGACGATCCGCCCGGGCATGATCGAGATCTACGAGACGCGGCCCACGGTAAGCCAGCGCATCTTCGTCGTCAGCGGCATCGCCGAGGTGACGCCCGAACGCTGCACGGTGCTGGCCGAGGAGGCGATCGATCCGGCGGCGATCGACCGCGCCGCGGCCGAAGCCGAGCTCCAGACCATCGAAGGCAACCTGCCCAGCCTGCGCGACCAGGTGGCGCGCGCCTCGGGCGCCGAGCGCGACCGGCTCGCCGCCGAGCTGCGCGGCCTCGAACACCAGCAGAATGTCGCGCGCGCCAAGCTCCAGGCGCTGGCCGGCGAGGCGCATTAGCGGCATCCGAGGCCGCGCGGCGCTCGTCCTTCGCACCGCATACAGAGGTAATTCAGCCGGGCTTCGCGCTGGTGTATAAGCGCGCATGACCGGCTGGACGCTCGACGGCATACCCTGGCAGCGTTTCGATCCGACGCGGGTGGACCCGGAGATCGTCGCGATCGTCAAGGCGGCGAGCCTCGTCGAGTACAACGGCGCCGGCTACGCGCATCACCTCTGCCGGGTCTTCGCCGACGATCGCGACTTCCAGGCGCAGGCGCGGCGCTGGGGCGCCGAGGAGGTGCAGCACGGCGCGGCGCTGGCGCGCTGGGCGGCGCTTGCCGACCCGGCATTCGACTTCGCGGCCGCGGTCGACCGCTTCCGCGCCGGCTTCCGCCTCGACATCGACAGCGGGCGTTCGCGGCGCGGCTCGCGCGCCGGCGAGATGGTTGCGCGCTGCGTCGTCGAGACCGGCACCAGCGCCTATTACAGCGCGCTGCGCGAGGCGACCGGCGAGCCGGTGCTGCAGGAGATCTGCCGCCGCATCGCCGCCGACGAGCTGCGCCATTACCGGCTCTTCTACAAGACGCTGCAGGCCTGCCTCGCGCGCGAGCGGCTCGGCGGCTGGCGGCGCCTCTGGGTGGTGCTCGGCCGCATCGCCGAAAGCGAGGACGACGAACTCGCCTACGCCTATCACGCCGCCAATGGCGGGACGCAGCCCTACGACCGGCGCCGCGCCGGCCGCGCCTATGCGAGCCGCGCTTTCGCGCTCTACCGGGCCCACCATGTCGAGCGCATGGTGGCGATGGTGCTGAAGGCCGCCGGGCTGACGCCGAACGGCCGGCTCGCGCGGCTGCTGTCGCTGCTCGCCTGGCGCGCCCTCGCCTGGTGGCGCGGCCGCCTCGCGCGCGCCGCCGCCTAGCGCCCCGCTGCCGCGCTACGACACCGCGGCGACCAGCTCGATCTCGACCATCGCCTCGGGCTGCGCCAGCCCGCTGATCTGGATCGTCGTGCTGGTCGGGGTGGCGACGCCGAAATAGCGCATGCGGATATCGCGGCATTGGGAGAACGCCGCATAGTCGGTGACGAAGGTGTTGGTCTTGACGACGTCGGCCCAGCTCGCGCCCGCCGCCTTGAGGCAGGCGTCGAGGTTGCGGAAGGTCTGCTCGAGCTGGGCGCGCATGCCGCCGGCGACGATGTTTCCCGCCGCGTCGCGCCCGAGCTGGCCGGCGACGTAGACCAGCTTGCCCGATCCGCTCACCGTGACGACGTGCGAATAGGCGGCCTTGCCCTCCTGCATCCGCACATCCATGCCCGGCGGCTGCAACCGCTCGATCGATAACGCCATCTTCGCCCTCCCCGCTGCGCTGCGATGCGCGTAGCATCGCGGTCGGTGCATTTAATCGCGGAGAGCGCCGCATGGCGACCGAAAGCGATGTCGCGCAACACTACGGCAACGCCGGCATCGCCGAGCGCATCCTCGCCGCGCTGCGGGCCGCGCAGGGTGCGGACGTGGCGGCCACCGTCGACAATTTGGCGCCGGTCGATCATTTCCACGGCCGCGGCGTCGTCGCCACCGAGGAACTCGTCGTGCTGCTGCAGCCGCAGCCCGGCGAGCGGCTGCTCGACATCGGCTCGGGGATCGGCGGGCCGGCGCGCTGGATCGCGCAGCATTGCGGGGTGCGCGTCACCGGGGTCGACCTCACCCCCGAGTTCTGCGCCGCGGCCGAGGCGTTGAACCGCGCGACCGGCCTCGCCGACCGGGTCGCGATCGTCGAGGGCAGCGCGCTGGCGCTGCCGGTGCCGGACGGCGCGTTCGACCGCGCCTATTCGCAGAACGTCATCATGAACATCGCCGACAAGCCGCGCTTCTACCGCGAGGCGTTCCGCGCGCTGCGGCCCGGCGGCTCGCTGGCGCTCAGCAATGTCTGCGCCGGCGCGGACGGCGATCCGTTCTTCCCGGTGCCGTGGGCGACGAGCGCGGCGACAAGCTTCCTCGCGACGCCCGAGCAAACGCGGGCCGACATCGCCGCCGCCGGCTTCGCGATCGTCTCGTTCCGCGATACGACCGAAGCGCAGATCCCGGCGCAGCAGCGCAACCGCGAGCGTCTCGAACGCGGCGGGCTGCCGGCGTTCGAGCGCCACCTGATCCTCGGCGAGCGCTTCCGCGAGATGTCGATCAACTCGGCGCGCAGCCTCGAAGCGGGCCGGGTGCGGACGGTCGAGGTGCTGGCGCGCAAGCCGGGTTAGGGCGGCTGCGCGCTCGGCGCGAGGTTGCAGAGGGTTATTCGGCCTCGGCGTAGCGCCGGTGCATCTCCTCGGCGAACACCGAGGGCGGGATGTGCCATTTGCGCTCGACCGCCTCGATCCGGCCGGCGGCGTGCCACTTCTTGACCAGGTCGCCGACAAACGCGGCAAGCTCGGCGTTGCCCCGCTTGACCGCCATGCCCCAGGGCTGGACCAGCACCGAGCGCAGCGGCATCTCGTAATCCTGCCAGTCGGCGAGCTGCAGCTGGCCGATGATCGCGGCGTCGTCGTAGATCGCGACGCAGTCGCCGGCGCGCACCGCGGCGTAGACCTGGCCGGTATCCTTGAACGTCCGCAGCCGAGGCGCATAGCGGCCGACGATCTCGGACAGATAGAAGGCGCCTTCGACGCTGCACGCCGGCTTGCCGCGCAGCTGCTGCCAGACCCGCAGATGCGCCGATTTCGGCGCCAGCACGTTGACCCCGGAGGCGTAGTAGTCGGGCTCGACGAAGTCGACCTGTTCGCGCCGCTCCGGCGTGTCGTTCATCGTCGCGATCAGCAGGTCGATATTGCCGCTGGCGAGCAGCGGCAGCCGATTGCTGGCGACAACGGGAGCCAGCTTGAGCGGCACCCCGATCGCCTTCGCCACATCGGCGGCGAGGTCGGGCTCGAAGCCGACGATCGCACCGGCGGCGTCGCGGAACCCGAACGGCTGGTAATCGGCCTTGGTGCCGACCACGAGCACGCCGCGCGCGCGGATGTCGTCGAGCGCGCCGGCGCGCACCGGCGCCGCGGCGACGAGCGCAAGGAGCGAGGCCAGCGCCAGGATCAGCCACTGGAGGCGCAG
>DATJOB010000137.1:0-5448 GCA_035507475.1 Allostellaceae bacterium | reverse complement strand
GCCTCGTCGTCCACCTTCTGCATGTTCTTCTGGGTGAAGCCGTGGCCGATGAACTCCCAGTTCCGCTGCTTTGCGGCATCGACGATCGCGGTATAGCGCGCGATCGCCGAGCCGTTGATCGCGAGCACCGCGGGCACGTTGAGATCGTCGAAGATTTCGAGCATGCGCCAGAAGCCAACGCGGTTGCCGTATTCGTGCCAGGCCCAGTTCGGGATGTCGGGCATCGGCGAGCCGCCGGCGGGCGGGGTCAGCACGGTGCGCGGCATCGTCTCGTTGATGTCCCACTCCTCGACATTAACGATGACCCACAGCGCCAGCCGCGCCCCGTGCGGCAGCAGCAGCGTCGGGCGCTGCGCGATCGGCGAGTAGTCGAGCCTTTCATTGGGCAGCATCGCAATTTCCTCTCGCCGCTCCCCGGCGCAAGCCCGGGGTTTACCCATCCAGTCCCGGAGCAGCCGAACAATGGGTCCCGGCTGTCGCCGGCAAGCATCACGACGGCTGCGACCGCGTTTTCAGGTACCACTCCAGTATCTGCACCCCGTTCCAGTGCAGCACGCCATCGTGCTTGGCGATATGGTCGTACACCGCCTCCAGATACTTGATGCGGTGCGGCTGGCCCGAGATGTAGGGGTGGATCGCGATCGCCATGATCTTGGCGCGGCTCGCGCCTTCCCGGTGGAGCCGATCGAAGGTGTCGATGCAGCGCCGGGTGAAGTATTCCGACTCGTGGTGCTGCACCAGCATCATCGGGATGTCGTTGAGCTCGACGGTGTAGGGCAGCGTGACGAGCGGCCCGTGCGCGGTGACGATCTCGGTCGGCTCGTCGTCGTAGACCCAGTCGCCGATATACTTGATACCGGCGGCGGCCAGCAGGTCGGGGGTCTCGTAGGTCTGCGTCAGGCCGGGGCCGAGCCAGCCGACCGGCCGCGACCCGGTAAACCGCTCGATCGCCGCGACCGATTTCTCGATCATCGCCTGCTGGTCGTCGACGAGGTGGATCGGGCCCTGCTCCCAGGCATGGCCCATGAACTCCCAGCCGGCATCGCGACAGGCGGCGGCGACGCGCGGATAGTCGTCGCAGACCCGTGCGTTGATCGACACGGTCGGCCGGATGCCGAGACGCCCGAACAGGTCGAAGAAGCGCCAGACGCCGACGCGCATCCCGTATTCGTGCCACGACCAGTTGGGCACATCGGGCAGCAGCACCTGCCCGGTCGGCGCCGGCAGCACCTGGCGCGCCATCGGCCGCGCGATGTCCCACACCTCGAGATTGACGATCGGCCAGACGACGACCCGCGCGCCGTCCGGCAGCCGGAGCGGCGGCCGGTCGACGATCGCCGAATAGGGGACGCGCTCGCGCGGGATCATTCGGCCGGCCTTTCGGGGATCGGCTTCGCTGCAGGCATGGTCCAGCTCCCCGGTTGGAGAGCCGATGCTTGCGCCGATCGACCTGCCGATGCAACGGAGGATTGCGCTGCGCGGCCCGCGCGCCGCGGCTGCGCATTGCGGCAATGCGCCCCAACGGCCCCGCGGGGCGTTGACGATCGGGGATGTCGAACACAACTTAGGCTCGACAGAAGGGCAATACCGCCAGGGGCCGGGGGTCCATGCGCGCGCGTCAACATAAGGGCAACGTCTTCGTCGGCAACCTGCCGATCGGCTTCTCGGACGAGCGGCTGGCCGAAACCTTCGACCCGTTCGGCATCGTGCTGAGCGCGGCGATCGCGCGCGATCCGAACACCGGCGCGCGGCTGCGCTACGGCTTTGTCGACATCGCCACCGAGAAGGCGGCGCGCGCCGCGGTCGCCGGGCTCGACGGCACCACCGTCGACGGCTCGAAGCTCTCGGTGCAGATGAGCGCCAAGCCGGCGAAGAAGGCGCCCGGCGCCGCGCCGAAGCGGCCGGCTTACGCGGCCGCGCCGCCGCGCCTCTCGGCGCCGCGCGAAGCGGGCGAGCGGCCGCATTTCCCGGCAAGCGCGCGGCCGCAACCGAGCTTCCAGGTCGAGCGCCGGCCGCTGCGCCCGGTGATCCGCCGGCTGACGCCCGGCTGAGCCCGAATTGACCGCCGGCCCGCGGCGCGGCGGCATGACGGCGGCAGGAAACGTGATAGGCTGGCGACCCCGCGCTCGGGGAACGCCGCGATGCCCGTCTCGATCCAGCACGCCCGCTCGGCCAACCGCTCGCTGCGCATCGTCTGCCCCAACGGCCATCTCGGCTTTGCACCGATCAAGCCGGGCAGCTTCCGCATCGGCTGCGACAGCGACCCCGACCTGATCTGCGCCGATTCCGGCTCGTGCGATGTCGGGCCGGTGCCGCTCGGCAGCGACACCTCGTCAAGCCCGCTGCGATGGCAGACCGAGGACCTCGAGACGATGCTCCTCGCGGCGCGGCGACTGGGCGTGCCGATGATCGTCGGCTCGGCCGGCGACACCGGAACCGACAGCCGCGTCGACCTTTTTGTCGGCATCGTCCGCGATCTGGCGAGGCGGCACGGCCTGCCCAAGTTCCGGCTCGGCTATTTCTATTCCGAGGTCGGCCTCGACGCGCTGCGCCGCCGGCTCGACGACGGCGACAGCGTCGACGGGCTCGACGGGCGTCCGCCGCTCGACCGCGCCACGCTCGACGCCACCGACCGCGTCGTCGCGGTCGCCGGCATCCATCCTTACGTCAAGCTGCTCGACGCCGGCGCCGACGTGATCGTCGGCGGGCGCAGCAGCGACTGCGCGATCTTTGCCGCGCCGGCGATCCGCGCCGGCTTCCCCGAAGGCCTCGCCTATTTCTACGGCAAGATCATGGAGTGCGCGTCGTTCTGCGCCGAGCCCTACGGCGCCAAGGAATCGATCCTCGGCGAGATCACGATGGACGACGTCAAGGTGACGGCGATGCTGCCCGAGCAGCGCTGCACGATCGCCTCGGTCGCCGGCCATGCGATGTACGAGCGCGCCAACCCGTTCTACGAACATTTCCTCGGCGGCCACATCGACATGAGCGGCTGCCGCTACGAGCAGTACGACGAGCGCACCGTCAGAGTCACCGGCCCGCGCTACGTCCCGGCGGACGAGCTGCGCGTCAAGCTCGAAGGCTCCGGCAAGATCGGCGAGCGCTACGTCGGCATCGTCGGGGTGCGCGATCCCTATACGATCGCCAACATCGACCTGGTGACCGAGTGGGCGCGCCGTCAGGTCGCCGAGCGGTTCGGCGCCGCGGGAACCGACAGCGGCTACGAACTGCACTTCTCGGTCTACGGCCGCGACGCGATCCTCGGGCCGAGCGAGCCGATGAAGGCGCGGCCCGGCCACGAGCTCGCCGTCGTCTGCCAGGGGATCGCGCCGACCAAGGCGATGGCCGAGGAGGTCGCGATGATCGGCACCCGGCAGATGTTCTATGCCCGGCTGCCGCAGGTCAAAGGCACCGCCGGCGGCGTCGCCTTCCTGCTCGACGAGGTGATGCCGGCGAGCCCCGCCTATCGCTGGACGCTGAACCACACGATGCGCGTCGCCGACCCGCTCGAACTCTTCCCGACCTTCGTCGTCGAGGCCGGCGTGTGATGGCAACGCGCAAGCTCTCCGAGGTCGCCAAGACGATCCGCAGCAAGAATGCGGGGGTGGACAAGATCACCTTCGACGTGATCTTCCCCGACCGCGCATCCTATGAACGGGTGCGCGAGAGCGGCCTCCTGTCGCGCGAGGCGGTGTGCCGCATCTTCGGCGTCGCGGCGAGCCGCATCACCGATCATGTCGCGTTCGACCCGGCGCTGGCGATCAAGTTCACCATCGCCCGCACCCGGTCGAGCGGCAGCCCGGGCGACGCCGATATTTTCGGCGCCCAGCAATACGGCCCGCTGCTCGACCTCGAGGTCCCGGAAGGCTGAACCGGCCTAGCGGTCGAGCCAGACGTCCTCCATGCGCCAGCCGTTATACTGGCTGTTGACCATGATCGTGAGGCCCTTCACCTGGGGCTGCATGCAGGTGCCGAGCCGCGTGTGATAGATGATCGGGCGCGCGCCGTCTTCCTGCAGCTGCTTGTCGATCTCCCAGACGAGGTGCTTGCGCTTCTCCTGGTCGGCGGTTGTCGACTGCTCGACGAACCGCGCCTCCAACTGGCGGTTGCAGTATCCCGTGTAGTTGCGCTCCGAGCCGCAGGCGTAGTTCTCGAAGAATTGCTGGTCGGGATCGTCGACCGCGCTGCCGGTGTTGTTGATGCCGATCTGGTAGTCCTTGCGGGCGAGCTTGGAGAACCAATTGGCGGTCTCGACCGGTTCGAGCTCCGCGTCGATCCACACCTCCTTGAGCTGGTCGATCAGGATCACCGCCGGGTCGCGGTAGGTCGGGATGTTGCGCGCGGCAACCTTGATCGCGAGATGCTTGTCGGCGCCGTAGCCGAGCTTTTGCATGAGCTCGCGCGCCGCGGCGCGGTTCTTGGCGACGTCGGGGCCGTAACCGGGCAGGGTGGCGAGCATATCGGCCGGCATGCCCCACACCCCCGAGGGCGGCGGTTCCATCGCGGCGCCGATATCGCCCTGACCCTGCGCCAGGATGTCGACAAAGGCCTTGCGGTCGAGCGCCAGGGAGAGCGCGCGCCGCAGATCGGGGTTGTCGAAGGGCGGCGCGTCGCGGTTGACCAGCAGGTTGGTGCTCGAATTGGCCGGGACGAGTTCGCAGACCGCCTGCGGCGCCTGGCTCGCCACCTCCTTGATCAGCGGGGCGGTCACCTCGTAGGGAAAGGTAAGGTCGAATTTGCCCGTCTCGAAGGCGAGGAGCGCGGTCGAGCGGTTGGGGACGATGGTGTATTCGATGCCGTCGAGATAGGGCCGGCCCGGCTTCCAGTAGTCGGGGTTCTTGACCAGCTTGATCGATTCGTTGGGCTTGAACTCGACGAACTTGAACGGCCCGGTGCCGATCGGGTGCTGGCGCATCTGCGCCGGCGGCACATGGCACGGGTAGACCGGCGTCTGGCCGGAGGCGATCAGGGCGAGGATCGCCGGCTGCGGTCGCTGCAGCACGAACGTGGCTTGCAGCGGCCCGTCGACGGTGACCTCGGTCAGGTTGCTCCACCAGGTCTTGCGCGGATTGGCGCGGAACTTCTCGGTCGCGCGCCCGGTCAGCAGGTCCCAGGTGCATTTGACGTCGGCCGCGGTGAACGGCTTGCCGTCATGCCATTTGACGCCATCGCGCAGCTTGAACGTGAGACGCGTCTTGTCGGCGTTCCACGACCAGCTCTCGGCGAGATCGGGCTGGATATCGCCGAGGCTGTTCTGCGCGGCGTGCTGGTCGAAGATCACCAGATTGTTGAACACCGCCATCATCGGGATCGAGACCGAGTTCGACCCTTCCTCGAGGGTCGACATGCTGGCCGGGCTGTCGCGGTGATAGACGCGCAGCACGCCGCCCGGTTTCTCGGCCCGCGCCGCGCCGTTCGCCAGCATCACCAGCACGACGACGAGCCCCG
>DATJOB010000136.1:0-3237 GCA_035507475.1 Allostellaceae bacterium | reverse complement strand
TGCCGCTGGTCGATCGGCTGCACCGCGGCGACCGTTATTTCGGCTTTATGACCGCATACAACTGGTGCCAGGTGCCGCAGACGGTGCTGTTCGCGGTGATCGCGCTGGCCGGTGGGGTCGGGCTCCTGTCGACCGATGGGCTGCTGATCGCCGACCTCATCGCCGGGCTCGCCGCGCTGGTCTACGAATGGTACGTCTCGCGCGTCGCGCTCGCGGTGAGCGGGTCGCGGGCCGCGCTGGTCATCCTCGTCGACGTGATCCTCGCCACCGTGCTGAGCCATGTCAGCGCGGCGCTCTACTGATCGTACCTGACCTCGACGAGGTAGAGCCCTTCGGGCGGGGCGGTCGGGCCGCCGGCGCGGCGGTCCTTGGCGGCGAGCGCCGCGGCGACGTCGTCCGGCCGCCACTGGCCGAGCCCGACCAGCTTCAAGGTCCCCGCCATGTTGCGCACCTGGTGATGCAGGAACGAACGGGCGCGCGCCTCGATGCCGATTTCCTCGCCCGCCCGCGTCACCTCGAGCGCCTCCAGCGTCTTGACCGGCGATCTCGCCTGGCACAGCGAGTCGCGGAAGGTCGAGAAATCGTGGCGCCCGACGAGGTGGCGTGCGCCGGCCTGCATCGCCGCGACATCGAGCGGCGGCGAGACGTGCCACACCCGCATCCGGTCGAGCATCGGCGGCGGCCGGCGGTTGAGGATGCGGTAGCGGTAGACGCGCAGCCGCGCCGAGAGCCGCGCGTCGAAGCCGGGCGCCGCCGGCTCCGCCGCCAGCACACTGATCGGCGCCGGGCGCAGGAAGTGGTTGAGCGCGCTGCGCACCGTATCGCCGGGATAGGGGCGCGGCAAATCGAGATGCGCGACCTGGCCGAGCGCGTGGACCCCGGAATCGGTGCGCCCCGCGCCGTGCACCGTGACGCGCGCGCCGGCAAAGGCCGCGACCGCCTCTTCGAGCGCTTGCTGCACCGAGAGCCCGTTGGGCTGGCGCTGCCAGCCGACGAAGCCGCTGCCGTCGTATTCGAGGATCAGCTTGTAGCGGGGCACGGCAGCAGCGTCCCCTCGCGGATCGGGAAGCCGCGCAACAGCGCGGCGGCGTCCATCGCGGCCCGGCCGGGCCGCTGCAGCCGGGTCGGGCGCAACACCCCCGCGCCGCAGGCGATGGCGAGGCGATCGTCGAGGACGCGGCCGGGCGGCGCGCCGGCGGCGCCCGGCTCGACCGCGGCAGCGAGCACGCGCAGCCGCTCCTCGCCGACGAGGAAATAGGCGCCGGGCCACGGGTCGAAGCCGCGCACCTGGCGTTCGAGCTCGGCGGCGCGCCGGCGCCAGTCGAGCCGCGCCTCGTCGCGGCTGAGCTTCTTCGCGTAGGTGACGCCGGCGTCGGGCTGCGGCGTGGCGGTCAGCACGCCGGCGGCGAGGCCGTCGAGCGCGGCGACGACCAGTTCGCCGCCGAGCGCGGCGAGCGAAGCGGTCAGCGTGCCGGCGGTCGTCGCGGGGCCGATCGGCAGGGCACGCTGCAGCAGCATCGGCCCGGTATCGAGCCCTTCGTCCATCTGCATGATCGTGACGCCGCTCTGCGCGTCGCCGGCGAGGATCGCGCGCTGCACCGGTGCCGCGCCGCGCCAGCGCGGCAGCAGCGAGGCGTGGACGTTGATGCAGCCGAGGCGCGGTGCGCCGAGGATTGCCCGCGGCAGGATCAGCCCGTAGGCGGCGACCACCGCGGCGTCGGCGTCGAGCGCGGCGAAGTCCGCCTGGACCGCGGGATCGCGCAGGCTCGTCGGACAGCGCACCGCGATGCCCCGCGCCTCGGCGAGCGCCTGCACCGGCGACGGCTGCAGGCGATGGCCGCGCCCGGCCGGGCGCGGCGGCTGGGCATAGGCGCAGACGATGCGGTGCCCGGCGCCGATCAGCGCGGCGAGGATCGTCGCCGCGAAATCGGGCGTGCCCATGAAGACGAGGTCGAGCGGGCCGGGCATGTCGTCGCGAGATTAGCGTATCGTCGTCGCCGCCGCGAAGGCGGGGCTCCGGGGCCGCGCGGGCTAGACGTGCTCCGGGACGCGGCTGCGCTTCGCCTTTTGCAGCTTGCGCAGGATCATGCCGCGCTTCAGCGACGAGATGTGGTCGACGAAGAGGACGCCGTCGAGATGGTCGATCTCGTGCTGGATGCAGGTGGCGAGCAGGCCCTTGGCCTCGATCTCGCGGATCTCGTTCTCATGATCGAGGTAGCGCAGCCGGATCGCCGCCGGGCGGGTCACGTCGGCATAGTGTTCGGGGAGCGACAGGCAGCCTTCGTTGGCCACCGTGGTCTCGTCCGAGCGCCACAAGATCTCCGGGTTGGCGATGCGCAGCGGCGCGGGTTTCTCTCCGTCGCGCGCGCAATCGACGACGATGACGCGCAGCAGCGCGCCGACCTGCGGCGCGGCGAGGCCGATGCCGACCGCGTGGTACATCGTCTCCAGCATGTCGTCCATCAGCCGGCGCACCGCGGCGTCGACCTTTGCCACCGGCTTGGCGATGCCCTTGAGGCGCGGGTCGGGCGCCGTGATGATCTCGCGAACCGCCATGATCGCTAGGTAAGGGGCGGGGCCGCGGGCGTCAATATCGCGCGCTCGGTGCGCTGCGGCGCGGCGGCGGCCGCCGCCGGCAGGCGGCAGCGCACCGTGGTGCCGCGGCCGGGGCTCGAATCGAGCGTCACCCATCCGCCATGCAGCTCGACGAGGCTCTTCACCAGCGACAGCCCGAGCCCGGCGCCGGTCTGCGCCAGCGTCGGGTCGCCGCGCTCGAATTTCTCGAGGACGCGCGCCTGGTCGGCGGCCGGGATGCCGACCCCGGTATCGGCGACCGACAGCACCAGATCGCCGCCGTCGCGCGTCGCGGCGAGGCGGACCGAGCCGCCGGGTGGGGTGAACTTGATCGCGTTCGAGATCAGGTTGAACAGCGCCTGCTTCAGGCGGCGCTCGTCGGCCGCGATGGTGCCGATGTCGTCGGGACAGGCGAGCGACAGGTCGAGGTTCTGGTTGCGCGCGCGCTCGCGGGTCAGGGTCAGCATGCCTTCGAGCATCTCGTGGATATCGACCTCGGCGGTTTCCAGCGTCATGTAGCCCGCCTCGATCGTCGCCAGGTCGAGGATGTCGTTGATCAGCGACAGGAGCCGGTGCGAGCTGTCGAGGATGCCGCGGCTGTAATCGAGCTGGCGCGGCGTCAGCGGGCCGAAATACTGGTTCGCGAGGATCTCGGCGAAGCCG
>DATJOB010000135.1:0-3765 GCA_035507475.1 Allostellaceae bacterium | reverse complement strand
CAGGGGTTGAACGGGATCAGGTTGACCTTGGCCGGGATGCCCTTGAGCAGCCGCACCAGCTCGCGCGCCTCGGCGGGGCTGTCGTTGACGCCCTTGAGCATGACGTATTCGAAGGTGATGCGCCGCGCATTGCTCGAGCCCGGATAGGCGCGGCACGCTGCGAGCAGCTCGGCGATCGGGTATTTGCGGTTGAGCGGCACCAGCACGTCGCGCAGCTCGTCGCGCACCGCGTGCAGCGAGATCGCCAGGTTGACGCCGAGCTCGCGGCCGCAGCGCTCGATCGTCGGCACCACGCCGGCGGTCGACAGCGTGATCTTGCGGCGCGAGATGGCGAGGCCCTCGGGGTCCATCGCGATCTTCATCGCCGCCGCGACATTGGCGAAATTGTAGAGCGGCTCGCCCATCCCCATCAGCACGATGTTGGTGATGAGCCGGTCCTCTTTCGGCGAGGGCCATTCGCCGAGCGCGTCGCGCGCCAGCATCAGCTGGCCGACGATCTCGGCGGCGTCCAGGTTGCGCACCAGGCGCTGCGTCCCGGTATGGCAGAACCGGCAGCTGAGCGTGCAGCCGACCTGCGACGAGACGCACAGCGTGCCGCGGTCGTCTTCCGGGATGTGAACGGTCTCCGCCTCGTTGCCGTCGGCGAAGCGCAGCAGCCATTTGCGGGTGCCGTCCGCCGAACATTGCGCCGTCGCGACCGCCGGCCGGCGCAGTACGTAGCGCTCGGCGAGCTGCTCGCGAAAACCCTTGGCGAGCGTCGTCATCGCCGCGAAATCGGCGGCGCCGCGATGGTAGATCCAGTGCCAGAGCTGGCGGGCGCGGAACGGCTCGGCGCCGAGCGCCGCCACCGCCGCGGCGAGGTCGTCGCGGCCAAGCCCTACCAGATTTTGCTTGTCGCTATCGATATCCATCTAGCGCTTGACGCCGCAGGCCTTGTCGATCAGGTCGAGCGCCTTCGAGAAACCGGCCAGCGAATAGGTGTCGGTGGTCGCGTGGCCCTTTTTCGGCGTCGCCCTGACCACCGCCTCCTTGCCCTTGCTCAGCGCCTCGACGATCGTCTTGTCGAGGTCGGAGGTGCGCGCCCAGGCGGTGTCGTTGTTGGCGAAGAGCGTGAATTTCTCCGGCCCGACATCGACCACCACGTCCTCGCTCTCGTTGAGCGGGTAGCCCTCGTCGAAGCTCACGACGTTGCTGACATTGTCCTGGGTGCGATGCGTCACCATCGCCATCGCCGGCTTGCGCCGCGCGGCGGCGGGCTCGCTGCGTTCGGGCTGGCTGACCACGTAGCAGACCTTGCCGGCCTTGTTCTGCGCGAGATAGGCGCTCCACGCGCCGGCGCTGCCGAGCGGCTTCGCCGGACCGGGATCGGCCGACGGCACGGCGGGGGCCGCCTCGGCCGGCTTCTTCTTCGCCGCGGCCGCAGCCGGAGCGGCCGCCAGCAGGAGGCCGAGGACGGCGAGCGCAAACAGGGATCGTGTGGCCATGGCGGGAAGATAGGGGCGGCGGCGCGGCTTTGCCACCGCGCCAATTGTCCGCCAATCACCTGCCAGTCACCTGCCGATCGCCCGCCAATCGCCCACCAATCGCCCGCCAAATCCCTTGGGGGGTCTCCCCAGCCGGCGGCAAAGCGGGCAGAATGACCCCGCGATGAGCGAGATCACGATCCGCACCGCCCGGCTCGACGACGCCGGGGCGATCGCCCGGCTCGATGTCGAGACGTGGCAGGCGGCCTATGCCGGGATTCTCACGACCCCCTATCTCGCCGGCCTGTCGCCGACGCGGCGGGCGGCCGGCTGGGCCAACGTGATCCGGCGCGCCCCGCGCGAGGTGCATCTCGCCGCCGCCGGCGGCGGCGAGCTCGTCGGCTTCGGCAGCTGCGGCGCGGCGCGCGGCGACCCGGGGTTTTCGAGCGAGGTGTTCACGCTCTACGTTGCGCCCGACTGGCAGAACCAGGGCATCGGCCGCCGCCTCCTGCTGGCGATGTTCGCGCAGCTCGCGGCCGACGGCCACCGCTCGGCGGTGATCTGGGTGCTGCGCGACAATCCGGCGCGGTTCTTCTACCAGCGGCTCGGCGGCAGGGAGGTGCGGCGCAAGCTGCTGCCGTTCAACGGCGGCACGGTGCCCGCTTCGGGCTATGGCTGGCCCGACCTGCCGGGGTTTCTCGCCGCCACCGCGCGGGCCGCGCGCAAGCTCGACGGGAGCTAGTCCCAGGCGAGCGCTAGTCCCGGGGCGAGCGCTAATCCCAGGGCCCGCGCCGCGGCCGGTAGGCCCGCCCCGACTCGGGGACGCTGCCGTGGAAGGTCCGCCGCCCGCTGAACGCGCGCGGCGGCGCCGCGGCAAAGGCCGCGCTGCGCGGCGGCTGCCAGAAGACGATGCCGCGCGGCCGCACCGCGAAGAGCAGCGCGATCCCGGTGGCGAAGCCGCCGACATGCGCCCAGAACGCGACGCCGCCGCCGGACCCGCTCAACAGCCCGCTCAGCAGCTGCGCCGCAAACCACAGCCCGAGCAGGATCCAGGCCGGTACGGTGACGATGCGCAGCAGGATGACGATCAGCACCAGGACATGCACGTTGGCCTGCGGGTAGAGCAGCAGATAGGCGCCCAGTACCCCGGCGATGGCGCCCGAGGCGCCGATCATCGGCAGGGTCGAGCCGGGATCGGCGAGCGCCTGGCATAGCGCCGCGACGACCCCGCTCACCAGATAGAGGAGGAGGTAGCGGAAATGGCCGAGCACGTCCTCGATGTTGTTCCCGAAAATCCACAGGAACAGCATGTTGCCGCCGATATGCAGCCAGCCGCCATGGAGGAACATGCTGGTGAAGATCGTCGCCCAGGGCGGCAGCACGGCGAGGGCCTGCGGCAGCCGCGCGGTGTGGAACAGCACCGCCGGCACGAAGCCGTAGCTGTAGTCGACGACATGGGCGTTCTGGCCGAGCTGCCACAGGAAGACGAGGCAGCAGATGGCGATCAGCGCGCAGGTGACGATCGGCGCGCGCGTCGTCGGGTTGTCGTCGTAGAGCGGCAGCAGAAAGAACATCGCGTGGCAGCCGGCCGACGCACGCGCGCCGCAAGGAGCGCTCTAGGTGCCGACGAGGCCGAGCTGCGGGCTCGACGGCTCGGCAAAGGCGCGCCTCGGGATGCGCCCGGCGAGGCGCGCGAGGCGGCCGCCTTCGACCGCAGCCTTCATCGCCGCCGCCATCCGCAGCGGGTCGTGCGACTTGGCGATCGCGGTGTTCACGAGCACCGCGTCGCAGCCGAGCTCCATCGCCTGCGCCGCGTCGGACGCGGTGCCGATCCCGGCGTCGAGCACCACCGGCACCGGGCTGCGCGTGCAGATCAGCTCGATCGCCGCGGGGTTGGCGATGCCGCGCCCCGAGCCGATCAGCGAGCCCAGCGGCATCACCGCCGCGCAGCCGACATCGGCGAGCTTCTGGCAGGCGACGGGGTCGTCGTTGCAATAGGGCAGCACGATAAAGCCCTTGCGCACCAGCTCATCGGCGGCGTGCACCAGCTGTTCGACATCGGGATAAAGCGTCTCGCGGTCGCCGATCAGCTCCAGTTTGACCCAATCGGTCTGTAACGCCTCGCGCGCCAGCTCGGCGGTGAGGATCGCGTCGCGCGCGGTGACGCAGCCGGAGGTGTTGGGCAGCAGCCGGTAGCGGCCGCCGCCGAGCAGGTCGACCAGGCTTTCGGCATAGCCTTCGAGGCTGATCCGGCGGATCGATACGGTGACCAGTTCGGCGCCGCTCGCCTCTAGCGAGTCGA
>DATJOB010000134.1:0-5936 GCA_035507475.1 Allostellaceae bacterium | reverse complement strand
CGGGACGCTGGCGCCGACCGCCGGCTCGATCCTGTTTCACGGCCGCGAGATCGGCGGCCGCCCGCCGCACCGCATCATCAACCAGGGGATCGGCCGCACCTTCCAGATCCCGCGGCCGTTCCGCCGCCTGACGCTGTTCGACAACGTCGTGCTCGCCGGCTTCTACGGCCAGGGCCGGCACTCGAAAAACGCCGCGTTCGAGGCGGCGGAGCGCGCGCTGGCGCTGGTCGGCCTGCCTTGCGACCGCAGCATGCCGGTCGCCGGGCTCGGCGCCGCCGGGCTGAAGAAACTCGAACTGGCGAAGGCGCTCGCCACCCGTCCGACGCTGCTGCTCGCCGACGAAAGCCTCGGCGGGCTCGACGAGGCCGAGATGGGCCAGGCGGCCGAGATGCTGCGCCGGATCCGCGGCGACCTCGGCGTCACGATCATCTGGGTCGAGCACATCATGGGCGTCCTGATGCGCGTCGTCGACCGGGTGATGGTGCTCGACCACGGCGAGAAGATCGCCGAGGGGCTGCCGCGCGAGGTGGCTGCCGACGCGCGGGTCATCGAGGTTTATCTCGGCAGCGACGCCGACGCCGCCCAGGCTGCGGCGGTGCGGGCCAAGGCCGATGCCTGAGCTGGCCCATGCCTGAGCTGGCCGATGCCTGAGCCGGCCAATGCCTGAGCTGGCCGATGCTTGAGCTGGCTAGCGTCGACGCCGGCTATGACGGCTTCCAGGCGCTATTCGGAATCTCGCTGGCGGTCGCGGCCGGCGAGGCGGTTGCGGTGATCGGCCCGAACGGCGCGGGCAAGACGACGCTGATGCGGGTCATTTCGGGGCTGGTGCGGCCGACCGGCGGCGCGATCCGCATGGCGGGCACCGATCTTGCGTCGGTCCCGGCGCACCGGATCGTCGAGCTCGGGATCGCGCACGTGCCGGAGAATCGCCGCCTGTTCGCGAAGATGAGCGTCGAGGACAATCTGCGCATGGGCGGCTACATACGCGGCGCGCGGCCCAAATATCGCGAGCGGCTCGACTATGTCTACGCGCTGTTCCCGCGGCTCCAGGAGCGCCGCGGCCAGCTCGCCGGGACGCTGTCGGGCGGCGAGCAGCAGATGTGCGCGATCGGCCGCGCGCTGATGTCGGAGCCGAAGCTGCTCTTGCTCGACGAACCGTCGGCCGGTCTGGCGCCGGTCGTCGTGCAGCAGGTTTTCGCGCTCGTCGAGCGCATCCGCGCCAGCGGGCTCACCGTGCTGATCGTCGAGCAGAACGTGCGCCAGGTGCTGCGCGTCGTCGACCGCGCCTATCTGCTCGAAGCGGGGTCGCTGCGCGCCAGCGGCGCGGCCGCCGCGATGCTCCAGAGCGAGGCGGTCCAGCACGCCTATCTCGGGATTTGAGGAGGGGACGGAGGAGCGGTGGGCATCTTCGACATCTACCTGCTCGAGGCGCTGATCAACGGCGTGCTGCTCGGCGGCCTGTTCGCGCTCCTGGCGCTCGGGCTGAACCTGATCTTCGGCGTCATCGACGTGGTGTGGATCTGCTATGCCGAACTGATCATGCTCGGCATGTACGGCATGTATTTCCTCTACGCGACCTACCATGTGCCGTTCCTCATCGCCGCGCTCCTCTGCGTCGGCGGGGTCGGCGCGCTCGGCGTCGTGCTGCACCTCGTGGTGATCGCGCCGCTGCTCGGCACCGCGCCGATCAACCAGCTGCTCGCCACTGGCGGCGTGCTGTTCTTTCTGCAGAGCGCGGCGACGGTCGCGTTCGGCATCGATTTCCGCAACCTGGGCATCCGGCTGCCGATCCTCGACGTATCGGGCATGTTCATCAGCTACGCCCGGCTCCTCGCCTTCGGGTCGGCGCTCGCCGGCATGGTCGCGCTCTATTTCTTCCTGTCGCGCAGCTATACCGGGGCGGCGATCCGCGCCATCGCGCAGGACCGCCAGATCATGCCGCTGATGGGGGTCGACACGCGGCGCATCTACCTGATCACCTCGGCGATCGGCGGCGCCCTCGCCGGGCTCGCCGCCTGCCTGCTGGTGCTGCAATACGACGTGCAGCCCTTTGTCGGGCTGACCTTCGCGCCGATCACCTTCCTCATCTGCGTCTTGGGCGGGCTCGGCAACATGGTCGGCGGCTTCTTCGCGGCGTTCCTGTTTGCCGAGATCATCTCGGTCGCCGGCCTCTATCTCGACCTCGAATGGGGCTATGTCCTCGCCTTCGGGTTCTTCGTCGTGCTGATGTTCCTGCGCCCGCAGGGCCTCCTGGCGCGCCGCGCGTGAGCCGGCCGCGATGAATCCCGGCCGCCGCATCGCTCCCTGGGTTGGCGGGGCGGCGCTGATCGCCCTGCCCTTCGTCTATCACCAGCCCTACCCGTTGCACATCCTGGTGCTCGTGCTGATCTGGTCGTTCGTCTACACCGGCTGGTCGATGATGGGCCGCTTCGGGCTGGTCTCGCTCGGCCATGGCGGGTTCATGGGGATCGGCGCCTATACGACGGCGCTGTTGTGGAACGATCTCGGCGTGACGCCGTGGCTCGGCATTCCTGCCGGGATGCTGCTCGCCGCGCTCGCCGCGCTGCTGATCGGCTACCCGTGCTTCCGCTTCCGCATCACCGGGCACAATTTCGCGCTGTTGACGCTGGCGCTCTCGGCGATCGTGCTGCAGGTGATCACCGCGGCGCGCGATTTCACCGGCGGCTCGCTCGGCTTCACCCCCAACCGCTACCATGACGGCAGCTCGGTCTACGCGCTGCAGTTCGCCGACAAGACGAGCTGGTACCTGATCGCGCTCGGCGTCTGGGCGGTGGGACTGGCAATCCGCTACTGGGTCGAGCGCAGCATGCTGCGCTACGCGCTCGAGGCGATCGCCGAGGACGAGGACGCCGCCGCGGCGGCCGGCGTTCACGTCACCGCCGAGAAATTGAAGATCACGCTGCTCTCGGCGGTGATGACCGGGTTCGCCGGCGCGCTCTACGGCCAGTACCAGATGTTCATCTCGCCCGACACGGTGAGCGGCATCGCGGTGTCGCTGCAGATGGTGTTTGCCGCGGTGGTCGGCGGCATCTACATCCCGCTCGGCCCGACCGCCGGCGCGCTGATCACGATCTCGCTGACCGAGTTCCTGCGCATCTGGTTCGGCGCCGCGGCGGTCGGCTGGGACAACGTGATCTACGGTACGCTGCTCGTGCTGTTCATCATCTTCCTGCCGCAAGGGCTGCTCGGCTCGGTGCTCGGCTGGCGCCGCCGGCCGCTGCCGGCGCGCGCGGCGGCGCCCGCGGCGTAGCTAGGCGAGCACCGATCTGGCGGTCGGCACGATACGCGTCACGACCATCTTCTCGCGGTCGAGGCAGGCCGGCACGCGCGGCGCGATCTTCTCCTTCCAGTGGTCGGTGTCGTAGACCGCCTTGTAGAGCGCTTCACGCTCCGCCTCGCTCTCGAAGCGGCGGATCCAGACATATTTCGAGTCGTCGGTCTCGCCGCGGAAGCTGCCCGAGATCACCATGCCCTTCGACACCTGGAAGGGGATGATCTCCTCCTCCATGATCTTGACCCATTCGTCCATCTTGCCGGGACGGACGTGGTATTGCCGCAGTTCGTAGAACGCCATGGTTTCCTCCGCTAAGCATGAATGGATCGCGTTTACACCGCCCCGCCTACCGGCGAAAGCCGGTTATCCACTTGCCCGCTGCGGAGCCGGTGGAAAAGCGGGTCCCGGGTCAAGCCCACGTTCAACCTAAAGAACCCTAGCCTTCGGCCGCCAGCGGCGCCTGGCGCTTCGGGAAGAACCGGTTCTCGGGGCGCGGCAGGCCGAGGTTTTCGCGCAGCGTCTTGCCCTCGTACTCGCGGCGAAAGAGACCGCGGCGCTGCAGCTCCGGCACGACGCGGTCGACGAACTCGTCAAGCCCGCCCGGCACCCACGGGAACATGATGTTGAACCCGTCGGAGCCCCCCTCGTAGAGCCATTCCTCCATCCGGTCGGCGATCTGCTGCGGCGTGCCGACCAGCGCAAGCCCGCTATACGAACCGGCCATCTGGGCCAACTGGCGGACCGTGAGGTTGTCGCGCCGGGCGCGTGCGACGACCCGCTCGCGGCCGCTTTTCGAGGCATTGCTTTCGGGGATGTCGGGGAGCGGCCTGTCGAGGTCGAATTGCGAGGCGTCATGGCCGAGCGCGATCGACAGCGAGGCGATGCCGCTGTCGGGATGGACGCGGCTGTCGAGCAGCGCCCGCTTGGCTTTCGCCTCGTCCTCGGTGTCGCCGACCACGACGAGACAGCCGGGCAGGATCTTGACGTGGTCGGGGTCGCGCCCCGCAGCCCGCGCGCGGCTCTTGATGTCGGCGTAGAGCTTCTTGCCTTCGTCGAGGCCGCCGCCGCCGGCGAACACCATTTCGGCGGTCTCGGCCGCGAGCTGGCGGCCGGCATCGGAGGCGCCGGCCTGGACGATGACCGGCCAGCCCTGGATCGGCCGCGCGATGTTCAGCGGCCCGCGCACCGACAGGAACTCGCCCTGGTGGTCGAGCACATGCATCCGCTCGGGGTCGAAATAGATGCCGCCCTCGACGTCGCGGACAAAGGCGTCCTCGGCCCAGCTGTCCCACAGCCCGGTCACCACGTCGTAGAACTCGCGGGCGCGGCGGTAGCGCTCGCCGTGCTCCATGTGCTCGGTCATGCCGAAATTGAGCGCCGCGTCGGGGTTCGAGGTGGTGACGAGGTTCCAGCCGGCGCGGCCGCCGCTGATATGGTCGAGCGAGGCGAAGCGCCGGGCGATCATGTAGGCCGGCTCGAAGGTCGTCGAGGCGGTGGCGATGAGGCCGAGCCGCTCGGTCTTCATCGCCAGCGCCGGCAGCAGCGTCAGCGGGTCGAACGAGGTGACGGTCGCGCTGCGCTTCAGCGCCGCCATCGGCATGTTCAGCACCGCGAGATGATCCGCCATGAACCAGGCGTCGAAGCGCGCCGCCTCGAGCCGCTGGGCGAAGCGGACGAGGTGGTCGAGGTTGAAATTGGCGTCGGGCCAGGCGCCGGGATAGCGCCACCAGGCGGTGTGGATGCCGACCGGCCGCATGAAGGCGCCGAGGTGCAGCTGCTTCGATCCCGCCATCTCGACCGCTCCTTATGGGCTCGACCCGACCCGCCGCTCGCAGCGCGCCCCGTGGAGATAAAGCGCATATGCGCTCACTTCAACGGCGGCGCGACGGAAAGCCCAAGATGCCGGTTCGCGACGGACCGCGCGAGATGCCGCCGACAGAGGGAGGGTCGAAGGACGCAGCGAAGCATGTCCGCGTCCGATCAGTCGGTGTAAGATGACCGCGCGATGGAGATGAACCCGATGAGCAAGCGCCGGATGCATATGGGCGTATTCGTCCTCGGCACCGGCAACCATCAGGCCGGGTGGCGCTACGAGGGCGCCGCGACCAGTCATATCGACCTGTCGGTGATGCGCGAGATCGGCCGGATCGCCGAGCGCGGCAAGTTCGACCTCCTGTTCATCTCCGACTCGATGGTGATGGACCCGTCCGACCATCCCTCGTTCATGTGCCGCTTCGAGCCGACGACGCTGATCACCGCGCTCAGCATGTGCACCACGCATGTCGGCCTCGGCGCGACGGTCTCGACGAGCTTTTCCGAGCCGTTCAACGTCGCCCGGCTGTTCGGCTCGATCGACCACCTGTCCGGCGGCCGTGCGGCGTGGAACGTGGTGACCAGCTCGAACACCAAGGTCGCGCTCAACTTCAGCCGCGACGAGCATATGGACCACGAGCTGCGCTACCAGCGGGCCGAGGAGTTCGTCGACGTGGTGCGCGGCCTGTGGGAGTCGTGGGACGACGACGCCTTCGTGCGCGACAAGGCGAGCGGCGTCTATTTCAAGCGCGAGGGGCTGCACCTGCTCAATCACGTCGGTCCGCATTTCAAGGTGCGGGGCCCGCTCGACGTGGTGCGCTCGCCGCAG
>DATJOB010000133.1:0-5370 GCA_035507475.1 Allostellaceae bacterium | reverse complement strand
ATGCGGTCTGCGACGGGATGGTGGTCGACGAGGGCGTGATCCTCGAAATCGTCGGGCCGGGGACCGGCACGCCCGTGGCGCCGGGCGAGGTCGGCGAGGTGGTGGTGACGACGCTGACGCCGGAATACCCGCTGATCCGCTTTGCCACCGGCGACCTCTCGGCACTGCTCGTCGAGCCCAGCCCTTGCGGCCGGACCAACCAGCGGATCAGGGGCTGGCTCGGCCGCGCCGACCAGTCGGCCAAGGTACGCGGCATGTTCGTCCATCCGCCGCAAATCGGCGAGATCGTCAGGCGCCACCCGGCGGTGCGCCGCGCGCGGCTGGTGATCGAGCGGCCGGCGAGCGCCGACGTGATGACGCTCGTCGTCGAGACTGCGGTGCCGGCCGAAGCCGAGGCGATCGCCGCGACGGCGCAGGCGGTGACCAAACTGCGCACCGCGGTGTCCTGCGTGGCGCCGGGCTCCCTCCCGGAAGACGGCAGGCTGATCGAGGACCGCCGCCCGATCGACTGACCGGCGCGGCCGCAGCGGCAATTCATCAAATCGCCCAAATTTGTTCAACGCGCCGACGCAATCGGGGGACAGTATCGTATGGGTAAGGCGAGTCCTTACAGGTTTGTCCCCCAAACCTCGCATCCGGCCGACTTGTTCGGACGGGAGCCACGCGGCTCCGGAACTCCCCCTCCGGAGCCGCTTTTTTTTGCCGGTGGCGGATGAGTGTCGGCGGCTTCGCGGATCCGGGCGAGCTGACGGCCGCCGGGCTCGCCTGCCGGCGCGGCGAGCGGCTGATTTTCAGCGCGCTCGATTGCGCCGTCGCTGCCGGCGGCGCGCTCTTCCTTACCGGTCCGAACGGCAGCGGCAAGTCGAGCCTGCTGCGTCTCTTGGCGACGCTGCTGCCGCCGCAGGCGGGCGGCATCGCTTGGGGCGGCCGGCCGGTCGCCGACGATCTGCCGGGGCATCGCGCGCGGCTGCACTATCTCGGCCATCTCGACGCGATCAAGCCGGCGCTCGCGGTCCGCGAGACGCTGGCGTTCTGGGCCGAGACGCGGGCCGCCGCGCGCCCGGCGATCGACGCGGCGCTCGCCGCCTTCGCGCTCGAGCCGCTCGCCGACTGGCCGTGCCGCTGGCTCTCGGCCGGGCAGCGCCGCCGCCTGGCGCTGGCCCGCCTGATCGCGGCGCCGGCGCCGCTCTGGCTGCTCGACGAGCCGAGCACCGCGCTCGACGCCGACGCCGAGGCGCGGCTCGTCGCGGCGATCGCGGCGCATCGCGCCGCCGGCGGGCGGGTCGTCGTCGCGACGCATCAGCCGCTCGACGTACCGCGCGCGCAAACCCTGTCGCTCGCCGCCTTCGCGCCCGATCCCGGCGCGGCGGTCGACGACGCGCTGGCGCGGTTCTGACGTGCGGCCCTATCTCGCGCTGTTCCGCCGCGAGCTGGTGCTCGCGTTTCGCCAAGGCGGCGAGGTCGGCCTCGTGCTCGGCTTCTTCGTGCTGGCCGTGGTGCTCTTTCCGCTCGGCGTCGGCCCCGAGGCCGAGATGCTGCGGCGGATCGGCGCCGGCATCGTCTGGGT
This sequence comes from Allostellaceae bacterium, assembly GCA_035507475.1. Lineage (GTDB taxonomy): Bacteria > Pseudomonadota > Alphaproteobacteria > ATCC43930 > CGMCC-115725 > DATARH01. The sequence goes on along the minus strand of DATJOB010000133.1, from coordinate 3,803 downwards.
CGCCGCGCTGCTCGCCGCGGTGCTGAGCCTCGATCGGCTGTTCGCCGCCGATCATGCCGATGGTGCGCTCGACCAGCTCGCCTTGTCGGCGATGCCGCTCGAAGGCGCGGTGATTGCGAAATGCGCCGCGCACTGGGTGACCACCGGGCTGCCGCTGACCGTCGTGAGCCCGTTTCTCGCGCTGCTCCTCGATCTCGACGGCGCGGCGATTCGCGTGCTGGCGGCCGGGCTGCTGATCGGCACCCCGGCGTTGAGCCTTCTCGGCGCGATCGCTGCGGCGCTGACATTGGGCGCGCGCCGGCCTGGCGTGCTCGCCTCGCTCCTCGTGCTGCCGCTCTATCTGCCGGTGTTGATCTTCGGCGCCGGCGCGGTGGAGGCCGGCATGACGGCGGCCGGCAGCCGGGCGCACCTGCTGCTGCTCGGCGCGCTGAGCCTGGCGGCGCTGCCGTTGGCGCCGCTCGCGACCGCCGCGGCATTGCGGCAGGCGCTCGACTGAGCCGTTTTTTGCTAGACTGAGACGCGATGCTGACCCGCCTCGCCAACCCGGCGCGCTTCATGCGGCTGAGCGGCGCCGCCCTGCCGTGGCTGGGCGCGGCCGCGGCGATCGTGCTGGCGCTCGGCCTCTATCTAGCGCTCCTCGTCGCGCCGCCCGATTATCAGCAGGGCGAAAGCGTGCGGATCATGTTCGTCCACGTGCCGGCGGCATGGCTCGCGCTCCTCGTCTATCTCCTGGTCGCGCTGGCGAGCGCGGTGGCGCTGGTCTGGCGCCATCCGCTGGCCGAGATCGCGGCGCAGCAGGCGGCGCCGCTCGGCGCCGCCTTCACGCTCGTCTGCCTCGTCACCGGCTCGCTCTGGGGCAAGCCGATGTGGGGCACGTGGTGGGTGTGGGATGCGCGGCTCACCTCGGTGCTGGTGCTGTTCTTCCTCTATCTCGGCTACATCGCGCTGGTGAACGCGTTTGACGACCCCGGGCGCGGCGCGCGCGCCGGCTCGGTGCTGGCGCTGGTCGGCGTCGTCAACCTGCCGATCATCAAGTTCTCGGTCGACTGGTGGAACACGCTGCACCAGCCGGCGAGCGTCTTCCGCATGGGCGGGCCGACGATCGCCGCCTCGATGCTGGTGCCGCTCTTCGTCATGGCGCTCGGCTATATGCTGTTGTTTGCGGTGCTGCTCATGCTGCGCATGCGCGCCGCGCTGAACGAGCGCAAGGCGCGGGCGCTGCGCCTCGCCGTGCCGGAGCGGCAGGCGGCCGCGCCGCCGCCGCGCGCCGCGAGCCCGGTGCTGCGATGAGCGCCGTCGCCAGCTGGGCCGCGATGGGCGGCTATGCCGCCTTCGTGTGGCCGGCCTACGGCGTCGCGCTCGCCGTTCTCGGCGGCATGACCTGGCAGGCGTGGCGCCGCTACCGCGCGAGCCTGCGCGAGCTCGCCCGGCTGCAAGCCGCACCCGAGCGGTGATGACCCGCAAGCGCAAACGGCTGGCGATCCTCGTCCTCGGACTGGCGACGCTGGGCGCGGCGACGGCGATGGTGCTCGCCGCGTTCCGCGACAACCTCGTCTTCTTCTACAGCCCGAGCGAGCTCGCCGCGAAGCCGTCGATCGCCAGCGGCCGGATCCGCATCGGCGGGCTCGTCGAGACGCATTCGCTGGCGCATGAGGGCGGACAGCGCATCTCCTTCCGGGTGACCGACGGCACCACCGACATCGCCGTCACCTATGACGGCTTGCTGCCCGACCTGTTCCGCGAGGGGCAGGGGGTGGTGGCCGAGGGGCGGGTCGCCGGCGGGGTCTTCGTCGCCAGCACGGTGCTCGCCAAGCATGACGAGAAATACATGCCGCCCGAGGTCGCCGCCGCGCTCAAGAAGAGCGGCCATTGGCAGGAGGGCGGCGACCCCGGCCCGCTCGCCGGCCCGCCGCCCGCACATTTCCGGTAAAGCCGAGGCCGGTCGCGGCCCCGCCACTCAGTGCGCGATCGTCTCGAGCGCGAGGTTGCGGGTGCGCGGGCCGAACCCGCCGATCGCGATGACGACGATCACCATCGCAAACGCGATGAAGCTGAATACCGCCGGGACGCCGCCGATCTCGAGCATATAGGCGACGATCAGCCCGGACAGCGCGGCCGAGAGCCGGCTCCAGGAATAGACGAAGCCGATCGCGCGCGAGCGGATGCGGGTCGGGAAGATCTCGGACTGGTAGTTGTGGAAACTGTACGACAACAGGTTGTTGCACAGCGTCACCGCGACGCCGAGCACGATCAGCGGCACCGGGTCGACCGCATTGGCGAACAAGAGCCCGAACACGCCGATGCCGATCGCGCCGAGACAGATCTGCCATTTCCGCTCGATGCGGTCGGCGATCAGCGTGCCGAGCAGCGGCCCGACCGGGTTGGCGATCGCGATGATGAACGAGTATTCGAGGCTGGTGGTGACCTTGATGCCCTTGGCGATCAAGAGCGTCGGGACCCAGGCGGCAAAGCCGTAATAGCCGAAGGTCTGGAAGAAGTTGAAGACCGACAGCACGATCGCGCGCCGGTCGTAGGGCGGCTGCCAGATATCGGCGAAGCTGCCGTGGCCGGTCTCCTCGGCGAGCGGCGCGCCGGGCGGCGGCAGCGCCGCGCCGCTCTGCGCGGCGACCTTCGCCTCGATCTGCGCCACCACCCGCTCGGCCATGTCGAGCCGGCCGTGCCGGGCGAGCCAGCGCGGCGATTCCGGCAGCGACAGGCGGATGAGCCAGATGATGATGGCGCCGATCGAGCCGATCAGCACGACCCAGCGCCAGCCGTCGAGACCGAACGGCGCCTGCGGCACCAGGAGCCAGCCGAGAAACGCGACCGCCGGGACGATCAGGAACTGGAGGAACTGGTTGTAGGCATAGGCGCGGCCGCGATGGGTGCGGGGCACGACCTCGGACACATAGGTGTCGATCGTCACCAGCTCGATGCCGATGCCGATGCCGGCGATGAAGCGCCACAGATCGACCGCGAAACCCGAGGTCTGCACCGCCATGATCGCGGTGGTGATCGAGTACCAGACCAGCGAAAAGGTGAATACCGAGCGGCGCCCGTAGCGGTCGGCGAAATGGCCGAGAAAGATCGCGCCGACAAAGAGCCCGGCGAAGAGGGCGAAGACGAAGGTGCCGATCCCCGCGACGTGGAGCGGCGCGAGGATGGCGAAGGCGCCGAGCGACTCGGGGGTGAAGTAGCCGGCCTTGACGAGGCCCGGCGCGATATAGGCAGTGAGGAACAGGTCGTAGAACTCGAAGCAGCCGCCGAGCGAGATCAGCGTCACCAGCCACCAGATGTGCCGCGTCATCGGCAGCCGGTCGAGCCGGGCCGAAATTTCCGCCGGGGTTGCCGTCGCCATTACCCGCTTCCTCCTCGCGTCTTTCTTGTTTGCCGCGGCGTTGGGCGAAGCGGCATCCGGTCGCGACCATCGCCCTCTACGCGGTCCGCCGCAAGCTCCGAAGCGGCATTGCCGGCCGTCGCCTGCTGCATGCGCGGGGCTGTTTTTCCCCCGGCTTAGGGCGGCCGATCGGGAATAGTCACCGTCGCGAAAAAGGCCTGGTACGCACCGAGACCCTTCTTATCGTAGATCGGCCCCGTCCGGGCGCTCACACGCATGAAGCGGAGCAGCGCCTCCGGCGTGCCCTTTCGCCGCAGCGGGAAGGCGCTGAGGCGCCGCGCGCCGGCTTGGCGCAGGCGGCGCTTTGCAGCGCCGGCCAATCGCGCGATAAGGGCGGATGCAGCTGCGCATCCGCTCGATCAGCTATCTCGCGGAGGACATCCTCGGCTTCGAGTTGACCGACCCG
>DATJOB010000132.1:0-4539 GCA_035507475.1 Allostellaceae bacterium | reverse complement strand
GCTCAAGGGCGTGCGCGTCATCGGCGTCGACATGCATATCGGCAGCCAGATCATCGAGCTCGATCCGTTCGGCGACGCCTTTGCGTTGCTCGCCGATTTCGTCGGCCAATTGCGCGCCGACGGCCATGCGATCTCGCACATCGACCTCGGCGGCGGCTTGGGCATTCCCTATCGCGAGGACAACGAGCCGCCGCCCGATCCCGACGCCTATGCCGCCATCGTCAAGCGCGCGACGCAAAACCTCGGCTGCAAGCTGATCTTCGAGCCGGGCCGGCTGATCGTCGGTAATGCCGGCATCCTGGTGACGCGCGTCATCTACCTTAAGCGCGGCGAGGCCAAGACCTTCGTCATCGTCGATGCCGGCATGAACGATCTGGTGCGGCCGACGCTCTACGAAGCGCACCACGATATCCGCCCGGTGCGCCAGGCGCCCCCCGGCGCGCCGCGAATCATGGCCGACGTGGTCGGGCCGGTTTGCGAATCCGGCGACTATCTGGCGCTTGACCGCGCCGTGGTCGAGCCCCAGCCCGGCAACCTTCTCGCGGTGATGACGGCGGGCGCCTATGGGGCGGTCCAGGCCGGAACCTATAACAGCCGTGCGCTGGTCCCCGAAGTGCTTGTTCGGCAAGGCGAATGGGCTTTGGTGCGGCCGCGCCAGACGCTCGAGGAGATGATCGCGCTCGACCGCCTGCCGGCGTGGCTTTGAGCGTTTGGCGCTGAATTTGCATTAACAGGATTACCAGGATTGTGGACGGTTCCACCGCCACGAACCGGCCCTCATGTTATTGTGTTGTCCGCCGATGCATACATGGTGCGGCATGATGACCGGCCGCCGCCAGGTAACGACGGGAACCCTGTGACCGAGCAGACGCTGCCAAAGACCGGCCCGGCCCAAGCGGGCGCCGAGGTAACGCCGCAGACGCTGTTGGCGGCGGCGGTGCGGCGGGCGCGCTGGACGATTTTGTGGGAGCGGCTGTGGCCGGCGCTGGCGACGCTTCTGACCGCCGTCGGGCTGTTCCTCGCCGTGTCCTGGCTCGGGCTCTGGCTGTGGCTGCCGCCGCTGGCGCGCGCCATCGTTCTGCTCGGCTTTGCGGCTGCGACCGTCGCCGCGCTGATCCCGCTCGGCCTGTTGCGGCTGCCGCCGCCGAGCGAGGGCCTGAGCCGCCTCGATCGCGGCAGCGGCCTGCGCCACCGGCCGGCGACCGCGATCGCCGACGGGCTCGCCGTCAGCGCCAAGGACCCCTATTCGCTGGCGCTGTGGAACGCCCATCGCGCCCGCGCTTTGCGCGCCGCGCGCGCGCTGACGCCGGGTGCGCCGTCGCCGCGCGTCGCCTGGCGCGATCCTTATGCGCTGCGCGCGCTGGTGCTGCTTGCTTTGGTCGCCACCTTCTTTGCCGCCGGCGGCGAGCGGTTCAAGCGCATCGGCGCCGCCTTCGACTGGCAGGGTGTGGTGCTGCCGGCCAATTTCCGCGTCGATGCCTGGGTGGTGCCGCCGGCCTATACCGGCAAGGCGCCGGTCATGCTGCCGGGCATCCATCCCGGCGAGGCGACGGCGGCGCAGACGCCGCCCGACGCACCGTTCGCCGTGCCGGTGAATTCGACGCTGATCGTGCGCTCGACCGGCAGCGTCAATCTCGACGTCTCCGGCTCGGGCGGCGTCACGCCGGCGAAGGACAAAAGCGAAGCGCCGGCCGGCACGCTGGAGCACCGCTTCACCGTGACCGCGACCGGCACCGCGACGCTGCGCGGCGCCGGCGAGGATCTGACCTGGCCGTTCAACGCCATCCCGGACAATCCGCCGACCATCGCGCTGGTCAAGGATCCGCAGGTGCAGAACCGCGGCTCGCTGCTTCTGTCCTACCGCCTGCAGGACGACTACGGCGTGACCGCCGCCGAGGCGACCTTCGCCCGCAAGGACGATCCGGCGCCCACCGGCAAGCCGCAGGCGCCGCCGCGTCCGCTGTATGGCCCGCCGGATTTCCCGCTGGTGCTGCCGCAGGCCCGCACCAAAAGCGGCGTCGGCCAGACCATCAAGGACCTCACCGATCATCCGTGGGCCGGCGCGCAGGTGACCATGACGCTCGTCGCCCATGACGACGGCGGCAATGTCGGCAAGAGCGATGCGGTGAGCCTGCGCCTGCCGCAGCGCGTGTTCACCAAGCCCCTGGCGCGGGCGCTGATCGAGCAGCGCCGCGATCTGGCGATGGACGCCAATACCCGGCCGCAGGTGATGACCGCGCTCGATGCGCTCGCCATCGCGCCGGAAAAGTACACGCCGGACGCCGGCGTCTATCTCGGGCTGCGCTCGGTGTATTGGCTCCTGGTGCGGGCCAAGACCGACGACGATCTGCGCAATGTCGTGACGCGGCTGTGGCAGATGGCGGTCGACATCGAGGACGGCGACGTCTCCGACGCGCAACAGGCCTTGCGCAACGCCGAGAACGCGCTGCAGGAGGCGCTGCAGCGCGGCGCCAGCGACGACGAGATCCGGCAACTGATGGACAAGCTGCGCGAGGCGATGTCGCGCTACATGCAGGCGCTGGCCCAGCAGTTGCGCAATCATCAGCAATTGTCGCGGCCGCTCGGTCCCAACACCAAGGTCATCACCCAGCGCGACCTGCAGAACATGCTCGACCGGCTGCAGAACCTGGCCAAGAGCGGCGCCAAGGACGCGGCGCAGGCTCTCTTGCAGCAGCTCGAGCAGATGATGGAGAACATGCAGATGGCCTCGCCGCAGATGAACGGCGGCGAGAGCGAAGAGGCCTCGGAGCTCGACGAGCTCGGCGACATGATCCGCCAGCAGCAGGATTTGCGCGACCGCACCTATAAGCAGGGCCAGAACCGGCAGAACGCGCAGCGCGGCCAGCAGGGCAAGCCCGGCCAGAGCCAGCATGGCGGCGACCAGCTCGGGGAGCTGCAGCAGAACCAGCAGGCGCTGCGCGACCGGCTCAATCGATTGCTGCAGGGCTTGAAGAACCGCGGGCTCGGCCAGAACGAGCCGGGGCAGGAAGGCCAGCAGGGGCCGGGACAGGACGAGCTCAACCAGCTCGGGCGCGCCGGCGACGCCATGGGCGAGGCCGAAGGCGAGATCGGCCAGGGCGACACCGGCGGCGCGGTCGATTCGCAAGGCCGCGCGCTCGACGCGCTGCGCCAAGGCGCGCAATCGCTGGCGCAGTCGATGCAGCAGCAGATGGGGCAGGGCCAGGGGCAGGGCAACGGCACCGGCCGCTTCGGCGAAGCGCGCGGCGACAACGATACCGATCCGCTCGGCCGGCCGCTGCGCGGGCGCGAATACGACGACTCTTCGGTGAAAGTGCCGGGCGAGATCGACGTGCAGCGGGCGCGGCGCATCATCGAGGAATTGCGCAAGCGCTACGGCGACATGGCCCGCCCGCAGGAAGAGCTCGACTACATCGAGCGGCTGCTCAAAGGGTATTGAGCGCGTCGATACCGTCATCCTTGTAAGTCACGAATCGCCGCATCGGCTGAGGTGGCCGCCACAAGCACGTTTACGCGCGTCTTCGACGCGCTATGGCGGCCCTCGAAGGATGCACGGCCCGGGCCGTCGCCCTTCGAGGCTCGCTGGCGCTCGCACCTCAGGGTGACGGTTTGCTGCTGCGTCATGTTCCAAATACGACACACCCACCGGCGCCCCCTGCGTTGACACTTGGCCCTATCGGCCTAGATTAAGGGCGTTCCGAGGGGTGCCCGGTTGCGGGCTGAGAAAAACCCTTTGAACCTGATCCGGGTCATGCCGGCGAAGGGACGGAAACTTCTGCCGAAATCCGTCCCCACCCCGTCTGTCCGGAGCCTCATCCTGAGGCGGCCGCGAAGCGGCCGTCTCGAAGGATGAGCGGAAGCGGTCTCATGTTTTGCGGCGCGCCCGCCCGCGCCCGCGCATGAAGAGGAAATTTTACGGAGTGCAGCCATGAACAAGCCTTTGTCCGACGCCGATCTCGCCACGCCGACCGTGACCACCGGCCCGATCGCCGGCTCGCGAAAAATCTATGCGGCGCCCGACGCCGCGCCCGAGCTGCGGGTGCCGCTGCGCGAGATTCCGCTGTCGGACGCAGCCGAGGAGCCGGTGCGGGTCTACGATCCGTCCGGCGTCTATACCGAGGCCGACGCCGGCATCGACGTCGAGAAGGGGCTTGCGCGCGCGCGCGTGCAATGGGTGCGCGAGCGCGGCGGCATCGAAGAGTACGACGGCCGCCCGATCAAGCCGGTCGACAACGGCAATGTCACCGGCAAGCATCTCGCCCGCAATTTCCCCAACACGCCGCGCCCGATGCGCGCCGTCGGCGACGCGCCCGTCACCCAGCTCGAATGGGCGCGCCGGGGCGTCATCACCAAGGAAATGATCTACATCGCCGAGCGCGAAAATCTCGGACGGAAGAAGATGCTCGACGTCGCGCAGGAGCGTCACGACGACGGCGAGAGCTTCGGCGCCTCGGTGCCGCTCTTCGTCACCCCGGAATTCGTGCGCGACGAGGTGGCGCGCGGCCGCGCCATCATCCCGTCCAACATCAATCACGGCGA
>DATJOB010000131.1:0-17829 GCA_035507475.1 Allostellaceae bacterium | reverse complement strand
GCGCTCGATCGCGCGCTGATGGCCGAGCTGATCGACGCGACGGCGCCGCTCGCCGACGACCCGGCGCTGCGCCTTGCGGTCGTCACCGGCGCCGGCGGCCGCGCCTTCGTCGGCGGCGCCGACATCGACGAGCTGGCGGCGCTCGATGCCGACAGCGCGCGCGGCTTCATCACCGCGGTCCATGTCTGCTGCGACGCGTTTCGCCATCTCCCGGTGCCGGTGATCGCGCGGATCGACGGCTATGCGCTGGGCGCCGGCCTTGAGCTCGCCGCGGCCTGCGACTTCCGCATCGCCAGCGAGCGCTCGGCCTTCGGCATGCCCGAGGTGAGGATCGGCCTGCCCTCGGTCGTCGAGGCGGCGCTGCTGCCCGGGCTGATCGGCCCGGCCAAGGCGCGCCGCCTGCTGCTCACCGGCGAGACGATCGGCACGGCCGAGGCGCTCGCCTGGGGCCTCGTCGATCGCGTCGTGCCGGCGGCGCAGCTCGACGCGGCGGTCGCCGAGCTGGCCGCCGCGCTCCTCGCCGCGGGCCCGCAGGCGGTTCGCCGCCAGAAGGCGCTGATCCTCGACTGGGAGGAGATGCACACCGCCGCCGCCGTCGCGCGCGGCATCGACGCTTTTGTCGAGACCTACGAGAGCGACGAGCCGCAGCGGCTCACCGGCGCGGCGCGCGACGCGCTGCGGGCGCGGCGCAAGGGGCGCTGATGGCGGGAAAGGCGCGGCCGAAGCCGCCGGGGCTGCCCGGCCTCGCCGAGATCGCCGCGCCGCCGCCGCATTTTCACGGCCACCGGCAGCGCCTGCGCGAGCGGCTGCTCGCCGCCGGCGCCGCCAGCCTCGCCGACTACGAGCTCATGGAGATGCTGCTCTTCGCCGGCAACCCGCGCGGCGACACCAAGCCGCTCGCCAAGCAACTGATCGACCGCTTCGGCAGCTTCGCCGCGGCGCTTTCCGCGGAGGCCGACGACCTGCTCGCGGTGCCCGGGCTCGGCGTCGCCGGCGCCGCCGCCCTCAAATCGGTGCGCGAGGCCGCGCTCAGGCTGATGCAGGCGGAGCTGCGCGACCGGCCGGTGATCGGCTCGTGGGACACGCTGATCGACTACTGCCGCGCGCATGTCGCGCACGGCAAGATCGAGGAGTTCCACATCCTCTTCCTCGACCGCAAGAACGCCCTGCTGCGCCACGAGCAGCAGCAGCGCGGCACCGTCGACCACACCCCGGTCTATACCCGGGAAGTGCTGAAGCGCGCGCTCGAACTGCAGGCTTCGGCGCTGATCCTCGTGCACAACCACCCGTCAGGCGACCCGACGCCGTCGAAGGCCGACATCGCCGTCACCCGCGAGATCGTCGCTGCCGCCAAGCCCTTGGGCGTCACGGTCCACGACCACCTGATCATCGCCCGCGGCCGCCACGCCAGCCTGCGCGAGATGGGCTTGCTGCAGGGCTGACGCTCTGCGGCCAGCCGCGACCCGACACTCGACGCGCCTTCGATCATGGCCATCCGCCAAGCAACGCTGGGGCTCATCAAGACGACGATCGCTGCCGGTCTGACCTTCATCGCCGGCTACACGGACGTTGTCGGCTGGCTCAGCCTCAATCGCGTCTTTACCGCGCAAATGAGCGGCAATCTGGTGCTTCTCGGCGTGCACGTCGCGGCCGGCGACCGGCAGGCCTGGCTGCAGATAGACGCCATCGCCGCCTTTCTCGCCGGTCTTGTCATCACCGGCGGCGTCATCGAAATCGGCATGCGGGCGCGCATGCCGCGGATTTTCGTCGTTGCCCTGCTGGTCGAGTTTCTGATGCTCGGCGTCTTTACCGCGATGGGCGGCGAACTGCCGGCGCGCACCGATGGCCAGATCATCACGACCGACTGGCAAAGCTACGTGCTGGTCGGCGTGCTGGCCTTCGCGATGGGCGGGCAGAACACGTCGCTGCGGATGGCGGGCATCCTGTCGACCTTCACCACGCATATGACGGGGGTGCTGACCAGCTTCAGCGAGGAGATCATCGTCTGCCTGTTCTCCTTGTTCCAGGCGGCGCGCCGCCGCCGCCACGGCGGCTTCACCACGGAAAGCCTCCGCGCGCGGCACGCCACGGCCTTCAAGAACATCGGCGCCTCGGCGATGCTGCTGGTCGGATTTTTCGCCGGCGCCTTGCTCGGCGCGCTGCTGTGGCAATCGGCTGGGCTGCGCCCGGCGATGGCCGTCCCGCTCGCGCTGCTATGCGGCATCGCGGCGGTGGACCTGGTCATCCCGCTGACGATCTTCCCGCAGCCGGCGAAAGCGGGATAGCCGCGCTCGCGGGGGTTCCCTCAGGATTGCGCGGTCTTGCGCGCCAGCCGCGCCATGAAGCGCGCGTTGTCGATCACCATGCGCTCGTGGAAGCCTTCGCCGATCGCGTCGCGTGCGTCGCGGCAGGCGACCTTGAAGCGCAGCGTGCGGCCGTCGAACGCGACGAGCTCGACCTCGGCCGTCACCTGCATCCCGACCGGCGTCGCGGCGCTGTGGCCGATCTCGACACGGGTGCCGACGGTGCGCTGCTCGGGGCCGAGATAGGGCGCAATCGCATGGACGCAGGTCCATTCGACAAAGGCGATCATCTGCGCCGTGGCGAGGACCGGCGGCATCTCGGTCGACGGATCGAACAGCCGCGCCTGCGCGGGGACGCTCAGCGCCTCGCTCACCGTCAGCGTCTCGCTGTGCCGCAGGCCGGGCCGCAGATCGTCGAGCGTCATGCGGGAAGGCTCAGCCCTTGTATTGCAGGATCGTCAGCCCCGTGTTGACGTCGGTCAGGTACATCAGCCCGTCCGGCGCGACATAGACGTCGTTCGACTGGATGACGCGCGGCCGGTTGGGCCGCGGGTCGACCATGCGCTCCGGCGCGGGCGGCACGAAATGCGCGACCTCCTTGGGCGCGAAGGCGTCGCGTATGTCGAAGACGCGCACCCCGGCGTTCTGGTAGGTGGCGAAGATCAGCTCCTCGCTCTGCAACGAGCCGGGGCGGTTTTCGTGCAGGTTGTGCGGGCCGAATTTCGCGCCCTTCTTGCAATAGTCGATCTCGGACGGCGTCGGGAACGCCGCGATCGAAACCGGGTTGGTCGGCTCGCGCACGTCGAACACCCAGCAGCGCTGGATGCCGTTGCCGCAATCGTCGATCGTCCCCTCATCGGCATAGACCGCGAGGTCGCGCCCGGGCAGCGGCAGCGGCGTGTGCGTCCCGCCGCCAAACGGCGGCGACAGGTTGCGGTGCGCCAGCAGCTTTGGCGCGGTCGGGTCGGCGACGTCGAGGATCGTCATGCCGCCGTCGCGCCACGCCGCATAAGCGAGATTGCCGTGAACGATGGCGTGGTGCAGCGCGTAGCGCTTGCCCTGCCAGCTCGGGGTTTCGCCGGCGGCCGCATTCATGCCGGGCAGCCAGAAGCGGCCGACCACCTCGGGCTTGGTCGGGTCGGCCATGTCGATGACCGCCAGCACGTGGTCGGTGAAGCCTTGCCAGTGGCACGAGGCATAGGCATAGCGCCCGCCGACATACCACATGCGGTGCAGCCCGAGCCCGTCGATCGGCATGAAGCCGATCTCGCGCGGCTCGGCCGGCTTGGCGATGTCGAAGACCCGCATCCCGGCGGTGAACGTCTTCTCGCGCTTGGTGAAGGTGTCGGTGATCGACGCCTTGAAATAGTCGTTGGGGTCGGAGTAGCCCTGCATCACCCAGATGTTCGGCGCGTTGACGGTGAGCAGCAGGTCGCCATGCGTCTGCAGGTGGAAGGCGCGCGTGTTCGGCGGCGCGGCGAAGAAGCCGCAGGTTCGCGGTTGCCTCGGGTCGCGCACGTCGACCACGGTGAAGCCGTCGCTGAACATGTGGCCGATATAGGCGTGGCCCTTGTGCACCATGATCTGCACGCAGTCGCCGTGGCCGTCGAGCTCGTGGTGCCCGACATAGTCGATGTTGCGCGCCGAGTCGGGGGTCATGCGGGGGCTCCGTCGTGGGGCGTTCAGGATAGCGTGCGGCGCGCGAACCGCCAGCGCGGCGCCGCCGCGGGCCGTGCCCTGACCGCAGCGGCGCGGCGGTCGCGGCTGCTGCGCCCTTCGATATAGCGGCCGAGCCGCGACAGGCTGTAGCAGATCGCGAAATAGCCGAACGCGACCGCGACCAGCACGTCGGCGGTGCCGCGCCCGGCGTTCGACTCGCGGATCGCCATCCCCTGCCCCAGCAGCTCGACAAAGCCGACGATCGAGGCAAGCGAGGATTCCTTGATCGTGCTGATATAGACGCCGATCGTCGGCGGGATCATCACGGGCAGCGCCTGCGGCAGCACGACGAACCGCATGATCCGCCGGTAGCCGAGGCCGAGCGCGGCCGCCGCCTCCCATTGCCCCTTCGCCACCGACTCGATCCCGGAACGGACGACTTCGGCCATATAGGCCGAGCAGTGCAGGCTGAGCGCCGAGATCGCCGCCGGGAAGGGCGGGATGTCGATGTTCAGCGCCAACGGCATCGCGTAGTACATCAGGAACAGCAGGATCACGAACGGGGTCGAGCGCAGCGCCTCGATGTAGACGAGCGCCGCCAGCCGCAGCGGCCGCCGCCGCGAGCTGCGCATCGCGCCGAGCAGGATCCCGACGACGCTGCCGATCACCAGCGCGCCGAGGCTCAGCTCCAGCGTGACCACCACGCCGCGCAACAGCAGCAGGAGATAGGCCGCGAAATGGCCGCTGCCGATCATGTGCCGAGCGGCGCCTTGGCCGCCCGCCCGGTGAGCAGGCGCCAGATCCCGCCGATCGCCTGCACGCAGACGATGTAGAAGAGCGCCGCCATCGTGAAGAGCTCGAAATAGCGGAAGGTCGCCGACCCGATCGACTGCGTCTGGTAGGTCAGCTCGGCGACCCCGATGATCGAGGCCTGCGCCGAACCGAGCACCACCGAGACCACCTGGTTGCCGAGCGTCGGCAGGACGACCCGGAACACCTGCGGCAGGACGACCAGCGCAAGCAATTGCGCGCGGCCGAGCCCGAGCGCCCGCGCTGCTTCTTCCTGGCCGCCCGGGATCGCGGCGAACCCGCCCCGGAAAATCTCGGTCGTGAAAGCGGCGCTGTTGATGCTGAGCCCGAGCACCCCGGCGGCGAACACGCTGAGCGGGACGCCGTAGACCGGCAGCGCGTAGCACAGCACGTAAAGCACGACGAGCAGCGGCACGTTGCGCACCGTCTCGACATAGACGGTGCCGAGCGCGCGCAGCAGCCGCGAGCGCGACACCCGCATCAGCGAGATGAGGAGGCCGCACGGGAGGCTGATGACGAGCGCGAGCGCGCTTATCTCGAGCGTCAGCAGCGCGCCCTTGCAGAAGGCCGGCCAGTACGGCAGCAGGACCCGCAGGTTGAAGTCGTACACCGCGGACCCGCCGGGTTCGCCGCTCGGCGGCTCAGCTCGGCTTCTTCGGCGGCGGCTTGACGAAAGCCGGCGGCTCGGTACCGAACCACTTTTGCCAGGCCGCGTAGTTGGTGCCGTCCGCGTTGATCTGGTGGACGAACTGGTTGAGCCACATCCACCAGACGAAATCGCCCTGCGGGAGGCCGATCGAATCGTCCTCGGGGTCGCCGAGCGTCGCCGCGACGCGGTATTTGCCGTTGCTCTTCTTGACCGTCCAGGCGACGAGGCCGTCATTGCTGCAGGTCGCGTCGACCTGTCCCGCGTCGATCGCCTGGACGATGTCGGCGAGCCCCGGCAGCTCGACCACGGTCGCGTGCGGCACGTATTGCGCCAGCGCCTTCGCCGCGGTCGAGCCGCGCCCCAGCGCGATCTTGATCTCGGGCTTGTCGAAATCCTTGAGGGTCGCGAGGTCCTTGCGGTCGCCGCGGGTCATCAGCGTCAGCACGTCGGTCGTGTAGGGATCGGTGAAGGCGACGGTCTTCAGCCGGTCGAGCGTCGGCGTGAAGGTGGCGATGGTGATGTCGGCCTTGTGCGATTGCAGCATCGCGACGCGGCCCGCCACGTCGGTGCGGATGAACTCGATCGTGACGCCGAGCTGCTTGGCGAGCTCGTTGGCGATGTCGATGTCGTAGCCCTGCAGGTTGCCGTTCTCGTCGGCGAACTGGCGCGGCTCGTTGCCGGTGTTGACCGCGATGCGCACCGAGCCGCGGTGCAGCACGTCGTTGAGGATGCTGTTGCTGTCGGCGGAGGCCGGCGCCGCCGCTCCGATCATGGCGAGCGCCGCCACCAGCCAGATCGTCAACCGAATTTGCCGCATGTCCTTCCCCCTGCTCTGGCGCTGTTTGAGCGCGACCTTATCAACTCCCGCGAAACAGCGGCAAGCCGGCTCGCCGGGCGCGACGCCTCACCGCAGCTCGGGAAAGACGTGCAGCCCGTCCGGCCCGAGCGGCAGCGGCCGCACGCTCGCCGATTCGGCCGGATCGAGCGGGCCGTAGAGATGCGGGAACAGCGCGCCGCCGCGCGACGGCTCCCATTTGACCCGGTCGCCGAGCCGCGCCGCATCGACCGCGACCAGCAGCAGCCCGTCCTGCCCGGCGCGGTGCTTGCGCGCGCTCTCGACGATCTGCGCACCGGTCGAGAAATGGATGAAGCCGTCCGCGAGGTCCTGCGCGGAGCCGCGATAGCGGCCGGCGGCGATTGCCGCGGCCCACTCCTCGGCCCGGCACATGTGATAGATCATCTCGCTCATGCCTTCAGGCTATCCGAGCCTTGCCGATCCCGAAAGCGCGGGCGCGCGCGTCCTGGTGCCGCGCGCGGCGGCGCTGCTCGCCGGCTTCCGCGACGTGCTCTGGCTGTCGCCGGACGGCGAGATCGCGGCGCTGTCGCCGGGCGAGGCCAGGGAGCGGCTCGAGACCGAGACGGCGATCGTCTGTCACGCGCGCGCTACCGCACGCCGTCTCGACATGGCCGGGTTTGCCGCGCTCGACCTCTTGGAGCTGTTCGCCTTTGTGCGCCCGGCGCGGTTTTGCGTGCCGACGCCGCGCGGCCTGGCGGCGGCGCTCGGCCTGGCGGCGCCCGCGACCGCGGCCGCCGCCTGCGCCGGGCTCGTCGCCGCGGCCCGCGCACTGCTGCAGGAGCTGGGGCAGGAGGGCGATCCCAACGCCCGCGCCATCGCCGAAAGCGCCGAGCGCGCCGGCTGGCCGTGGGGCGCGGCGGTGCTGGCCGCGCTGCCGCCCGCGGCGCCGCGCCGCGCGGTCGGGCTGCGCGTCTGGCAGGCGCTCGACGAATGGCAGGAACGGGCGCCGCCACCGCCGCCCGGCAACGACCCGGTCGGCGCCGAGGAGGCCCGCCGCCGCCTCGCCGCGCTGCTCGGCGATGCCGCCGAAGCGCGGCCGCAGCAGGCCGACTACGCCGCAGCCGTCGCCGCCGCGTTTCAGCCGCGCGAGCACCCGGACCGGCCGCACGCGGTGCTCGTCGAGGCCGGCACCGGGGTCGGCAAGACCCTCGGCTACATTGCGCCGGCCAGCCTGTGGGCCGAGAAGAACCAGGGAACCGTGTGGATCTCGACCTATACGCGCAACCTGCAGGCGCAGATCGCCACCGAGCTCGACCGGCTCTATCGCGACCCGGTGCAGAAGCGCCGCCGCGTCGTGATCCGCAAGGGCCGCGAGAATTTTCTCTGCCTGCTCAATTACGAGGACGCGGTGCAGGCGACCGCGGCACGCGCCCAACCTTCCGCGCCGCTCGCGCTGATCGCCCGCTGGATCCTCGCGACCGAGGCGGGCGACCTGGTGGCCGGCGATTTTCCCGGCTGGCTCGCCGAGCTGATCGGCGGCTACCGGGTCGCGGCGCTCGCCGACCGGCGCGGCGAGTGCGTCCATTCCGCCTGCCAGCATTTCCGCAAATGCTTTGTCGAAAAGAACGTGCGCGCCGCGCGGCATGCGCGGCTGGTGGTCGCCAATCATGCGCTGGTGATGGCCCAGGCTGCGCTCGGCGGCCTCGACGACGCCACCGTGCCGACCCGCTATGTCTTCGACGAGGGCCACCATTTGCTCGAAGCGGCGGATTCCGCCTTCTCGGTGCGCCTCTCCGGGCGCGAGGGCCGCGAATTGCGCCGCTGGCTGCTCGGCGCCGAGGCGACCCGCTCGCGCGCCCGCGGCCTGCAACGCCGCATCGGCGATCTCGTCGAGGCCGACGAGGACGGTGCGAAGCTGCTGATCGAGGCGCTCGTCGCCGCCCGCGTGCTGCCCGGCGACAACTGGCACCAGCGTGTCGCCGACGGCACCGGGCTGCCCGGCTTCGAGAGCTTCCTCTGCCTGGTGCGGCAGCAGGTCCTGGCGCGTGCGACCGGCCCCGACGCCGGCTACGGGCTCGAAGCCGAGGCGCGACCGCCGGTCGCCGGGCTGGTCGAGGCCGGCGCGCGGCTCGCCGAGGCGCTCGACCGGCTCGGCACCGCGCTGCTGCGGCTCGCCGCGCTGCTGCGGCGCCAGCTCGAAGACCCGGAGAACCCGCCCGACGCGACGACGCGGCAGCGCCTCGACGCGGCGCTGCGCGGCATCGAGCGCCGCGCCGGGCTGCAGCTCGCGGCGTGGAGCTCGCTGCTGCGCGACCTCGCCGAGCCGGCCGGGCCCGAGACCGTCGAATGGCTCGCGCTCGACCGCATCGACGGGCACGAGACCGACGTCGCGCTCAACCGCAACTGGGTCGATCCCGGCATCCCGTTTGCCCGGCACGTCGCGCAGCCCGCGCACGGCGTCGTTGTGACCTCGGCGACGCTGACCGGCGGCGAAGCCGACCCCGCCGCCGCCTGGCATCTCGCCGAAGCGGCAAGCGGCCTGCGCCATCTCGCCATGCCGCCGCAGGCCGCGCGCATCGCCTCGCCGTTCGATTATGCGGTGCAGACCCGGATCGTCGTGGTCAACGACATCCCGCGCGACGACATCGGCCAGGTCGCGGCGGGTTTCGCCGCGCTGATGCACGCCTCGCGCGGCGGCGCGCTCGGCCTCTTCACCGCGATCAGCCGGCTGAAGGCGGTCCACCAGCGCCTCGCCGCGGCGCTCGAAGGACTCGGCATCCTGCTGCTCGCACAGCATGTCGACGCGATGGCGCCGGGGACCCTCGTCGACATCTTCCGCGCCGAGGAGCATTCGTGCCTGCTCGGCACCGATGCGGTCAGGGATGGCGTCGACGTGCCGGGGCGCTCGCTGCGGCTCATCGTTTTCGACCGGGTGCCGTGGCCGCGTCCGGACATCCTGCACCGCGCCCGCAAGCCGGTCTTCGGCGGCGCCGGCTACGAGGACCATATCGCCCGGCTGCGCCTGCGCCAGGCCTATGGCAGGCTGATCCGCCGGGCCGACGACCGCGGCGTCTTCGTCGTGCTCGACCGCCAGCTCCCCTCGCGGCTGCTGACCGCCTTCCCCGACGGGGTGCCGGTGGCCCGCCTGCCGCTCGCCGAGGCGGCCGCGCTCACCGCCGGCTTTCTCGACGAAGGGCCTTGACAGCCGGCGCGCCGGTTTGGTCTGTCCGCGGCTGCAGCAAGGATGACCCGATGCTCGATCCTCACGGCGCGCTGGTCTACACGATGGTGATCGTCACCGGCGCCGAACGCCGGCTGCCCGCCGCCGAGCTCGCGATCATCGGCGACATCGTCGGCCACCTGCCGGTGTTCCAGAATTTCGACCGCAAGAAGCTCGCCCAGCACCTCAACGATTGCGCCGATCTCCTGGCCGGCGAGAACGGGCTCGACCGCACGCTCGACGCGATCAGGGGCGCGCTGCCCGCGCGGCTGCGCGAGACAGCCTATGCGATCGCCTGCGACCTCGTCGCCGTCGACGGCGCCGCGACGCAGGAGGAGCTGCAAATCCTCGAGCTGATCCGCGACCGGCTGGAGGTCGACCGTCTGATCGCGGCGGCCATCGAGCGCGGCGCGCGCGCCCGTTTCCAGCGCGTGTAGATCGCCCGGTCAGCCGACCGGTGCTGGCGCGGCGCCGGTCGGTGCCAGCGCGGCGATGCCGCCGCGCCCCGCGTCGGCGGCCGGTCGCAGCGCGTCGGGCATGGTGATCGTCACCGTCGTCCCCTTGCCGAGCACGCTGGCGAAATCGACGGTCCAGCCGTGCAGCTCGATCAGCGACTTGGTGAGCGCGATGCCGAGGCCGGTGCCTTCGGTGCTCGCCTGGTGCGGATTGTCCTCGACGCGGAAGAACGGCGTGCCGAGCTTCGCAAGGTTGGCCGGCGCGATGCCGACCCCGGTATCGGCGATCTGCAGCAGCGCGTCGCCGTCCGATCCGCCTGACCGGACGCTGACCGTCCCGCCGGCCGGGGTGAACTTGACCGCGTTGCCGATCAGGTTCAGGACGATCTGCTTGAAGGCGCGGCGATCGGCGACGATCGCGGCGGGCGCGTCGCCGGCCACCTGCTCCAGGCGCACCTGCCCGAGCTCCGCTCGCGGGCGGATCATGCGCATCGCCTCGTCGATCTCGCCGGCGAAATCGAAGGTTTCGAGGTGCAGGTCGCGGTGCCCCGACTCGATCTTGACCATGTCGAGCATGTCGCTGATCAGGTCGTGCAGGAACCGCCCCGAGCGCAGGATATCCTCGGCGTATTCCTTGTAGCGCGGCGTCCCCAGCGGCCCGAAGATCTCGCCAAGCAGGACCTCGGAGAAGCCGATGATCGCGTTGAGCGGCGTGCGCAGCTCGTGGCTCATCCGCCCGAGGAAATCGGATTTCGCGCGGTCGGCGCGCTCGGTCCTGCGCAGCGCCCGCGACAGCGCCCGCTCCGAGCGTTCGAGCCGACCGAACTGCGCCGCGAGCGACAGGAACAGCGCGGCGAAGACGACGACCGCGCAGGTGGTGCCGACGCCGATCACCGTCGCCTGGCGGTACCATGGCGCCAGCGCCGTCGTTTCGGGAACCGCCACGCTGATGACGAGCGGGTAGTCCTTGAGCACGCGCAGCGCCACCTCGCGCGGCACGCTGTCGAGATAACCGGGGCTGGTGAAAGTGTCGGAGCCCTTCGCGGTCGCCGCCTCCCAGGCCGATTCGCGCGGCACGCGGGCGCCGATCAGCCGCTCGATCTGGGGATGGCGCACGAGGATCACGCCGTCCCGGTTCATCACCGCGACGGATTCCCCGTCGAGCGTGGCGATCGTCTGGTAGAACTGCTCGAAATAGCGCAGCTCGATCGTCGCCTGCACGGTCCCGAGAAACACCCCGGCGCGGCTCTCGATCCGGCGCGTCAGGAACAGCGTCCAGCGGCCGGTGACGCGGCTCTTGACCGGGGTGCTGATGAGCAGGCTTTGGCGGTCGGCATCGGCCGCCGCCTGAAACGAATCGCGGTCGCCCAGCGCGACCGCCGGGATCGGCCAGAAATTCGACGAGTTGACCTGGACCCCGAGCGCAGCGGTCAGGAAGAGGCAGGTCCCCTGCGGCAGCGCCTTGAGGCGTCCGGCGAGAAAATCGTGTGTCGCCTCGCTCGCCATCTGCTGGCGGAACTCGGCCGGGGTGATCGCCCCGGAATGCACCACCTCCTGGATCGCCTCGCCGAGCACGAGGTCGATCGACTGGATCGAGCGCGACAACTCCTCGGTGAGCACCGTGTCGAGCGCCGCGACGTTCGACCGCGAGGCGGTGATCGCACTGCGCCGCAGGTCCCAGAGGCTGAGCGCGGCGCCGAGGATGGTGGCGGCGATCAGCACGGCGCCGACGACGACGAGGCGGCGGGCGCCACCCGCCTTCAGTATCGAGACCACCCGCACCATGCGCGAAGATCGCTCCCGGCCGTCTGCCGGGCGCGCGGCGGCGGCCCAGGCTCGTGCTGTCGGGTAACGTTCTATGTGTCCGGCGTTAACGATAGTTGAATTGGCAGGCGCGACTTCGCCTGAAAGACGACGCGATCAGCGCCGCGGCCCGCTCCGCCGCGGCAAGGCGCGCCGGATCGCGTCCTGCACCTCCGGCGGCTGGCGCGCCACCGCGTCGCACAGCCGGCGCATCTGGCGGCGCAGGCCGTAGAGCTGGTCGACGAGGCCGAGCACCAGCTCCATCGCGTCGTCCTCGGCGATCGCGAGGTCGCGCCGCAGGTCGAGGATCAGCTCGACGCGGGCGACGTCGACCTCGTGAAACACCCAGCTGTCGGCGTGCCGCTCGGGCAGCACCCAGCGGTTCTCGACCCAGCGCACCAGCTCGCCGCGTTCGAGGCCGCGAAAGCGGACGAGCATCTCCTCGAAGCCGATCACGGCACCATCCCTTGCCGCGGGTCGGTCGGGTGCTTGGCCGCCCAGCCCTCGACGAAGGCGGCGAGCTCGGCATCGCCGCTCGCCCCGACCACGACCTTCAGCGTGACGATCTGGTCGCCCGGCGCGGCCCCGCGGCGCTGCACCCCCTTGCCGCGCAGCCGCAGCTGCGCGCCGCTGTCCGAGCCCTTGGGGATCGTCATCGCGACCGGCCCGCTGACCGTGGGGACGGTCACCCGCGCGCCGAGCACGGCCTCTGCCAGGCTGACCGGCAACTCGACGAGGATGTTGTCGCCGTCGCGCCGGAAGAACGGATGCGGCAGGACGTGGACCTCGATCAGCGCGTCCCCGGGCGGACCGCCGCCGATCCCGGGGTCGCCCTTGCCCCTGAGGCGCAGCACCTGCCCTTCCTCGATCCCCGGCGGGATGGTGACGTCGAGCCAGCTGTCCGGCGCGAGCGACAGGCGCTTCTTGGCCCCGGCCGCGGCCTCGACGAAATCGACGCTCAGCGCGTAGTGGCGGTCGCCGCCGGGGATGTTGAGGTTCTCGCCGAAGCCGTGGCCGCGGGCGCCGGCGCGCCGCGCACCGCCGCCGAACATGGCGAAGAGGTCTTCGAGGTCTTCGGCGTCCATCCCGGCCTGCTGATACTTCCAGCCCTGCCCGCCCTCGGCGTGCGGACGATAGGAATAACGCGGCCGCTCGGCGCCGCTCTCGTCGATCTCGCCGCGATCGTAGCGGGCGCGCTTCTCCGGGTCGGACAAGAGGTCGTAGGCCGCGGTCACGCGCTTGAAGCGCGCCTCGGCCTCGGGCTTGCCGGGGTTGAGGTCGGGGTGCAGCTGCTTGGCCAGCTTGCGGTAGGCCTTGCGGATGTCGTCCTGGCCGGCGTCGGCCTTGACGCCCAGCACCTCGTACGGGGTTTGCGTCGCCATCGGCCGCCTAGCGCTGGCTTTGGGCGCGAGGCGCCGGCCGCTGCTGGGCCAGTTCGACGCGCACGCCGAGCGAGCGCTCGACCCCGCCGCGATCGACGGTGAGGCTGACCTCGTCGCCGATCCGCGTCAGCCCGATGACGTTGCGCAGCTGGGTGCCGCTGCGGACCGGCACGCCGTTGGCGGCGACCACCAGATCGCCGCTGCGCAGCCCGGCATGGTCGGCGGCCGAGCCGGGTTCGACCTTGGCGATGACCGCGCCCGCCTGGCGCCGCGTGTTCATCGCCTGCGCGAGGTCGGGGGTCAGATCCTGGATGGCGATGCCGATGCGGCCGCGCTTAACCTCGCCGTAGCGAATGAGCTGGTCCATCGCGCGGCGCGCCATGTTGATCGGCACCGCGAAGCCGATCCCGACATTGCCGCCGCCCGGCGCCAGGATCGCGGTGTTGATGCCGACGAGATTGCCGCGCAGATCGACGAGCGCGCCGCCCGAATTGCCGGGATTGATCGACGCGTCGGTCTGGATGAAGTCCTCGTAGCCCTCGATGCCGAGCCCGCTGCGGCCGAGCGCGCTGACGATCCCCGAGGTCACCGTCTGCCCGAGGCCGAACGGGTTGCCGATCGCGACCACGAAGTCGCCGACCTGCAGCCGGTCGGAATCGCCGAACGGCACCGCGGTGAGCCCCGATGCGTCGATCCTCAGCACCGCGACGTCGGTCTCGGCGTCGCGCCCGACCAGTTTCGCGGCGAGTTTGCGGTTGTCCTTGAGCGTGACCGTGACCGAGGTTTCGTTCTCGACGACATGCGCGTTGGTCAGCACGTAGCCCTGGGCGGCGTCGACGATGACCCCGGAGCCGGTCGCCTGCGTCTCCTCGTAGCTCTGCTGGCCCTGCGGCAGCTTGAAGAACTTGCGGAACAGCGGGTCCTGCAGCAGCGGGTTCTGGATCGGCTCGCGGCCCTTGACCGCGATGTTGACGACGCCCGGCGTCACCGTGGTGAGCATCGGCGCCAGGCTCGGCACCACCCCACCGGTGAATTCCGGGATCGGCGCGGCGGCAAAGGCCTGCAGCGGCGCGGCGGCCAAGCCGACCGCCAGCACCAGCGCCGAAGGAAGTTGCTTCATTGTCCTCGGGACCCTGTAGCGATACGCGCGCGATGCCAGATAAACACCGCGCCCTATCAGTGATTTCCCGCCGCTATATCTAAACCCTGCGGCGATGCCTTCAAGGCGGCGGGCGGGACGCCGCCCCGCCCGGCCGAGCGCAACCGCTCGGCCGCGAGCACCGAGACGAGGCTCAGGGTGGTCAGCGCGAAGATGTCAACATGACAAGTTCGCGTCACCCGCGCCGTGCGCCGTACCGGCGCCGGGCAGAGCCCGCCGAGGCGGCCTTGCTGGCCCTCCCGCCGCTGCCTATAGTTCCGGACTTATGGATTCCCATGCCTATCGGCATCGTCATCTCCTCGGCATCGACGGTCTGACGCCCGAGGAGATCAGCTATGTGCTCGACCTCGCCGACACCTATGTCGAGATGAACCGGCAGGCCGAAAAGAAGAAGTCGCTGCTGCGCGGCCGCACGCTGATCAACTGCTTCTTCGAGAACTCGACGCGCACCCGCACCTCGTTCGAGGTCGCCGGGAAGCGGCTCGGCGCCGACGTCATCAACATGGCGGTCGCGGTCTCCTCGATGCGCAAGGGCGAGACGCTGATCGACACGGCGATGACCTTGAACGCGATGCACCCCGACGTGCTGGTCGTGCGCCATCCCGAATCGGGCGCGGTCCAGCTGCTGTCGGAGAAGGTCGACTGCGCCGTCATCAACGCCGGCGACGGCAGCCACGAGCACCCGACCCAGGCGCTGCTCGACGCGCTGACGATCCGCCGCCGCAAAGGCAAGCTCGGCGGCCTCACGGTGGCGATCTGCGGCGATGTGCTACACAGCCGGGTGGCGCGCTCCAACATCGCGCTGTTGAACGCGATGGGCGCGCGGGTCCGCGTCGTCGCGCCGCGCACGCTGCTCCCGGCTTCGGTCGAGCATCTCGGGGTCGAGGTGTTCCACGACATGGCCGCCGGGCTCGCCGATGTCGACATCGTGATGATGCTGCGGCTGCAGAGCGAGCGGATGCACGGCTCCTTCGTGCCGTCGACCCGCGAATACTTCCGCTTCTTCGGGCTCGACTACGACAAGCTGCGCGCGGCACGGCCCGACGCGCTCATCATGCATCCGGGGCCGATGAACCGCGGCGTCGAGATCGGCAGCGAGGTCGCCGACGACATCGACCGCAGCCTGATCCGCCAGCAGGTCGAGATGGGCGTCGCGGTGCGCATGGCCTGCCTCGAGATCATGGCCGGAAACCTCGGCAACGGGCCGGCTGTATGAGGCCGCTTATGAGCCTGCGCCGGCTGTTCCGCGGCGCCCGCCTGATCGACCCGGACAGCGGGCGCGACGATGTCGGCGACATCATCGTCGTCGGCGACCGCATCGCCGCGATCGGCAGCAACATCAGCGCCGCGGGGCTCGGCCCCGACATCGAGGTGGTCGAGGCCGACGGGTTGTGCCTCGCCCCGGGCCTCGTCGACATGCGCGTGCAGCTGCGCGAGCCCGGCGCCGAGCACATCGAATCGATCGAGAGCGGCAGCCAGGCCGCCGCGGCCGGCGGGGTCACCACGATGGTCGCGCTGCCCAATACCGAGCCGCCGGTCGACGATGTCTCGGTGGTCGAATTCCTCGCCCGCCGGGCGCGCGAGATCGGGCTCGCCAAGATCTACACCTACGCGGCGGCGACCAAGGGGCTCGGCGGTCGCGAGCTGACCGAGATCGGCCTGCTCGCCGCCAACGGCGCGCTCGGCTTCACCGACGGGGTGAAGCCGATCGCCGACGCGCTGGTGATGCGCCGCGTGCTGGCTTATGCCCGCACCTTCGATCAGCTGGTGATCCAGCACCCCGAGGAGCCGAGCCTCGGCGGCGCCGGCGAGGTCACCGAGGGCGAGATCGCGACGCGATTGGGGCTTGCCGGCATCCCCCCGGCGGCCGAAGTCATCATGGTCGAGCGCGACCTGCGCCTCGTCGCCCTGACCGGCGCGCGCTACCATGCTGCGCATGTCTCGACCGGCGCGGCGATCGAGGCGATCCGCCGCGCCAAGGCGCAGGGCCTGCCGGTCACCTGCGACACCGCCCCGCCCTATTTCGCGCTCAACGAGACCGCGATCGGCGATTACCGCACTTTTGCCAAGTTGTCGCCGCCGCTACGCGGCGAGCACGATCGCCAGGCGGTCGTCGCCGGGCTCGCCGACGGCACGATCGACGCGATCGCCAGCGACCACGCACCGTGGGACCAGGATTCGAAACGCCTGCCGTTTTCATCGGCGAGCTATGGCATTGTCGGGCTGGAAACGCTGCTGCCGTTGTCGCTCGAGCTTTGCCACAGCCGGCACATGGGCTTGCTCGATGTGCTGCGGCGGCTGACCGTGACCCCAGCGCGCATCCTCGGGCTCGGCGTCGGCAGGCTAGCGGCAGGCGCGCCGGCAGATTTTGTCGTCTTCGACCCGCAGGCGAAATATCGCGTCGAGACCGACCGGTTCCGCTCCAAGTCGAAGAACGCGCCGTTTGATGGCCGCGCGGTTCAGGGCCGCGTCGAACTTACCGTGGTAGATGGTCGCACGATTTTCGAACGGACCGCGGCATGAGCGTTTACTTCGTCGCCGCCATCGCGATCGGCTATCTGCTCGGCTCGATCCCGTTCGGACTGATCCTGACACGCCTCGCCGGGCTTGGCGATGTGCGCAAAATCGGCTCGGGCAATATCGGCGCGACCAACGTGCTGCGCACCGGCAACAAAGGGCTTGCGGCACTGACGCTCCTTTGCGATGTCGCCAAGGGCATCGCGGCGGTGCTGATCGGCGCGAGCTGGGGCACGCACGCGATGCTGGCGGCCGGCGGGGCGGTCGTCCTCGGCCATATGTTCCCGGTCTGGATCGGCTTTCGCGGTGGCAAGGCGGTCGCGACCGCGCTCGGCGTGCTGGCGATCGTCGCCTGGCCGGTGGCCCTGGTGGCGGGGCTGGTCTGGCTGGCGGTGGCGATCCTCTTTCGCTATTCCTCGCTTGCCGCGCTGGTCGGCGCGGTGGTGGCGGCGGCCTATGCCGGGGTAGTCGTCGATGGTGAACGCGCGCTGCTGATCGCGGCGATCGCGATCGCGGTGGTCGCGCGCCATCACGAGAACATCCGCCGGCTCATCGCCGGCACGGAGAGCCGCATCTCCTTCACCAAGAGCTGAGCCCTGGCGGCGCGCGCGCTCGATCCCGAGGAGCGGCTCGACTGGCTGCGCCTCAACCGCACCGAGACGATCGGCCCGGTCACGTTCTACGCGCTGCTCCGCCGGTTCGGCTCGGCAAAGGCCGCGATCGAGGCCGTGCCCCGCCTCGGGCGGCGCGATCTCACCGTGCACAGCCGCGCCACAGCCGAACGCGAGCTGGCCGCGCTCGCCCGGCTCGGCGCCCAGCTGGTCTGTTGGGGCGAACCGGGTTATCCCGAGACGCTCGCCAACATCGAGGATGCGCCGCCGGTGCTGACCGTGCTCGGCCGTGACGAACTGCTGACTGCGCCAATGGTCGCGGTGGTCGGCGCGCGCAATGCCTCGGCCAACGGCAGGCGGCTGGCGCATGATCTCGCCGCCGGGCTCGGTGAAGCCGGCATTGTTGTCGCATCGGGCATGGCGCGCGGCATCGACGCCGCGGCGCATGGCGGCGCGCTCGCGACC
>DATJOB010000130.1:0-7504 GCA_035507475.1 Allostellaceae bacterium | reverse complement strand
GCGCCCGAGCTGCATCTGAAGCGGCTGCTGGTCGGCGGGCTCTCGGAGAAGATCTTCGAGATCAACCGCAATTTCCGCAACGAGGGTCTGTCGCCGCGCCACAACCCGGAATTCACCTCGCTCGAGATCTACATCGCCTATGTCGACTACCGGGCGATGATGGAGCTGACCGAGACGCTGGTCGCGCATCTGGCGGCGACCGTCGCCGGCGGCACCAGGCTCGATTACGGCGGCACCGCGATCGATCTCGCGCCGCCCTGGCCGCGCCGCTCGATGGCCGATCTGGTCGAGGAGGCGACCGGCATCGATTTCCTCGCGCTCGATCCCGCCGGCGCCCGCGCCGCGGCCAACTCGCTCGGCGCGACACTGAGCGCCGAGGCCGGCTGGGGCCATGCGCTGGAAGCGGCGTTTGCGCTGCGCGTCGAGGATTCGCTGATCCAGCCGGTCCACGTCACCGGCTTTCCGCGCGACATCTCTCCGCTCGCCAAGGCCGATCCCCGCGACCCGCGGCTGGTCGAGCGCTTCGAGACCTACGTCTACGGCTGGGAAGTGGCGAACGCGTTTTCCGAGCTCAACGACCCGCTCGACCAGCGGCGCCGCTTCGAAGCCCAGATGCAGGCGCGCGCCGCCGGCGACGAGGAGGCCCAGCCGCTCGACGAGGATTACGTCGCGGCGCTCGAATACGGGCTGCCGCCCTGCGGCGGGCTCGGCCTCGGGATCGACCGACTGGTCATGCTGCTGACCGACAGCCCGTCGATTCGCGACGTGATCGCCTTCCCGACGATGCGGCCGCGCTAGCCGTCCGGCGGGTCCCGCCCGATCCGGCGCCGGCGCATGCGGGACAGCCTTGCAATACGCCGGCGGCGCGGCCACATGGAGGCGGTCAACTCTTGGTTCGGCACGCATTTCGTTGCTCGACAGAGCGCCGAACCGCCTTCCGTAAACCAGCCAACGGTTGATCCGGCGCTCTATCCTGGTTGCCGGCAAACGACGTTGAAAGGTCATCTATGGCTACCGGAACCGTTAAGTGGTTCAACGCCCAGAAGGGCTACGGCTTCATCCAACCCGACGACGGGTCGAAGGACGTGTTCGTCCACATCTCGGCCGTCGAGCGATCGGGCATCGGAAATCTGCATGAAGGCCAGAAGCTCAGCTATGAGCTCGAGCGCGGCAATCAAGGCAAGACGTCCGCCGTCTCTCTGAAGTCGGCGTAACCGCGCCGCCCGGGAACGCCGCCGCGAAAACCGGCGGCGGTTTTTGGCCGAAGCGATTGAGCGCGATCGGTTCGGGTTGATATGGCTCTTGTTGTCGCCAGCTCCGGGCCCGACCCGGGGATCACGTAGATGGCCGGGGTCCAGCCCGGCCCCAGGGACATGGACGGCCGGGACTACGTTCTCGGCGGCGACCTGCGAAACGGGCTGCGCCGCTCGTTCTGCTCGATGACGCGCTGCTTGTTCCGGTCGATCCAGGCTTGCGCCGCCGCCTCGGTCGCGAAGCTGCTGACGGTCGTCGGGGCGCTATCCGGGATTTTCACTTCGACGCCGAACACCCCGCTGGGGAGATCGACGATTTTGTAGACCGCTTCCGCGTATGGGTGTGTTCTCATTGTCTTTATATAGGAACGCGGCACGCCGTTTTCGCCCCCTGGGTTCGGACGCATTTGCCGGTCAGATGCACTTGATCGTCCACACCGTGGTGACGTTGTGCTCGTACCAGTCGACGCGGTCCGGGCCGCCCTTGTGGCTTTCCTCCTCGAGCTTGCGGTAGCCGCCCGGGCATAGATGGTCCGCGAGGCGGCGATTCGGCGCCTCCGCGCCGCCCGGCACCTCGGGGCTGATGATGCGGTAGGTGCGGTCGCCGATCCGTGTGGCGACCGACTGGTCGGGCGTGCAGGCGACGACCGCGACGGCGATCGGCACCAGGGCAAGCAGTGGCAACGGATAGCGCACGATTCCCCGGCCCCCTCCGGCGTGTTCGGCCGCGATTTTATACGCCGCCCGAGGCCTCTTCCAGACTGGGGCGGAAGGTCGCAAAAGCGTGTTTTGCTGCGCGGCATCGTGGCGGCGTAGCCTCTGCGCATCCGCCGATCCCGCGCCGGCCGACGGAAAAGCGACAAGCCGCGCTCGGCCCGGCACTCGAGGAGGAGGGAAAGCGATGCCCCGGTCCGTTGCGTTCTGCCTGATGCGCTGGCTGGGCGCGGCGGCGCTGCTGGTGCTGGCCGGCTGCGTCGGCGAGCCGATCGGCGCGGTCCAGGCGACGCCGCCGCCCGCCGGCACCGCGCGGCTCTGGTTCTACCGGATCTTCGATCCCTCGCTCAGCCTCAACACCGCGAATGTCGACCTCAACGGCGTGCGCGCCGTGTCGGTGCCGCCGCACAGTCACGCGATCTATCTCGACGTGCCGCCGGGCGCCTATCACCTCTCGCCCGAAAGCTACGGCACCGACACCAACCAGACGCGCGACCTCGTGCTCGCGCCGGGCCAGGAGGTCTACGTCAAGGTGCTCGACGATCCGACCTGGATGAGCAGCGGCGACACCACCGATATCCGCCGCGACACGTTCTATGTCTGGGTCATGCCGCCGGCGCTCGCCAGGGCGGAAATGGCGATGCCGATGTGAGCCGCGCTCAGAAGTTTTCGAGGCTCAGCACCTCGTCGTCGTAGTCGTAGGCGAAGATCTCGGCGTGGCGGCCCCAGTTGATCAGCGTGTCGAACACCCGCTCGGCCTCGTCCTCCGAGAGGTGGTCCTCGAGCTCGCGCAGGAACCGGGCGGCCGGCGCGCGGTGGCCGGGCCGCTCGTCGAGCACGCGGCGGATATGCGCGGCAAGCGGCACATGGCGCAGCACCGCGTCGGCGAAGATCTCCTTGCGACGCTGCATATCGGCATCGGCATAGCGGCGGCCGGTGGCGGTCAGGTCGACGTCGCCGCCGCTGACATGGGCGAAGCCGAGAAGCTGCAGTGCCTCGAGCAGGTGGAACAGCTCGTCGTCGTCGAGCTCGGCCTCGTCGGCGAGGTGCGGCAGGTCGGCATGGCCGTTGAACGGCGTCTCGGCGACGCTGTCGATGAGCCCGGTGAGCTGCTGCACCGCGGCCGCCGGCAGGCGATAGCCGAGGCCGACCTGGTCGGCCTTTGCGCCGCGCCGGCCGTCGCGCCCCGGGACCGTCGTCAGCAGCGTGTAGACCTGGTCGACGATCTGGCGGAATTGCGCGCTCTCCCAGGCGCGCGGCCGCGGCATCGCGATCGGGATCTCGGCGTTGATGCGCCCCGGATCGCTGCCGAAGATCAGGATGCGATCGGCCATCTCGACCGCCTCCTCGATGTTGTGCGACACCATCAGGATCCCCTTGGTCGGGATCCTGCTCTCGCTCCACAGATCGAGCAGGTCGTTGCGCAGGGTCTCCGCGGTCAGCACGTCGAGCGCCGAGAACGGCTCGTCGAGCAGCAGGATGTCGGGGTTGACGACGAGCGCGCGGGCAAAGCCGACGCGCTGCCGCATCCCGCCCGAGAGCTCCTTCGGATAGGCGTTCTCGAACCCGTCGAGACCGATCAGGTCGATCGCCGCGACCGCGAGCCGGCGGCGCTCGGCGGCGGTGATCCCCTTCGCCTCGAGGCCGAGCTCGACATTGCCCAGCACGGTCAGCCAGGGGAACAGGGCGAAGCTCTGGAACACCATCGCGATCCCTTGCGCCGGCTCGCTCACCGAGTGGCCGCGGTAATCGACCGCGCCGTCGCTCGGCGGGATCAACCCGGCGAGGATGCGCAGGAAGGTCGATTTGCCGGAGCCCGACTTGCCGAGGATCGCGACGATCTCGCCCTCGCGCAGCGTGAAATCGACATGGTCCAGCACCAGCCGGCCGATATGGTCCGGCGTGCGGTAGGTCTTGCACACGCCGGCGGCGCGCAGCAGCGGAGAAGGACCGTTCATCGCGCCTCCTTGCAAGGCTAATCGAGCCGCAGCCGTTCGGCGGCAAGGTTGTAGAGGCGGCGCCACAGCAGCCGGTTGAACGCCAGCACGTAAAGGCACAGCACGCCGATCCCCAGCGCGATGCGGGCCGCGTCGCCGTTCGCGGTGTACTCGGCGATATAGGCGCCGAGCCCGGTCGCCTTCAACGTGGTATCGCCCCACTGCACGACCTCGGCGACGATGCTGGCGTTCCACGAGCCGCCCGCCGCGGTGACCGCGCCCGTGACATAGGCCGGGAAGATCGCCGGCAGCATCACCCGGCGCCACCACAGCCAATGCCGGACGCCGAGATTGCTCGCCGCCAGCCGCAACTCCACCGGCAACGAGATGGTGCCGCCGATCACGTTGAACAGGATGTACCACTGGGTGCCGAGGATCATCAGCGGCGCCAGCCATATCTCCGGGTTGAGGCTGAAGCGCAGGATCAGCACCACCGCCACCGGGAAGAACAGGTTGGCGGGGAACGCCGCGAGGAACTGCACGATCGGCTGGGCGCGGTCGGCGACGTGCGGGCGCAGCCCGATCCACACCCCGATCGGCACCCAGATCAGCGAGGCGACGACGATCAGGATCAGCACGCGCAATCCGGTGATCGCGCCGAGCACAAAGGTCCAGCCGACCTCGCCCGGCGACACGGTGCGCAGGATGAAGTGGATCATCCAGGCGATCAGCGCGAGCGTCGCCAGCAGCAGGCCGAGGTCGAACAGCCGTTCGGGCCAGCCGCGCGCGGGTCCGACCTCGCGCTGGGGGCCGCTCAGCAGCCGCGTCCGCCAGCCGCGCCCGAGCGCGGTGAAGGCGTTGTCGACCACCCGGTTGGCGCCGAGGATCGCCGTCTGGACCAGATCGAAAAGCTGCGCCCGCTGCATGACGACGAGGAACCACGGGCGCACGACATCCTCGTCGTCGCCCAGCGTATCCTTGAACTTCTGCGACCATGCGAGGAGCGGCCGGAACAGCAGCTGATCGTAGAGGATGATGACGACCAGCATGATCAGCACCGCATAGCCGATCGCGCCGAGGTCGCGCTGCTGGATCGCGGTGGCGATGTAGGAGCCGACCCCGGGCAGCATGATCGTCTGGCCGGAGACCGTGATCGCCTCCGACGCGACGACGAAAAACCAGCCGCCGGAGACCGACATCATCATGTTCCAGACGAGCGCCGGGATGCCGTGCGGCACTTCCAGCCGCCAAAAGCGCTGCCAGCTCGACAAATGGTACATCCGCGCCGCCTCGATCAGCTCGCCGGGCACGGTGCGCAGCGACTGGTAGAGGCTGAACGTCATGTTCCAGGCCTGCGAGGTGAAGATCGCGAAGATCGCGGCGCATTCGACGCCGAGCAGGCGGCCCGGGAACAGCGCGATGAAGCCGGTCACGGTGATCGACAGAAAGCCGAGGATCGGTACCGATTGCAGGATGTCGAGAACGGGGATCAGTATCTTCTCGGCGGCGCGGCTTTTCGCGGCGAGCGCCGCGTAGGCGAGGCTGAAGACCAGCGAGGCGACCAGCGCCGCGCCCATCCGCAGCACGGTGCGCAGCGCGTATTCCGGCAGGCGCCACGGGTCGAGGCTGATCGGCAGCGGCTCGCCGACCCGGTAGTGCGCGCCCATCGCCAGGCTGCCCCATGCGATCAGCGCGAGCAGACCCAGCACCAGCGGCAGCGCGATCAGGTCCCAGTAATTGGGGCGCAACCGCGACGGCCAGGCGATGAGGGGGAGGCCCCAGCGCTGTTCCATGACCTCTCGTCGGCAAGGTTGCGGTCGGCGGCGCTACCTCTACCCTAGAGGCAGCCGGACCGCGAGCGGCGAATCGCCCGAGGCGGGGTGCGGCGTGGCGCCATCGTGCGGCCATTGTCGCGGGCCGGCGAATTGCTTTAATGAAACTCGCATGACGTTCCTCGATTTCGCGCGGCTGCGCGACACGCCGCTCTGTCGCGATCCTTTCGATTTCGTGGTGGTCGAGGATTTTCTGCGGCGCGACAGCCTGCCGGCGGCGCTGGCGGCGTTTCCCGCCATCACCGGCCACGGCAGCTATCCGTTATCGACGCTGTCGAGCGGCGCCGGCTTCGGCCCGCTTGCCGCCGAGCTCGAAGGGGCGGAGATGCGGCGGGCGATCGAGGAGAAGTTCGGGATCGACCTCGCGGGGCGGCCGACGATGATCACGCTGCGCGGCTACAGCGACGGCAAGGACGGCGGCATCCACACCGATTCGGCGACCAAGCTGATCACCGTGCTGATCTACATGAACCCGGAGTGGCATGAGGCGGCCGGTCGGCTGCGGCTGCTGCGCGGCCCCGACGACCTCGAGGATTTCGCCGCGGAAGTGCCGCCGCTCGCCGGCACCATGGTGGCGTTCCGGCGCAGCGCGGTGTCGTTTCATGGCCATCGCGCGCATGTCGGGCAGCGTCGCTCGATCCAGCTCAACTGGGTGAGCGATGCCGCGGTCGTGCGGCGCGAGCTCGCCCGCCATGTCTGGTCGGCGCGGGCCAAGGCGCTCAATCCGCTGCGCCGCATGATGGCGATTGGCAAACGGAGCGGCGCCGACTAACCTGCCGGCGATTTTGCGAGGGCGGTACGCGCGGGATGCGACAGCGGGTGCGGGCGGGCTGGTTCCGAGGCGGCATGACGGTAACGGTGGTGGCGGCCGTCATCGGTTTGGCCGCGCCGGGCATCGCCAGGGCGCAGAGCGCCGCGGCACCGCCGCCTCCCGGTTCTCCGCCCGGTCCTCCGCCGGGTCTTCCAGCGCCGCCGCCGGCCGCGCCGCTGACCTTCGGCTTCATGCCGCTGCCGCCCAACCCCTACGCGGTGCCCGGGCAGATCATCGACGAGGTCAAGGCGGGGCTGCTGGCGCACGATGTCGGCTTCCTCGGTGATCACATCGAGCGCGGCTTCGATGTCGATCTCGAGATGCTCTTCACCTCGCCCGATTTCCTCTCGGTGATCGGCTCGCCGCGGCCGCATATCGGTGCCGACATCAACACCGCGGCGCAGACCAGCGACGCCTTCGCCGGGCTCACCTGGGGCATCTCGGTGATCCAGAACCTGTTCCGCCCCGGCGACTACGTCTTCATGACCGGCAGCCTCGGCGGCGCCTACCAGGACGGCTATATCGACAATGCGCCGCTGGGTCGCAAGGAGCTCGGCTCGCCCATCCTGTTCCGCGAGAGCGCCGAGCTCGGCTACCAGGTGACGCCGAGGATCAGCGTCTCGGCGATCCTCGACCATATCTCGAACGCCAATCTCGGCCAGCACAACGCCGGCATAACCAGCGCGGGAGCCCGGATCGGGTTCAAATTCTAGGGCCGTTCGCGCTTGGCGTTAGGCCTTGCAGCGGCGCGTCCGGGACCCGTCCGCGGGGTTTCCGGGCGGTCGGCCGACCGGCAATAGCAGCCTGATTTCAATGGCTTGGCAGGCCCTGTTGCAATAACGCCACGGTGCGTTGGAAAGAGCACTTTTCGCGCAATCGGCGTTTAAACCTGCTAGATCATAATATCATTTAGCAATATCATCCGGGCAGAGGGACCGGTGCCCTCCTCTGTCGTGT
>DATJOB010000129.1:0-9812 GCA_035507475.1 Allostellaceae bacterium | reverse complement strand
CCGAGGCCGAGCGGATCAAGTGCGATCGTCGCGCCAATCGTGCCGCAAGCTATGCCCGGCGCTACGCTGCCAAAGAGGCGGCGGCGAAGGCGCTCGGCACCGGTTTCCGCCGCGGCGTCTTCTGGCGCGACCTAGGCGTCGTCAACCTGCCTTCCGGCCAGCCGTCGATGCTGCTGACCGGCGGTGCGCTGCGGCGGCTCGAAGCGATCACCCCGCCGGGGATGACCGCGCGGGTCAACCTGACGATCACCGACGAGCCGCCGCTCGCCCAGGCGATGGTCATCATCACCGCCGAGCCGGCGCCGCGGGAACCCGCGACGGAGCCGGCCGTTGGCTGAGATTTGCCGCGGCGGCGGGCAAGTCGCGCGCTTGACTTGGCCGCTGCCGCGCGGCCTTATCGCCGCGCTCTCTCGCCGGCCGGACATGCCATGAAAGCGATCGCCAAGAAGAAAGCCTCGGGCGGCGTCTTCGAGACCGTCAAGACGATCATCTACGCGATCCTGATCGCGCTCGTCGTGCGCACCGTGGCCTACGAGCCGTTCAACATCCCCTCGGGCTCGATGATCCCCACCCTCCTGGTCGGCGACTACCTGTTCGTGTCGAAATTCTCCTACGGCTACAGCCGCTTCTCGCTTCCCTTCGGGCTGCCGCTGTTCTCCGGCCGGATCCTCGAGTTCCACAAGCCCGAGCGCGGCGATGTCGCGGTCTTCAAGCTGCCGACCGACACCTCGACCGACTACATCAAGCGCATCGTCGGCCTGCCCGGCGACAAGATCCAGATGATCCACGGCGAGCTTTACATCAACAGCCAGGAAGTGCCGCGCAAGCCGATCGACGACTACGTCTATCAGGAAGGCGGCGCGGTCATCCTGATGCACCAGTACATGGAGGCGCTGCCGCGCGGCCCCGGCGAGCCGCCGCTCGAGCACCGGATCATCAAGATCGGCGACGACGGGCCGCTCGACAACACCGCGGTCTACGAGGTGCCGGCGGGGCATTATTTCGCGATGGGCGACAATCGCGACAACTCGCAGGACAGCCGCGTGATGTCGGCGGTCGGCTTCATCCCGGCCGAGAACCTGGTCGGGCGCGCCGAGTTCCTGTTCTTTTCCACCGACGGTTCGGCCGCCTGGTGGGAATTCTGGAAATGGCCGTTTGCGATCCGCTATGGCCGGCTGTTCAACGGGGTGCACTAGCCGGCATGGAGACCGCCGCCGCGCCGGCCTCCGAGGAGCACGCGCTGGCGCAACGGATCGGTCACGTCTTCGCGCGGCCGGCTCTGCTGGTCGAGGCGCTGACCCATCCGAGCGCGGTGCCGGCGGCGCGCGGCAAGAGCCGCCGCCGCGCCCCCGCCCGGCATTACGAGCGGCTCGAATTCCTTGGCGACCGCGTCCTCGGGCTGGTGATCGCCGACCTCCTCTGGCACCGCTTCGCGAGCGAGGCGGAAGGCGATCTGACGCGCCGCCTCGCCGAGCTGGTGCGCCGCGAGACGCTGGCGCGCGTCGCGCTCGAGATCGGTCTCGACGGCCATCTCGTGCTGTCGAAATCGGAGGCGGCGGGCGGCGCGGCGCGCAACCCCGGCATCCTCGCCGATGTCTGCGAGGCGGTGATCGCGGCGATCTATCTCGACGCCGGGCTCGCCCCCGCCGCCGCCTTCATCCGGCGCTGGTGGGCCCCGTTGCTCGACGCTACCGCGGCGCCGCCGCGCGACCCCAAGACCCGGTTGCAGGAATGGGCGCAGGCGCACGGGCTCGGCCTGCCGGCCTACCGGCTGGTGGCGACCGAGGGGCCGGACCATGCGCCGCGCTTCACCGTCGCGGCGCGGGTCGCCCAGTCCGAGGAGACGAGCGCCACCGCGCCGTCGAAGCGCGCCGCCGAGACCGAGGCGGCCGCGGCGCTGCTGCAGCGCCTCGCCGGGGGAGCGTGAGCCGATGACGCGCTGCGGCTTTGTCGCGCTGATCGGCGCCCCCAATGCCGGCAAGTCGACGCTGCTCAACCGCCTCGTCGGGCAGAAGCTGGCGATCGTCACGCCCAAGGTGCAGACGACGCGCAGCCGGCTCCTCGGCATCGCGACCGACGCCGCGGTGCAGCTCGTTTTCGTCGACACGCCCGGCATCTTCGAGCCACGCCGGCGGCTCGACCGGGCGATGGTCGCCGCCGCCTGGGCCGGTGCGGCCGATGCCGACGTGACCGTGCTGCTGGTCGATGCGGCGCGCGGCATCGACCCCGACACGCGGCTGATTGCCGAGCGGCTCAAGGCGGCCTCGCGCCGCCCGCTTCTGGCGCTCAACAAGATCGACCGGGTGCGCCGCGAAGCCCTGCTCGGGCTCGCCGCGGAGCTGACGAAGCTCGCCGATTTCAGCGAGGTTTTCATGATCTCCGGCCTGACCGGCGACGGGGTCGACGATCTGCAGCGGCGACTGGCGGAAGCGGTGCCCGAGGGGCCGTTCCTCTTTCCGCCCGACCAGCTCTCCGACGCGGCCGAGCGCTTCCTCGCCGCGGAGGTGACGCGCGAGCAGCTTTTCCTGCAGCTGCACGACGAATTGCCATATTCGGCGACGGTCGAGACCGAAAGCTGGGAGGAGCGGCCGGACGGCAGCGTCAGGATCGAACAGGTGATCTACGTCCGCCGCGCCGGGCAGCGCGCGATCGTGCTCGGCGAGGGCGGCCGGCGGATCAAGGCGATCGGCGCGCGCGCCCGCGCCGAGCTCGGCGCGATGCTCGACCGCAAGGTCCATCTCTTCCTCTTCGTCAAGGTGCGCGAGGGCTGGCTCGACGACCCGGAACGCTTCCGCGCGATGGGGATCGACTTCAATGCTTGAAATTCGGCGTCCTTCCCGCGCCAGCGGAAATTCGCGCCGCGCGCTGTCCCGCTTGCTGCCCGACCCGCGCCTGCGCGGGGGTGGCGGATAGGACCGGCGATGGACTGGCGCGACACCGGCTTTGTCCTGATCGCGCGGCGGCACGGCGAGAGCGCGCTGATCGTCGAGCTGTTGACCGCCGAACACGGCCGCCACGCCGGGCTGGTGCGCGGCGGGCAGTCGCCGAGGCGGCGCGCGCTGCTGCAGCCGGGCAACCTCGTCGCAGCGCATTGGCGCGGGCGTCTCGCCGAGCATCTCGGTACGTTCGAGGTCGAGCTCGTGCGCCCGCATGTTGCCGCGCTGATCGACGATCCCGACCGGCTCGCCGCGCTGTCCTCGGCCGCGGCGCTGGTCGCGCTCGCCCTACCGGAGCGCGAGCCGCATGCCGATGTCTATGGCGGGCTCGCCGCGCTGGTGGAGGCGCTCGATTCTGCCGACTGGGCGGCGCAGTACGTGGCCTGGGAATGCGCGCTGCTCGGGGCCCTCGGCTACGGCCTCGACCTCGCGCGCTGCGCCGCGACCGGGGCGCAGGACGACCTCGCCTATGTCTCGCCGCGCTCGGGCGGCGCGGTGTCGCGCGCGGCGGGTGCGCCCTACCGCGACAAGCTCTTGCCGCTGCCCGGTTTTTTGTGGTCCGCAGCACCGGCGGCCGGGGGCGATATCGTTGCCGGCCTGACGCTCACCGGCTATTTCCTCGGTCGCCACCTGCTCGAACCGCAGGGCAGGGCGCTGCCCGAGGCGCGCGCCCGGCTCGCCCAGCGCCTCGCCCGGCTGGTATCATAGCGCCCCGCAACAAGGCATCGATGACCATGGCCGAGGTCGTGGAACGCATTCAGGACGTCGATTTCGCCGACGCGCTCGGCGAGCGCTATCTGTCCTACGCGCTGTCGACGATCATGGCGCGTTCGCTGCCCGACGTGCGCGACGGGCTGAAGCCGGTGCATCGCCGCATCCTCCATGCGATGAACCAGCTGCGCATGGACCCGACCGGCGGGTACAAGAAATGCGCGCTGGTCGTCGGCGAGGTCATCGGCAAATACCACCCGCACGGCGATGTCGCGATCTACGACGCGATGGTGCGCCTCGCCCAGGATTTCGCGCAGCGCTATCCGATGGTCGACGGGCAGGGCAATTTCGGCAATATCGACGGCGATAACGCCGCGGCGATGCGCTACACCGAGAGCCGCATGTCGGCCGTGGCGCGCGCGATGCTCGAAGGCATCGACGAGGACGCGGTCGAATTCCGCGCCACCTATGACGGCGAGAATTCCGAGCCGGTGGTGCTGCCGGCGCGCTTTCCGAACCTGCTCGCCAACGGCGCGGCGGGCATCGCGGTGGGCATGGCGACGAGCATCCCGCCGCACAATGTCGGCGAGATCTGTGCGGCGCTGCTGCAACTGATCGAGAACCCGCGGATTTCGGTCGGCGAGCTGGTGGCGCTGATGCCCGGACCGGACTTCCCCACCGGCGGCATCCTCGTCGAGCCGGCCGACAGCATCGCCGCCGCCTATGCCAGCGGCCGCGGCAGCTTCCGGCTGCGCGCCCGCTGGGTCAAGGAGCCGCTCGCCCACGGGCTCTACCAGATCGTCGTCACCGAGGTGCCCTACCAGGTCCAGAAAAGCCGGCTCGTCGAGCGGATCGCGGCGCTGCTCGAAGAGAAGAAGCTGCCGCTCCTCGCCGATGTCCGGGACGAGTCGGCGGAAGACATCCGCCTCGTCTTCGAGCCGAAGACCCGCAATGTCGACGCCGTGCTGTTGATGGAGCAGCTGTTCCGGCTGACCGAGCTCGAGGTGCGGGTCCCGCTCAACCTCAACGTGCTCGACCCGCAGGGCGTGCCGCGGGTGATGAACCTCAAGGAGGCGCTGCAGGAATTCCTCGATCATCGCCGCGTCGTGCTGCAGCGGCGCAGCCGGCACCGCCTCGCCGCGGTCGCGCGCCGGATGGAGGTGCTGCGCGGCCTCGTCATCGTCTACGTCAACCTCGACGAGGTGATCCGCATCATCCGCGAGGAGGACGAGCCGAAGGCGACGATGATGGCGCGCTGGGGCCTCACCGACATGCAGGCCGAGGCGATCCTCAACATGCGCCTGCGCGCCTTGCGCCGGCTTGAGGAAGTGGCGATCCGCAAGGAGCTCGAAGAGCTCGGCGCCGAGGCCGCGGAGATCGAGAAGCTGCTCGGCAGCGAGCGCCGGCAATGGACCGCGCTTGCCAAGGAGGTGCGCGCGACGCAGGCCGAGTTCGGCGGCGACACCGCGCTCGGCCTGCGGCGCACGACGATCGGCGACGCGCCGGCGCCGGTCGAGATCCCGGTCACCGCGCTGATCGAGCGCGAGGCGGTCACCGTGCTCTGCTCCGAGAAGGGCTGGATCCGCACGGTGCGCGGCCACAACGTCGCGGCCGCCGAGCAGCGCTACAAGGAAGGCGACGCGCCGCGCTTCGTGGTCCCGGCCGAGACCACCGACCGCCTCGTCGTCTTCGGCAGCAACGGCCGCTTCTACACGCTCGGGGTCGATCGGCTGCCTTCGGGTCGCGGCCAGGGCGAGCCCCTGCGCCTGATGATCGACCTCGGCAACGAGGACGAGATCGTCGCGATGTTCCCCTATCGCCCCGGGATGAAGCTGCTCGTCGCCTCGGGCGACGGCCGCGGCTTCGTCGTCGACGGCGAGGAAGCGCTGGCGCAGACCCGGGCCGGCAAGCAGGTGCTGTCGCCGGGCAAGGAGGAGAAGGCGGTGGTCTGCGCGGCGGTCGATGGCGACGCCGTCGCGCTGGTCGGCGAGAACCGGCGGATGCTGGTCGTCGACCTCGCCGAGATCCCGGAAATCGCGCGCGGCCGCGGGGTGATCCTGCAGCGCTACCGGATGGGACGGCTCGCCGACGCCAAGGTGTTCCGCCTGGCCGAAGGCCTGTCGTGGCGCCAGGGCGAGAACCGCACCCGGACCGAGACCGATCTCGCGCTGTGGCGCGGCGTGCGCGGCGGCGCCGGGCGCAGCGTCCCGCAGGGCTTCCCGAGGTCGGGCCGCTTTACCTGATGCGCCGCTTCGCGGCTGGGCCGCGCCTTTTGCCGACGGTGCTGGCGCTCGCGGTCTTCGCGGTCGGCCTCTACATGGTCGCGACCACGGCGGCGATGGTGGTGCGCTGCTGGTCGCCGGTGCCGTTCTGGGACCAGTGGGAGAACCTGATCTTCGATCCCGGCCAGGTCTTCTCGGCCTGGCTGTTCGCGCAGCACAACGAGCACCGCATCGTCTTGCCGCGCCTCCTTTTCGCGATCGACGCCTTCGCGTTCCGCGAAACCCAGCGGTTCAACTTCTTCTGCAACGTCGCGCTGCCGCTCGCGCTGGCGGGGCTGCTCGTCGCGCTGGCACGGCGCGCCACCGGCCGCGGCGCCGCCGACACGCTGTGGCTCGGCGGGATCGTCCTCGCGACGCTGTTCTCGGCGATGCAGGCGGAGAATTTCGTCTGGGGGTTCCAGGTCC
This sequence comes from Allostellaceae bacterium, assembly GCA_035507475.1. GTDB lineage: Bacteria > Pseudomonadota > Alphaproteobacteria > ATCC43930 > CGMCC-115725 > DATARH01. The sequence goes on along the minus strand of DATJOB010000129.1, from coordinate 3,478 downwards.
AGTTCTTCGGGGTCGAGCTGGCGGCCTGCGGCGCTTTTGCGATCCTGGCGCTCGCCCGGCCGCGCGCCGCGACGCTCGCCGCCGCGATCGGCTGCGCGGCCGCGGCGCTCTTCACGCTGTCGAGTGGCGCCGTGGCGCTGGCGGTCGCATTGCCGCTCGCCTGGCGAGCCGGCTGGCCACGGCGCCATCTGGCGGTGCTGGCGATCGCCGGCGTGCTGCTGCTGGCGCTCTACCTGCACGGCTATGTGACGCCCGATTATCATTCGGACCCGCTGCAAACCGTGGCGCAGCCGCGCGTCGCGCTCTACGTCGCCGGCTTTCTCGGCAACCCGTTCGGCCATCTGGTGCCGGCGCGACGGGCGATCGCGGTGGCGCTGGCGGCCGGCGGCTTCGGCCTTGTGCTGTTCGCGGCGTTCGGCGCGACGCTGCTCCATCGCGGCCGCGATGCCGACCGGGCCCAGCTGGCGCTCCTCGCCACCGCTGCCTTTGTCGTCGGCTTTGGCGTACTGGCCGGGCTGGGCCGGCTCAAGTTCGGCCTCGTGCAGACCTTGTCGAGCCGCTATGCGACGCCGGCGCTGTTGTTCTGGCTGTCGCTGGCGCTTATCGCGGTGGCCGAAATCCGGCGCGGCTGGCCGCAGCTGCGGGTGCCGGTGATGGCGCTTGGGTTGCTCGGCACGCTCATCCTCGCCTGGCCGCAGCGGCATTCCGTCGCCGACGGCGCCGCGTGGGTCGCGCCACGCCGCAGCGCCGAGACGGCGCTGCTCGCCGGCGTCGACGACGCGCAGGCGCTGCGCCGCCTCTTCCCGGACACCGCCCTCGTCGAGCGACAGGCGGCGCGGCTGCGCGAGCGGCACCTGGCGATGTTTGCGGAACCGTGGAGCGGCTGGCTGGGCACGTCGCTCGCCGCCCATATCCGGCTCGCCGCCGATTGCGACGGCGCGGTCGTCACGATCGAGCGGGTCGCAGGCGGGGCGCGGGTCGACGGCTGGGTTGCCGATGGCCGAGAGCGCCCGGCGCCGCGCCGGCTCGTGCTGACCGATGCCGGCGGCGCCGTCGTCGGCTATGCGCTGAGCGGCTTTCCCACCGACGAGCCGCACGCCGCGGGCTGGCAGGGTCATGTCGCAGGCGCAAGCGAGGGGCTGGCGGCCTACGCGCTCTTCGACGGCGACAGCGCCGCCTGCCGCCTCGCCCGCTAGGCGCGGTCGAAGTCGACCGCGTTGCTGTTGGCGCCGCACAGCACGACCGCGACGCGCTCGTCCTTTGCCGGCCGGTAGCGGCCCGCCAGCAGCGCCGCCAGCGCCGCCGCCCCGCCCGGCTCGGCGGCGATCCGCAGCACCTCCCATAGCCGGCGCTGCGCCGCGCGGATCGCCTCGTCGGGCACCAGCACCGCCGGCGCGATGTGGCGCTGCGCGATCGGGAACATGATCGCGCCGACGCGGCTCGGCGCCAGCGAGTCGGCGGCGATCCCGCCGGCTGGCGCATCGACCGGACGCCCCGCGGCGAGCGCGTCGTGCAGCGTCGGCGCGGCCTCCGGCTCGACCGAGACGACGCGGAGGCGGCCGCCATACCAGGCGGCGATCCCGCCGATCAGCCCGCCGCCTCCCGCGGCGACCAGCAGCGTGTCGATCTCGGGCCGGTCGGCTTCGAGCTCGAGCCCGACCGAGCCCTGCCCGAGCAGCGTCTCGGGCTGGTCGTAGGCGTGGATCGACAGCGCGCCGGTTTCGGCGATGCGCCGTTCGCTCGCCGCCAGCGCCTCGGCATAGACCTCGCCGGTCACCACCAGCTCCGCGCCGTAGCTGCGGATGCGGGCGAGCTTGGTCGCCGAGGTCACCTTCGGCACGAAGATCGCCGCCTTGAGGCCGAGCCGCATCGCCGCGAAGGCGACCGCGGCGCCGTGGTTGCCGCCCGAGGCTGCGACCACGCCCGCCGCCGGCGCCGGCCGGGTCAGCAGGTTGGCGAAGGCGCCGCGTGGCTTGAACGAGCCGGTGTACTGCAGGAATTCGAGCTTGAAGACCAGCGGCCCGCCGTCGAGGCCGAAATCGCCGGCCTCGACCGTGATCGTCGGCGTGCGGCGGATGTGCGGCCGGATCAGCCGCTCGGTGGCGGCGATCCGCTCGCGGTCGATGAGGGGGTTTGTCATGGCCGGCGCATCATGGCATGATTGAGGGAATTAGCAAATCGCCTAATTAGTATGAACGTCGCACCCGCGCTCCGCGCCTTCAGCAACGAACGCCGCCTGCAGATCCTCGACTGGCTCAAGGACCCGCGGGCGCATTTCCGCGAGCAGGTGGATGGCGACCTGGTCGCGGACGGCGTCTGCGGGCTGCTGATCGCCGAGAAGCTCGGCGTCAGCCAGCCCACCGTCACCGAGCATATGCGGCTCCTCGTCGATATCGGCGCGGTGCGCGCGACGCGCATCAAGCAATGGACGTTCTATAAGCGCAACGAGGCGCGCATCCGCGAGCTGACCCAGGCGATCGCCGCGGCCGTGTAGCCGTTGCCGGGCGCCGAGCGCGCTGCTAAGACCGGCGAATGTGACGGGGATCGAAGGCATGGCGGACGCTATCGAAGGCGACACGTTGCTCGACGCGACCGGGCTGCTCTGCCCGCTGCCGGTGCTGAAGGCACGGCGCGCGCTGCGCGCGGTGCCGGCCGGCGCCGTCCTGCGCGTCCTCGCCACCGATCCCGGCGCGGTCAAGGATTTCGCGCATTTCTGCCAGACGACCGGCTGCCAGATGATCGAGCAGAGCGAGGAGGCGGGCGGCGTCTTTCGCTTCCGCCTCAAAAAGCCGGGTTGACAGCGCCGTGGCGATGCCCATTTTCCTGCGGCCATGACCCACGCGCGTTTCCGCCTGCGACGACGAATGCGCTAGCAGCCTCGCCTTTTGGGGCTGCAAAGCGGTGAGCCGCGCCGTGCCGGCCGCCGCCTTCGTCACCGCCTCGGAACGCAGGGTGCCCCGATGAACGACAGCGTCATTGCCCGCCGCGAGTTCGGCGGGCGGGTCTACGAAATCGATACCGACAAGGACCGGCTCGACCGCCGGCTGATCCACGATTTTCTGTCGCGCTGCTCGCACTGGGCGCGCGGCATCCCGCGCGACGTGGTCGAGCGCTCGATCGCCCATTCGCTGTGCTTCGGCCTTTATGGCGAGGCGGGGCAGGTGGGCTTCGCGCGCGCGATCACCGATCAGGCGACCTTCGCCTATCTGAGCGATGTGTTCGTCGTCGCCGAGGCGCGTAACGCCGGTCTCGGCCGGTTTCTCGTCGAGGCGATCCTGGCGCACGAGCCGCTCGCCGGGTTGCGCCGCTGGCATCTGGTGACGCGCGACGCCGCCTCGCTCTACCGGCGCTGCGGCTTTGCCGAGATGCGCCACCCGCAGCTGATCTATCTCGACCGGGTCGACCCCGACGCCGATGCGCGCGCCGCGGCTGCATCGGCCTGAACGGCGCGCTATGCTGCCGCCCGGATACGGGAGGC
>DATJOB010000128.1:0-14058 GCA_035507475.1 Allostellaceae bacterium | reverse complement strand
GCTCGATCTCCAGCGCGAGGTCGAGCGTCTGCTGGCGCCGGCCCGGCACCGCAACGAGGGAAATGGCGGGGAGTGGTTCGGGCATGTCGATTATCCCTAAAAAGAGAACGCTTTAGCAGGAGGACACAAAGGCGCTCGGATCGCGGCGACGCCGCATTATTTCACCACGAAGACACGGAGATCACGAAGAGACGAACCGTCGCCCCGGCGAAGGCCGGGGTCCACACATCCACTGCTCATGCTTTGGACAAGTGGGTCCCGGCCTTCGCCGGGACGACAATGAAAAAACCTCTGTGTCCTTCGTGCCTCCGCGGTGATTCTATTTTTTTCGCTCCGCGTCCCTTGCGCTGAAATGTTGTCTACTCGGCTGCCACCGGGCGCAGTTGCACCGAGTTGGGGCCGTAGCGGTCGCGGAACGGGTCGGTGTCGATTTCTTCGAGCTCGATCTTGCCGGCCAGCACCTGTTTCTTCCATTCCTCCTGCGCCGGGATGTTGGCGTGGAACTCGGGCATCACCTCGCGGGCGAAGAGTTCGAGGCTCTCGCAGATATGCGCGTGAGTGTTCTTGCCGGCCTGGTTCAACAGGATGACCTGGTCGATATGCGAGGTCTCGAAGCGGCGCAGCTTGCGGCGCAGCGTCTCGGGTGAACCGATGAGCCCGCCGCGCAGCGCGCGTTCCAGCCCGTCCGGGTTTTCGCGCTTCCATTTCTCGTATTCGTCCCACAGGTTCACCGTGCCCGGCGCGGGACGCTCGCGGGTCGCACTCTGTCCGTAAAAGCGCAGCGCGAACTGGAAGAACGGGATGCCGTCGGCGCGGCGGCGCGCCTCCTCGTCGGTCTCGGCACACATGAAATAGCTGGTGAGCGCGATGTTCGGGTTGACCCGATAGTCGGCCAGCTTCTCCTGCCGCTTGACGAAGGAATTGTAGTAGGCGTGCACCCAGGCATGGGCGGCGTCGGCCGACAGGAACTGAAAAGCCAGCGCCCCGAGCCCGCGTCGCCCGGCCATCTCGATCGTCTCGAGCGCCGAGCAGGCGACCCAGAGCGGCGGGTGCGGCTTCTGCAGCGGCTTCGGCACGACGTTGCGCAGCGGCATGTCGAAATAGCGCCCGTGGTGCTCGCAGCCGCCGTCGCGGAACATCGGGATGATCGCGCGGATCGCCTCCTCCCACATCGCCCGCTTCTCGCCGTAGGCGACGCCGAACGGCTCGAGTTCGGTCGAGCTCGCGCTCTCGCCGGTGCCGAATTCGACGCGGCCGCGGCTGATCAGGTCGAGCGCGGCGATGCGCTCGGCGCAGCGCGCCGGGTGCGTCGTCGTCAGCTGCATGATGCCGTGGGCGAGGCGGATGTTCTTGGTGCGCTGCGAGGCGGCGGCGAGAAACACCTCGGGCGCCGGCGAATGCGAATACTCCTCGAGGAAATGGTGCTCGACCTCCCAGGCGCAGTCGTAGCCGAGCCGGTCGGCGAGCTCGACCTGGTCGAGCGCGTTCTGATAGAGCGCCAGCTCGCCGCCCGCGGTCCACGGGCGCGGCAATTGCAGCTCGTAGAAAATCCCGAATTTCATGCAGGGCACCTTCCTCGCATCCTCGCTCGCGATGATGCCGAGAGCAGGTACACTCCACAAGGTCAGCGGGGATCGACGAGGGCATGGCCGAACTGCAAGCTGGCGACACGAGAGCCGACGCCGCCGAGGAGAGCGGCGCCGCAGCGCATTGGCAGCAGACGCTGTGGGCGATGGTCGGCATCCAGTTCGTGATGACGATGGCGTTCTCGATGCTGACCCCGATCATGCCGCTCTTCCTGCCCGAGCTCGGCGTCGAGAGCGTGGCGGGCATCGACATCTGGGCCGGGATCCTCTCGGGCATCACCTCGTTCGTCGCCGCCTTTGCTTCCCCCGTATGGGGCCGGGTCGCCGACCGCCACGGCCGCAAATTGATGCTGCTGCGCTCGAGCGTCGCCATCGGCTTCTTCACCGCGCTGATGGGGCTCTCCGGCAATGTCTGGCAGTTCTGTGCGGCGCGCATGCTGATGGGCGTCTTCGCCGGGTTTTCCAGCGCGGCGATCGCGCTCGTCGCCAGCCAGGTGCCGGAGGGGCGGCTCGGCTATTCGCTCGGCTGGCTGTCGACCGGGCAGCTCGTCGGCTCGCTGGTCGGGCCGATCGTCGGCGGCGCGCTGGCGGACCTGACCGGCAGCTACCGTGTCCCGTTCTACCTGACCTCGGCGACGATTTTCGGCGCGCTCGGTCTCGTCTGGTTTTTCGTGCACGAGGAGTTCGCGCGGCCGCAATCGGGCAAGGCGGGGCGGTCCGTGGTCGCGGGGCTCGTCGCGCTGGTGCGCTCGCCGACGCTGCTTGCGCTCTTCTTCGTGCTCTTGATGGCGCAATTCGGGGTGCGAACGGTGCAGCCGATCGTCACCCTCTACGTCAAGGAGATGGTCGGCAACCTGCCCAACGTCGCGACCCTCGCCGGCATCGCCTTCTCTATCACCGGCGTCGCCAACGTGATCTCGGCGCCGTTCCTCGGGAACCGCAGCGACCGGATCGGCTATCGCCGGGTGCTGCTGATCTGCCTCCTCGGCAGCACGCTGACGACGCTGCCGCAGGCCTTCACCGACAATTACTGGCTGTTCACCGCGGAGCGCTTCGCGGTCGGGCTGTTCATCGGCGGGCTGCTGCCGACCGCCAACGCGCTGGTCGGCCGCCTCGTCGCCCGCGCCGACCGCGGCACCATCTACGGCATGACCTCGTCGGCGATGTTCATGGGCAATTCACTCGGGCCGCTCTTCGGCGGCCTGCTCGCCGCCGGTCTCGGCCTCTCCTGGGTCTTCGTGATGACCGGTGCGGTGCTCGCCCTCAACCTCGTCTGGGTCTACTACCGCGTGCCCGAATACCAGGCCGCGCCGATCTGACGGACGTCATGCTGACGCCGGTCAGCCCAAACCAAGAAATTTCATGATCGATTGAGAGAAATTGAGCGCCGTGGCGCCGAGCGCCACCACGATCGCGACGACCTGAGCGAGCGCCAGGCGCCCATAGGTCTTTGTCCACCAAAAATCGACTTTCGAGGACGGTCGCGTTCCATCCCCCATCTGATTTTCTTCGAGAATGTTCCTTCTCAGCGTAAAGGCCGCCCCGACGCAATTGGTCGCCAGCAGGACCAATGCGAGCACGAAAAGGAGGTTCTGATGACTGCTATCCATCGGCCCCTCAGCCCGTCAATCGCCGCCTTGATCAGCGCGGCGCCCTTCTCGGCGATCATGATGGTCGGTGCGTTGGTGTTGGTCGAGGTGACGGTCGGCATCACCGAGGCGTCGATGACGCGCAACCCCTCGATCCCGTGAACGCGCAGCTGGTCGTCGACCACCGCCATCGCGTCCGCCCCCATCTTGCACGTGCAGGTCGCGTGAAACACGGTCGAGCCGGTCTGCCGCAGATAGTGCAAGAGCTCGTCGTCGCTCTCGACCTCGGCGCCGGGCAGGATCTCGGCGACGACGTAGGGTTCGAGCGCCGGCGCGGCGAACAGGCGTCGCGCCGCACGCAGCCCGCCGACCGCGCAGCGCCGGTCGGTCTCGTCGGAGAGATAGCGCGGGTTGATCGCCGGCGCGTCCATCGGGTTGTTGGTCTTGGCCTCGACATAGCCGCGCGACAAAGGCCGCATCTGCCACATGCCGCCGGTCATGCCGGGGCGGCTGTCGAGCTTGCGCACCGGCCCCGGCGCGAAGCTCGCATTGGCGAAGAGGATCTGCACATCCGGGCTCGCCGATTCGGGCAGCACCTTGACCGAGGCGCAGACCAGCGAGGCGGCATAGGTCAGCAGCCCCTCGCCGGCGAGCACGTAGCGCATCACCTCGCCGAGAAACGGCAGGCCGCGCGACTTCTCGTTGGCGGTCGGCGCGCCCTTCACCTCGGCGGTGACGCGAGCCAGGAAATGGTCCTGCAAATTCTTGCCGACGCCGGGCAGCGCGTGCACCAGCGGCACGCCGATCCGGCCGAGATGCTCCGGATCGCCGACCCCGGAAAGCTGCAGGATGTGCGGTGAGCCGATCGCCCCGCCGGAAAGGATCACCTCGCGCGTCGCCGCGGCGTGCTCGACGGTGCCGTTGCGCTGGAACTCGACCCCGCTCGCGCGCTGGCCCTCGAAGGTGACACGGCGCACCAGCGCCTCGGTGACGACCTGCAGGTTCGGCCGCTTCAGCGCCGGCCGCAGATAGGTGCGCGCAGCGCTCTGCCGCCGCCTTCCGCGCCGCGTCTGCTGGACCCAGCCGATATTGTCGCCGGCACCGCGCGGCAAATGGTTGACGTCCTCGGCGTAGCGCAGGCCGATCTCGCCGCCCGCCTCGATGATCTTGCGGCAGAGGAACGGCCGGTCCGACGGTCGCGAGGTCAGGAGCGGCCCGTCATGCCCATGATAGTCGTCGGCGCCGCCTTCCCAGGCCTCCGCCTGCTTGAAGAACGGCAGCACGTCGTCCCAGCCCCAGCCGCGATTGCCGAGCTGCGACCAGTGGTCGAAATCCTCGGGCTGGCCGCGCACGTAGATCATGCCGTTGATCGACGACGACCCGCCGAGGCACTTGCCGCGCGGGTAGAGGATGGCGCGGTTGTTCACCCCCTCGTCGGCCTCGGCATAATACATCCAGGTCCACTTCTTGTGGTCGAGGAGCTTGATGTAGCCGGCCGGGATATGGATCAGCGGGCTCGAATCGCGGCCGCCGGCCTCGATCAGCAGCACCGTGACGCTGGGGTCGGCCGACAGCCGGTTGGCGAGCACGCAGCCGGCCGAGCCGGCGCCGACGATCACGTAATCCGCTTGCATACCCTGTCCTCCCGCTTGCCTTCGCCGGTGCCGGCGCCGCGGCGCCGCCAACGAGGTTCAGCCATCCGCAACGCAGGCTTATGGGCCCGGCGCCGTTCGGGCGATACTAGCGCAGTGGGTTGTCGATGCCAGTCGGAGCCGCCATGCGTTTTTCGCCGCTGACCGAACGCATCGCCGGGCGCGGTTCCGAGGCCTGGGCGATCCATATCGAAGCGCGCCGGCGTCAGGCGGCCGGCGAGGACGTGATCCTGCTGAGCGTCGGCGATCCCGACCAGGCGCCGCCCGCGCCGCTGATCGACGCGGCGGTCGCGGCGCTGTGCGCGCACAAGACCGGCTACGCGCCGACGATCGGCTTCCCGGCGCTGCGCGAGGCGATCGCCGCGCGCCACGCGCGGCGCAGCGGCCAGCCCTGCGCCGCCGAGAACGTCGCGGTCGTACCGGGGGCGCAAGGCGGCGTCTTCAGCGCGGTGCAGTGCCTCGCCGGGCCCGGTGACGAGGTCATCGTGCAAGAGCCGGTCTACGCGACCTACGAGGCCGCGATCGGCGCCGGCGGCGCGCGTATGGTGACCGTGCCGCTGGTGCCCGAACGCGGCTTCCACCCCGACCTCGACGCGCTCGCTGCGGCGGTCACGCCGCGCACCCGCGTCGTCTGGATCAACACGCCGCACAACCCGACCGGCGCGGTGTTCACCGCCGACGAGATGGCGGCGATCGCCGAATTGTGCCGGCGGCGCGACCTATGGCTGCTCTCGGACGAGGTCTACGAGGATCTCGCCTTTGCCCGGCCGCATCTGAGCGCGTGGTCGCTGCCCGGCATGGCCGAACGCACGGCGATCGTCTCCAGCCTCTCGAAATCGCACGCCGTGCCGGCCTTCCGCCTCGGCTGGGTGATCGGCCCGCCCGATCTGATCGGCCACATCGCCAACCTCTTGCTGTCGATGACCTACGGCAGCCCGGCCTTCATCCAGCACGGCGCGCTACCCGCGTTCGAGCGCGAGCTTCCCGCGGTCGCCGCGCTGCACGACGACTACCGGCGCCGCGCGGCGATGATGACGCGGCTCCTCGCCGACGCGCCGCGCTGCCGCGTCGTGCCGCCCGAAGGCGGCATGTTCGTGCTCCTCGACATCCGCGGCACCGGCGTCTCCACGGTGGAGTTCGCGCGCACGCTGCTGGCGCGCGAGCGGGTCGCGGTGCTGCCCTGCGACGGCTTCGGGGCGAGCGCTGCCGGGCATCTGCGCATTGCGCTCTCCGCCCCCGATGCGCGCCTCGAAGAGGCCGGCGAGCGCATTGTCCGCCTCGCGCAGCGCCTCGCCCAGCAACCCCACTAGACGCGGCCGTCATTGCGCCCGGGGCGCCTTCGGCGCCGCGCAATGACCGGAAAGATCAGGCCGCCAGCTTCTCCCGCGCGGCCGCCTTGATCATCGCCGCGCCCTTCTCGGCGATCATGATGGTCGGCGCGTTGGTGTTGGTCGAGCTGACCGCCGGCATGATCGACGCGTCGATGACGCGCAGGCCTTCGAGCCCGTAGACCTTGAGCTCGTCGTCGACCACCGCCATCGCGTGGCGTCCCATCATGCAGGTGCAGGTCGCGTGGTAGACCGTGTTGCCGTACTGCCGGGCGTAATCGAGGATCTCCTCGTCGCTCTGCACCTGCGGCCCCGGCAGGCTCTCCTCGCGCACATAGCGCTGCAGCGCCGGCGCCTCGAACAGCTTGCGGATGTAGCGGATGCCGCCGAGCACGGCGCGCCGGTCGGTCTCGTCCGACAGGTAGCGCGGGTTGATCGCCGGCGCATCGCCCGGCCGGCTGGTCTTGGCCGTGACATAGCCGCGCGACAGCGGCCGCATCTGCCACATCCCCGCGGTGAGCCCGGGCTCGCGCTCGAGCTGGCCGACGGTGCCGTTGACGAAGCTGCCCGGCGCGAACGAGCACTGCACGTCGGGCGTCGCCGATTCCTCGAGCACCTTGACCGAGGCGGCCGCGAGCGACGCCGAATAGGTCAGCATCCCCTTGCCGCTGAAGACGTATTTCAACACCTCGCCGGCGAGCGGCAGGCCGCGCGAGCGCTCGTTGGCTGTCGGGACCCCCTCGATCCGGCGGGTGACGCGGACGACGTAGTGGTCCTGCATGTTCTTGCCGACGCCGACGAGCGCGTGGGTCACCGGCACGCCGATCTGCTGCAGGTGCTCCGGGTCGCCGACGCCGGACAGTTGCAGGACGTGCGGCGAGCCGATCGCCCCGGCCGAGAGGATCACCTCGCGCCCGGCGTCGATGCGCTCGACCGGGCCGCCGTTGCGCTGCAGCTCGACCCCGACCGCCCGCTTGCCGTCGAACACGATGCGGTGCACCAGCGCATGCGTGACGAGCTGCAGGTTCGGGCGCTTCAGCGCCGGCCGCAGGTAGGTGCGCGCGGTGCTGGCGCGGAACCGCCCGCCGCGCGTCTGCTGGCACCAGCCGATGCAGTCCCGGTGGAGGCGCGTCAGGTCGTTGACGTCCTCGCGGTATTCGAGACCCATCTGCACCCCGGCCTCGATCGCCGCTGCGACAATCGCCGGCCGGTTCATCTTCGAGGTGAAGAGCGGCCCCTCCTTGCCGCGCACCTCGCTGCCGTCGCCCTCCCAGCGCTCGGCCTTCTTGAAATAGGGCAGCACGTCTTCCCAGCCCCAGCCGCGGTTGCCGAGCTGCGCCCAGTGATCGTAATCCTCGGGTTGGCCGCGGATGTAGATGAGCCCGTTGATCGACGACGAGCCGCCCAGCACCCGGCCGCGCGGATAGAGGATCGCGCGGCCGTTGGTCCCGGGATCGGCCTCGGCATAGAAGCCCCAGGTCAGCGTCTTGTGGTCGAGCATCTTCATGAAGCCGGCCGGCACGTGGATCAACGGGTTCCAGTCCCTGCCGCCCGCCTCGATCAAGAGCACCTTGACGCTCGGGTCCTCGGTCAGCCGGTTGGCCAGCACGCATCCCGCCGAGCCGGCCCCCACGATCACGTAATCCGCTTGCATCGATGTCTCCCCAAATCCCGACTTCGTCACCCCCGCACGGGCGGGGGTGCAGGACGAACCGGCAAGCGCCGACCCCTGGTATCCCGCATTCGCGGGAACGACGACGCGGGGTTGCCGAGCTGTCCCGGGCCTACTCTAGCGCAGCGATCCGGGATGAAAATGAGCCTTTTGCCGGGTAGTCTCATGCGGCACAGGGAGGGCACCCATGCCGGCCGCGATCACCGCGCTCTATCGCTACCCGATCAAGGGGCTGTCGGCCGAGCGGCTCGACAGCGTTGCGCTCAGCGTCGGCGGTTGCCTGCCCGAGGATCGGCGCTTTGCGATCGCGCTGGGCACCACCGCGTTCGACCCGGCCCGGCCGCAATGGCTGGCGAAGACGCATTTCATCATGCTGATGCGCGACGAGGCGTTGGCGCGGCTGACGACGCGGTTCGATCCGCGCAGCGGCGAGCTGACCGTCGTCGAGGGCGAGCGCGTGCGCCTCGCGGCCTCGCTCGCCGAGGCGGAGGGGCGGCGTCGCGTCGCGGCGTTTTTCGAGGAATTTCTCGGTCCGGGCGTCGCCGGCCCGTTGCGGGTCGTCGAGGCGGCGGGCCACGCCTTCGCCGACGCGCGCCCGAAGCCCAATGCGGCGACCGAGAAATACGTCTCGCTGATCAACCTCGCCAGCATCCGCGACCTCGAGCAAAAGCTCGGCTGCGCGGTCGACCCGATCCGCTTTCGCGCCAACGTCTATTTCGACGGGCTCCCGGCCTGGGACGAGCAGGCCTGGACGAAAGACGAGCGGCACCTGTCGGTCGGCGGCGCGCGGTTGCGCGCGATCGCGCCGATCACCCGCTGTGCGGCGACCGAGGTCAATCCCGCGACCGCGGCGCGCGACATCAAGATGGTCGCCGAGCTGATGCGGCTTTACGGCCACAATATCATGGGCGTCTACGCCGAGGTGATCGGTGCCGGCGCGGTCGCCGTGGGCGACGCGATCGCCGCGATTTGACGGCGCATAGTACGGCGCGCGCCGAAGCGTTCCGGCCCCCGCAACCTTGTTCGCGCCCGCCTGATCGCCATCTATGCAGTGCCCCCGGCGCGGGGTATCCCCGACGGTATCCCGATGGACGATTTCCGCGAAATTCCACCGTACGACCGCGACCTGCGGGCCGCCCGCATGAGCGAGGAAGCCGACGCGCTGTTTGCGGTGCTGCGCCGTTCGGCGAGCGAACCCGCGGCGCGGGCGATCGAGGCGCTGGTCAAGGAAGCACCCGATCCCGCGCTCTGCCGCGTCAACGCGCCGGTCTTCGCCGCCGAGCGGGGCCTCGACGAGGAGGAGACGGTCGCCGCCTTCCTGCACGCCGCCCGGCTCGGCCTCTTCGAGCTGTCGTGGAACGTCGTCTGTCCCGGCTGCGGTGGCGTGCTCGGCGAGGGCGCGAGCCTAAAGACGATCGGACCGGACGACTATGTCTGCGCGTTCTGCGCGCAGGGCTTCCAGCCGGTGCTCGACGAGATGGTCGAAGTCACCTTCACCGTCAGCCGGCGCATTCGCCGCATTGCCGCCCACGACCCGGACGAATTGCCGTTCGCCGAATATTTCCGCCAGGTCTTCTGGGCGTCGGGGATGGACGTCCCGAACGATCTCGGCCCGCTCGTCGAGCGCACCACGCTCGACACGCTCGAACTGCCGGCGCACGAGAAGGCGCAGCTGTCGCTGCATCTGCCGGAGGGGTTGCTGATCCTGTTCGAGCCGGTCACCCATGCCGCGCAGTTCATCGAGGTCGGCGGCGAGCCGACGCGCGAGCGGCAGAACCTGTCCTTCGTCTTCACCGAGCTCACCTCGCCGACGACGACCGTCAGGCTGCGGCCCGGCCCGCTGCGCCTCGCGCTGGAGAACCGGACGCCGCAGCGCCTGCTGCCGGCGCTGTGGATCGCCGGACCCGAGCTGCACGACCTGCTCGAGCTGCGCCGGCCGTTCCTTTCCGGCAAGCGGCTGCTCAGCAACCAGACGTTCCGCGACCTTTACGGCGCCGACGCGCTCGATCCCGAGCAGCGGCTCAAGATCACCAGCCTGACCTTCCTGTTCACCGACCTGAAGGGATCGACGGCGCTCTACGAGCGGGTCGGCGACCTGGCGGCATTCGACCTGGTGCGCGCGCATTTCCACGTGCTGCAGGAGATCGTCGCCGAGCGCAGCGGGGCGATCGTCAAGACGATCGGCGACGCGGTGATGGCGACCTTCCATTCGCCCGAGCACGCGGTCGCGGCGGCGCTCAGGATGCGCGAGGCGATGCGCCGGCTCAACGACGAGCGCGGCAGCGAGGACCTCATCCTCAAGATCGGCATCCACCAGGGGCCGTGCCTGGCGGTGGTGCTCAACGACCGGCAGGAGTTCTTCGGCCAGACCGTCAACATCGCCTCGCGCGTCCAGGGGCTGGCGACCTCGCAGGCGATCTGGGCGACCGGCCCGGTCGTCGAGAACGCGCAGACCTCCTCGCTGCTCGCGGCGCAGGGCGTGGTGCCGGTCGCCGAGCACCGCGCGCTGCGCGGCATCGCCGACCGCTACGAGGTCTACGAAATCCCCTGAGCGGCAGGGCGCCGCGCCGGGTCAGCGCTGCAGGTCGCGCGCCGCCTTGGCGGCGGGGCGCAGCGCGCAGCGGCTGAGCCAATCGGCCGCCTTGGGGAAGGGTGCGAAATCGATCCGCGCCGGCCGCGCCCAGGAGAGGATGCTGGCGACGTTGAGGTCGGCGACGGTGAATTCGGCGCCGACGAGGTAGGGCGTCCCGCTGACCGCGCCGTCGAGCACGCCGAGCGGATGCTGCAGCTCCTTCTCCGCCGCGTCGGCCGCCGCGGCGTCGCGCTTGTCCTCGGGGTAGATCGCCCGGTTGAACATCGCGGTCAGCACGTGCCGCTCGAGCTCGGTCATCCCCCAGAAGCTCCACTGCCAGGTGCGGGCTTCATCCTCGAGCCGCGCCGGGTAGAGCGTGCCGAGCCCGTATTTCTTCGCGAGGTAGAGGTTGATCGCCATCGATTCCCAGAGCACGAACCCGCCGTCGTCGATCGCCGGCACGTGGCCGTTGGGGTTGACCGCGAGATAGGCCGGCTGCCGCGTCGCGCCATCGGCGAAATCGACCGCCACGTTGTCGTAGTCGAGCCCCAGCTCCTTAGCCAGCCACAGGGTGCGGAACGCGCGCGAGCGCGGCACGCCGTAAATCTTGAGCTTTGCCATCGTTGCCTCCTCGTCCGCGCGCGAGCCTAGCACGAGCGGACCGCCCCGCCCTCGATCACCGACGCCGCGTCTGGCGTTTCGTCGGTTAGCTGCCTAAGCTGCGGACGCGCCGCCGGTCGGGCGCGGACCAGAGGCTGATGGAGAGCAGGGGTATCCAGCGGCGGCTCGCCGCGGTTCTCGCCGCCGATGTCGTCGGCTACAGCCGGTTGATGGGCGCCGACGAGGTCGGGACCCTCGCCTCGCTGAAGGCGCATCGCCGCGAACTGACCGACCCGGCGATCGCCGCGCATCGCGGCCGCATCGTCAAGACCACCGGCGACGGCGCGCTGGTCGAATTCGGCAGCGTCGTCGATGCGGTCGCCTGCGCGGTGGCGGTCCAGCGCGGCATGATGAGCCGCAACGCCGGCGTCCCCGAGGAGCGGCGGATCGTCTTTCGCATCGGCATCAATGTCGGCGACATCATCATCGACGGCGACGACATCTTCGGCGACGGGGTCAACATCGCCGCCCGCCTCGAAGCGCTGTGCGAGCCGGGCGGCGTATGCATCTCGCGCGCCGCCAACGAGCAGATCCGCGGCAAGCTCTCGCTCGCCTTCGCCGATCTCGGCGAGCAGACGGTCAAGAACATCGCCAATGCGATCGGCGTGTTCGGATTGGCCTCGACGGAGATCGAGGCGCTGCCCGAGCCCGAATTCTCGATGCAGACGATGGCCGAGGCGCCGGCCGTGAACGCGGCGCCGGCAACCCGATACCAGCAGGAAATCCAGTTCTGCACGACACCCGATGGGGTTCAGCTCGCTTATGCGCGGACCGGCAGCGGGCCGCCGCTGGTCAAGACCGGCAACTGGATGACCCATCTCGAATTCGATTTCGAGAGCCCGATCTGGCGCGGTCTTTATCGTGAATTGTCGCGCGATCGCTCATTGATACGCTATGACGCCCGCGGCAACGGCCTGTCGGATCGCGAGGTCGAGGCGGTATCGCACGAGATGTTCGTCGGCGACCTCGAGACCGTGGTCAATGCCGCCGGACTCGAACGCTTTGCCCTGCTCGGCATCTCTCAAGGCTGCGCGGTGTCAATCGACTACGCCGTGCGGCATCCCCAGCGCGTCTCGCACCTGATCCTGTTCGGCGGTTACCCGCTAGGATGGAGGAAACGCGCGCGTTCCGCCGCGGAAAAGGAACAGGGTGAGGCGATGCTCACCTTGATGCGGCTCGGCTGGGGTCAGGAAAACCCGGCGTTTCGCCAGCTGTTCACGTCGCAGTTCATCCCCGGCGGCACCAAGGAACAGTCCGACTGGTTCAACGAGCTGCAACGTATCTCTACCTCGCCATCGGACGCCGTGCGCAATTCATTGGCCAACGGTGACACCGACGTGAGTGAGCTGCTAGCCCGGGTATCGGTACCGACCCTTGTCATGCACGCGCGCGACGATGCTCGGGTGCCGTTCGATCAAGGTCGGCGATTGGCCGCGGGCATCTCTGGCGCGCGCTTCGTGCCGCTCGCGAGCCGCAACCATCTGATCCTCGAGGACGAGCCGGCCTTTCCCCGCTTTGTGCAGGAAATCCGCAGCTTCCTCGCCAGCTGAGCGGACGAGATGCCGGCGACCCGGCAGGGGGTCAATCGTCCGCGAAGTCCGACGCCTTGTTGCCCAGCAGGAACCGGGGACCGGGACCGGCCCGCGCCGCGCGGTCGTTCGGGTTGTAGAGCGCGCAGCGGTCGAGCGACAGGCAGCCGCATCCGATACAACCGTCGAGCAGCTCCTGGGTTCGCTGCAGCATCGCGATCTTCGCCGCGAGAACGCCGCGCAGTCGTGCGCCGATGGCTCGCCAGTCGGCGCGGGTCGGCGCCTCCCCGAGCGGCAGCGTCGCAAGCTCCGCCTCGATCTCGGCAAGCGTCAGCCCCAATTGCTGGGCGATGAGCGCGAACGACAGACGGCGAATGTCGGACCGGGCGAAGCGCCGCTGATTGCCGGCCCCGCGGCTGGCGCTGACCAGCCCGCGGGTTTCGTAGAAGCGGATCGCGGATACCGAAAGCCCGGTCCGGCGCGCGAGCTCGCCGATCGACAGCGTGGATGGCGCAATCATGCCGTGTCCTCGGAAAGGCCCTTGACCTCAAGTTAGCTTTAGGTTCTAGAAACGGCGACGACAAGCGGTTTCCGCTCAAACCCAGGAGGAGGACACCATGTCGTCGCTACGCATCGAGCATGTCAACGTCACGGTCGCCGACCCCGAGCGCACATCGGCGCTGCTGCAGGCCCTGTTCGATTGGCGCGTCCGCTGGCGGGGTCCGGCGCGAGACGGCGGATTGACGATCCATGTCGGTTCCGACGAGCACTATCTGGCGCTCCACCGCGCCGGCGCTGCCGCCCGCGTCGCCGAGGTCTTTGCCAAGGGCAGGCCGCTCAACCATATCGGCGTCGAGGTCGACGATCTCGACGCGACCGAAGCGCGGGTGATCGCGGCCGGGCTCGAACCCTTCAACCATGCCGACTACGCCCCGGGCCGCCGCTTCTATTTCCTCGATCCAGACGGCGTCGAATACGAAATCGTCAGCTATAAGAAGGCTGCCTAGCGGCCTGCCGCTTACGGTTTCCCCAGCCCTTGCGTCAGGTTGTCGGCAAGCTGGCGCAGCAACCGCGCCAGTTGCCGCAGATCGTCCGCGCTCCAGTCGGCAAGCACCTTCGCCGCGAGCCGCCCCGCGCCGCGCTTGCTGCTCGCCCTGGAGACACAGCATTATCCGCCGGCCGCACGCCCGCTGTAGGATCTGCCGGTGCCGCCGATCGAAGAGATGCTGACAATCGCCGGCTGCCGCGTCCGGGTGCTGCGCGGCGGGCGCGAGGGCGCGCCGCCGCTCGTCTTTCTGCACGGTGCCGGCGGCCATACCGGCTGGATGGGGTTTCTCGACGCGCTCTCCGAGGAGTTTGCGGTCTACGCGCCCGAGCATCCCGGTTTCGGCCGCTCGGACGACCCGCCCTGGCTCGACGGGGTCGGCGACCTCGCCTATTTCTATCTCGATTTCCTCGAGGCGCTCGGGC
>DATJOB010000127.1:0-33841 GCA_035507475.1 Allostellaceae bacterium | reverse complement strand
GGCGGCGCCGCCGAAATCGACGAGGTGCCGGCGGAGGCGACGGGATGAGGATTTCACCCGTCGTCGCCATACTCGCCCTCTCCACCGGCCTTGTCGCCTGCGACAACATGGCGAACCAGCCGAAGCGGCTGCCCTTCGAGCTGCCTTACGGCGCCGCCGCACAGCATTGGCCGGAGCAGCCACCGCCGGGCATCGTCGCGCGCGACGACCGGCCGGTTGCGGTCCCGCCGGTGAGTTTGGCGCTGCTGCAGCGCGGCCGGCAACGCTTCGACATCTATTGCGCGCCGTGCCACAGCCGGGCCGGCGACGGCCATGGCATCATCGTGGCGCGCGGCTTTCCGCAGCCGCCTTCCTATTTCATCGAACGGCTGGTCAACGCGCCGAACCAGCATTTCTACGACGTCATCACCAACGGTTACGGCGCGATGTTCTCGTATGCCGACCGGGTGACGCCTGCCGACCGCTGGGCGATCGTCGCCTATATCCGCGCCCTTCAGGCGAGCATGTCGGCGCAGCTCGCCGACCTGCCCGCCAACGAGCGCAAGAACCTGCCGTGAACCGCGCGCGGCGAACGCTTCGCCGGACCGATGCGGCGCTCGCCGCCGCGCTGTCGCTCGGCGCGGTCGGCTGCGTCGCCGGGGCGCTCGGCGATCCCGCCGGCTTCTGCGGCGCCTGGCTCTGCGCCTTCCTCGTCTGGCTCGGCGTGCCGCTCGCCGCGGTGACGCTGGTGCTGGTGCACGACCTGACCGGCGGGCGCTGGATGGCGACGGCGCGGCCGGCGCTCGCCGCGGCGAGCGCGACGATGCCGCTGGCGACGCTTGCCGGCATCCCGGCCTTTATCGGGCTCGCCGGGCTCTACCGGTGGGCGCATCCCGACGCCGCGCCGGGCAACGGTTTCTACCTCAACGCGACCGGGTTTCTCCTGCGCTACGCGGCCGACGTGGTGGTCTGGAACGCGGTCGCGGCCTTCGCGCTGTTGGCGCCGCGCGACTTCGCGGCGCCGATCGCGCCGGGCCTGTCGTGGTTGAGCGGCGTCGGGCTCGTGCTGCTTGCGCTGTCGACCGGCTTCGCCGCGCTCGACTGGATGATGTCGCTGCTGCCGAGCTTCTGGTCGTCGATCTTTCCGATGATCGCCGGCGTCGGCTGGTTCAACACCGGACTCGCGCTGGTCCTCGTCGCGGTTGCCGGGGGGCTGCCGCGGGCGGCGGGCGACAGAAGCGATCATCTCGCCGACCTCGCCGCGATCCTGCTCGCGACGACGATCCTCTGGGCCTATGTCGCGTTCTGCCAGTTCCTGATCGTCTGGGAAGAGAACCTCAAGAGCGAGATCCCCTGGTATCTCGACCGGCTGAGCGGCGGCTGGCCGGTGCTGCTGTGGATTGCGGTGGCGCTCGGCTTCGTCGTGCCGTTCTTCGTGTTGTTGTCGCGCGCGGCGAAGCGCAGCCGCGGCGTGGTCGCGGCGATGGCCGGGCTGATCCTCGCCAGCCGGGTCGCCGACATCTGGTGGCTCGTCCTGCCCGAGCTGCCGCATCCCGCGCCGCTCTGGCTCGCCGGGGCGGCGTTCGTCGCGCTCGGCGCCCTCATGCTGCTGTGGTTCCGTGCGGCGCTGCGCCATGGCCCGCTGCGCCGCGGCGCACGGACGGCGTGGGAGGCCGGCAATGGCTGATCTTGCCGAAGACCGGCCGGGCTCGGCGGGCAACCCGAACACCGCCTTCGAGCCGTCGGACTGGCCGCTGCGGCCGATCGCCTGGCTCGCCGCCGGGGTATTGCTCTTTCTCGGCGCCGCTCCGCTGGCGATGCTGTGGCTCTACCCGCAGACCCTCGCCGATGCCGACCGCAGCCTCACCATCGCGCCGCCGGGGCCGCGGCTGCAGATCGATTCGGCACGCGAGCTGGCCGCGTTCCGCGCCGAGGAGCAGCGCCGGCTCGACAGCTATTACTGGGTCGACAAGGGGCGCGGCGTCGTCCACATCCCGATCGACGAGGCGATGCGGAAGCTGGCGCGCCAGGGCATCCCCGGCTTCCCGGCGGCGACGCCATGAAGCGGGGGCTCGTCGCGCTCGCGGCTGCCGGTGTCGTGGCGCTCGTCGCCGGCGGGGCCTCGGCCGGCTTACCCGCCGCGCCCGATCCCGGCTTCGCGCCCCGCCCCGACGCAGTCTTGCCGCTCGGCGCCGCGCTTGTCGACGAAGAGGGGCGGCCGGTGACGCTCGGCCGCTACTTCACCGGCAGCCCGGTCGTGCTGGTGCTCGAATACCTGCGCTGCAAGACGTTCTGCGGCCTGACGCTGTCCGGGCTGATGAGCACGCTCGGCGCGCTGCCGCTGGCCGCCGGCCGCGACTATCAGCTGGTGGCGATCAGCATCGACCCGCGCGACAGCGCGGCCGATAACGCCGCCGCCAAGGCGAAGTACCTGGCGCTGTTCGGTCGGCCCGGCGGCGCAGCCGGGTTCCATTTCCTCGGCGGCACCGAAGCGCAGGTGCGCGCGGTGGCCGACGCGATCGGCTTCCATTACCGCTACGACGCGGCGCTCGACCAGTATACGCACCCGGCGGGCTTCATCGTCGCGACGCCGGACGGTCGGATCGGCGGCGCGCCTTTCGGCATCGCGGCCTCGCCCGCCGAGCTGCGGCAGGCGATCGGCGATGCGGCCGAGGACCGGCCGCCGAGCCCGCTGCGCCGGTTCATCTTGCTGTGCCACGTCGAGGGCGCGCGGCTCGGCCGGTTCACCGTGCCGGTGCTGGCGGCGCTCACCGGCGCCGACATCGTCGCCGGGCTGTGCCTCATCGCGCTTTTCGCGCGGCTCGGTCGCCGGCGCCGCTTCTGACGATGCGGCACTGGCTCCCCTTCTGGCCCGAGACCGCTGCCGTGCAGGGCGTGGCGGTCAACAATCTCTATGTCGCCGAAGCGGTGCTCTGCGTGCTGATCGTGCTGTCGGTCGCCGGCATGATGCTGACCTTCGGCGTCCGCTACCGCGCGGGCAGCGACCGTTCGCGCACCGGGCGCAGCGCCCGGTCGTGGCGCTGGGAGATCGGCTGGACCAGCGCCACGCTGATCGGCTTCCTCGCGCTGTTCGCGTGGGGCGCCGCGATCTACATCTGGCTCTACCAGCCGCCCGCCGGCGACATCGAGGTCTTCGTCGTCGCCAAGCAGTGGATGTGGAAAATGCAGCATCCCGGCGGCCAGCGCGAGATCGACGCGCTGCACGTCCCGCTCGGCAAGACGGTGCGGCTGGTGCTCGCCTCGCAGGACGTGGTGCACAGCTTTTACGTCCCCGCCTTCCGCATCAAGCACGACGTGGTTCCGGGGACCTACGAGACCCTGTGGTTCACCCCGACCAAAACCGGCAGCTTTCCCATCGAGTGCACGCAGTATTGCGGCGTGCAGCACGCGAAGATGAAGGGCGAGGTGGTGGTGATGACGCCGCCCGCCTTCGCCCGTTGGCTCGCCGACCAGGGTGCGGCTTCATCGCTCGCGCAACAGGGCGAGGCGCTCTACCGGCAGTACGGCTGCAGCGGCTGCCACGGCGCGAACAGCGCCGTGCACGCACCCACGCTCGTCGGGCTCTACGGCGGCCTCGTGCACCTGCAGGACGGATCGGTGCGCCGCGCCGACGAGCGCTACATCCGCGACTGCATCCTCGCGCCGCGCAGCTTCACCGTCGCCGGCTACCCGCCGGTGATGCCCGATTTCTCCGGCCAGATCGGCGAGGACGACCTGGCAAAGCTCATCGCCTACATCCAGTCGCTGGCCGATGGGAGCGCGCCCGATGGCAACGATCGCCGCTGACGCCGAGCCCAGCTATCTGGGCAGCGAGAACACGCTTCTGTCGTGGCTGCTGACCCGCGACCACAAGCGGATCGCGCTGTTGTTCCTTGGCTCGATCACCGCGTTCTTCTTCATCGGCGGATTGGCCGCGACGTTGATCCGCCTGCACCTGGCGACGCCTGCCGGGCTCTTCCAGCCGGCGATCTACGACCGGCTGTTCACGATGCACGGCATCGTCATGGTGTGGTTCTTCCTCATCCCGTCGATCCCGGCGACGCTCGGCAATTTCCTCGTGCCGCTGATGATCGGCGCGCACGACCTCGCGTTCCCGCGGATCAATCTCGCCAGCTGGTACGTGTTCAACCTGTCGGGGCTGGTGCTGCTCTATGCGCTGGTGATGGGCGGGGTCGATACCGGCTGGACCTTCTACACGCCCTATTCGACGCTGTTTGCCAACGGCTACGTGTTCGCCGCGGCGATGGCGGTGTTCGTCAACGGCTTCTCGTCGATCATGACCGGCCTCAATTTCGTGGTGACGATCCACCGGCTGCGCGCACCGGGCATGACCTGGGGCCGGCTGCCGCTCTTCGTCTGGGGCATCTATTCGGTCAGCGTCGTGATGCTGCTGGCGACGCCGGTGCTGGCGATGGACACGCTGCTGCTCGCGGTCGAACGCACGCTCGGCGTCGGCATGTTCGATCCGCAGCGCGGCGGCGACCCGCTTCTCTGGCAGCACATGTTCTGGTTCTACTCGCATCCCGCGGTCTACATCATGATCCTGCCGGGGATGGGCGTCGTCAGCGAGATCATCGCCTGCTACGCGCGCCGCCCGATCTTCGGCTATGCCGGCATGACGATCGCGATGATGGCGATCGCGATCCTCAGCTTCTTCGTCTGGGCGCACCACATGTTCGTCGCCGGCATCTCGGTCTATTCGGCCGTGGTGTTCTCGCTGATGACGTTCTTCGTCGCGGTGCCATCGGCGATCAAGGTATTCAACTGGACGGTCAGCCTGCACAAGGGTTCGATCAGCTTCGACGCGCCGATGATCTACGCGCTCGGCTTCGTGCTCCTCTTCACCATCGGCGGCGTCACCGGGCTGATGCTGGCGACGCTGGCAGTCGATGTCGATGTCCACGACACCTACTTCGTCATCGCCCATTTTCACTACATCATGGTCGGCGCCACGGTCAGCGCGTTCTTCGGCGGCCTGCATTATTGGTGGCCGAAGATCACCGGCCGGCTCTATCCCGAGATGTGGGCGCGGTTTTCCGCGATCCTCACCTTCGTCGGGTTCAACCTGACCTTTTTTCCGCAGTTCATCCTCGGCTATCTCGGGATGCCGCGGCGCTATTACACCTATCCGGCCGAATGGCAGCCGTGGAACCTGCTGTCCTCGGCGGGCGCATCGATCCTGGCCGCGGCCTATGCGCTGCCGCTGCTTTATCTCGGCTGGTCGCTGCTTTACGGCCGGCGCGCCGGCGACAACCCGTGGCGCGCCACCGGCCTCGAATGGCTGACCGCCTCGCCGCCGCCCAAGCACAATTTCGATCGCACGCCGAGCGTCGCCGTCGGCCCCTACCGCTACGAGCCGGAGGACGGCAGCTACACGACGCAGGACGGCGCGTTTCATGCCTAGCGCCGCGCTGCTGCCGCAGGAGCAGTTCGCGACGCTCGACCAGCAGGGCGAGGTCGCGCAGCTCGGGATGTGGCTGTTCCTCGCGACCGAGACGCTGTTCTTCGGCGCGCTGATCTTCACCTACTTCCTCTACCGGATCACCTACCCCGCCGAGATCGCCGCGGCGGCGAAGCAGGCGATCGTCTGGTGCGGCACGGTCAACCTCGCGCTGCTTCTCACCAGCAGCCTGACGATGGTGCTGGCGATCAACGCCGCGGCGCAGGGGCGCCCGGCCGCGGCGGCGCGCTGGCTCCTCGCGACGCTCGCGCTCGGTCTCGTCTTTCTCGGCGTCAAGGGCGTCGAATACGTCATCGACTACCGCGACCAGGTAGTGCCGGCGGTCAATTTCGCGGCGAAGCCGGGCGAGGGGTCGGCCGGGGAGCTGTTCTGGGTCTACTATTTTGTCGCAACCGGCCTCCATGCGGTCCACCTGTCGATCGGGCTCGGGCTGCTCGGCTATATGTTCCGGCGGGTCCGCCGCGGCGACATCACCCCGGCCTATTACGCGCCGCTCGAAGTGGTCGGGCTCTACTGGAGCTTTGTCGATACGGTGTGGCTTTTCCTCTATCCGACGATCTATCTCGCGGGGCGCTCGTGAGAATCGAGGCCAAGGACGCCGCGGCGCGGCCCTTCGTCATCGCCTGGCTGGCGCTGCTGCTGCTCGCCGGCGCGAGCCTCGCCACCGCCTATCTCGGGCTTGGCCGCTTCGCGCCGATCCTCGAATTCGCGATCGCGGCGCTGCAGGCGGCCACCGTGTTCACGCTGTTCATGCGGCTCAAGGGACCGCCGAGCCTCAAATGGATTTTTGCCGGCAGCGGCTTCTTCTGGCTGCTCTTTCTCTACGGGCTCAGCATGACGGACTATGCGAGCCGGCGCGGCTGGCCCTGAGCCGGCCCCCTGAGCCGGCCCGCCGGCCCCCTGTGCCGGATGACCGCCGCATTCGATCTTGGCGGGGCAGGGGAAATCGTGGTCTTTTCGGCGCGGCGCGCGAGGGCAGGCCGCGCAACACCCGGATCGACCGCGCCGTGGGCGCGGTACGGCTGAGAACAAGGTCAATCGCGTGCAGCTCCCCATATCGTTGCCGGCCGAGGATCGATCGCGCAGGCGCGCGCTCGCGATCTGCGCGGCGCTTGCGGTCGGCAACGGCGCCGCCTGGCTCTGGGCGCTCGCCGCGTTCCACGGCCGCCCGGCGGCGCTCGCCGCCGCGCTGCTTGCCTACAGCTTCGGGCTGCGCCACGCGTTCGACGCCGACCACATCGCCGCGATCGACAATGTCACGCGCAAGCTGATGCAGCAGGGCCAGCGGCCGATCGCCGCCGGCCTGTTCTTCTCGCTCGGCCATTCGACCGTGGTCGTCGGGCTGACGCTCGTCGTCGCGCTTGCGGCCGCCGCGGCGGAGCGGCACGTCGCGGCGCTGCGCGACATCGGATCGGTCGTCGGCACGCTGGTGTCCTCGCTGTTCCTGCTGGCGATCGCCGCCGCCAATCTCGTCGTGCTCGCCCAGGTCTACGCCGCATTCCGCCGCGTCAAGCGCGGCCTGCCGATGGCCGATACGGCGATCGAGGCGCTGCTCGACCGGCGCGGGCTGCTCGGCCGGCTGCTCTATCCGGCCTTTGCGCTGATCACGCGCAGCGTGCAGATGTACCCGCTCGGCCTGCTGTTCGGCCTCGGCTTCGACACCGCGACCGAGGTCGGCCTGCTCGGCATCTCGGCGGCGCAGGCGTCGCAAGGCCTGTCGCTCGGCGCGATCCTGGTTTTTCCGGCGCTGTTCACCGCCGGCATGTCGCTGATCGACACGACCGACAGCGTCATGATGGTCGCCGCCTATGGCTGGGCCTTCGTCAAGCCGGTGCGCAAGCTCTATTACAACATGACCATCACCGGCGTTTCGGTGCTGGCGGCGCTGGTCGTCGGCGGCATCGAGGCGCTCGGGCTGATCGGCGACGAGTTCGGGCTGGGCGGGCCGTTCTGGGGCCTGATCGGCTGGCTGAACGGCAATTTCGCCTTTCTCGGCTATGCCATCGTCGCGCTGTTCGCGGTCAGCTGGGCCGGGTCGTTCCTGCTCTACAAATGGCGGGGCTACGAGCGGCTCGACCTTTCGGGGTAAGCCGGTTGCGCCCCGCAGCTCAGCGGCGCACCACCGCGGGGGTCCAGTTGGCGGCGCGGCGGGCGAGGCGCTGCTCCAGGTCTTCGCCATCGTGATCGACCGGGCGCGGCATCAGGCCGAACCGCGCGCGGTCGTCGAGGCATGCGGTGTTGACCACGGCGCGCAAACCGGCGGCGCTCTCCATGACCGCGCCGATATAGACGCCGCAGCGCTTGCAGATCAGGAAATCGGCGGTGCCGGTGCCGAAGCGATAGAACTCGACGAGCGACCAGTCGCCGGCCGAGATCTCGGCGCGGCCCGCCGGGTCGCTCGCGGTGCGGGTGTTGTGGGCGCGGCAGAACGAGCAGCCGCAGGCGCGCAGCGGCGTCTCCTCCGGCGGCCGCGACAGGGTGAGAACGAGCCGCAGGTTGCCGCAATGGCAGCCGCCTCGGTGCTCGCTCATGGCGCCCTCATGCCCGGTTCGCGAAATCTGATAGAACGGGACGCAGCCGGAGACAACATCGCGCCGTGCGGAGGGCGCCATGCAGCACGACGAACGGGGATTGCCGCTGTCGACCGACAGCGCCGAGGCGGCGGCGCTGTTCGACCGCGCGGTCGAGCATTACCTCAAATTCCACGCCGACACGATGGCGCTGCTTGGCCGCGCGCTCGCCGCCGATCCCGGTTTCGTCCTCGGCCATTGCTTCAAGGGCTACCTGCTGCTCAGCGCCGCCGATCCGGCAAAGCGGCCGGAGATCGAGGCCGCGCTGGCCGTCGCCGAGCGGCAGGCGGCGGCCGTCACGCCGCGCGAGCGACGTCACGTCGCGGCGTTCGGCGCCTGGGCGCGCGGCGCGCTGTCGCGCGCCTTCGCGGTGTGGCAGGAACTGCTCGACGACGATCCGAACGACCTCCTGGCGGTGCGCATCTGCGACACGACCTGGTTCCGCTTCGGCCAGACGCAGAAGATCCTCGACCAGGCCGACCGGCTCGCGCCGCGCTGGCCGAGCGAGCTTCCCGGCTACGACTGCTTCCGCACGGTCTGGGCCTTCGCCCATGAGGAGGCGGGCGATACCGCCGGCGCCGAGGCCGCGGTCGACGAGGCGATCGCGCAGGACCCGACCAACTACTTCGCCCAGCACGTCAAGGCGCATGTGCTGGAGATGGAATGCCGGCCGCGCGAGGGCCGCGACTGGCTCGCCGCGCATGCCGCGACCTGGGCGCACGGCAACCAGCTGATCCACCATTTGTGGTGGCACCGCGCGCTGATGGAGCTGGAGCTCGGCGAGCGCGACGCGGTGCTGGCGAGCTACGACGCGAACATCCGCAATTTCGACGACCCGCTGACCAGGGCGGTGCCGGACCATTACGTCGACCTGCAGAACGCGCCGGCGCTGCTCTGGCGGCTGGAGCAGATGGGCGTCGCGGTCGGCGACCGCTGGCGCGAGCTCGCCGAGAAGGCGGTCGCGCGGATCGGCACGATGGGCCATCCGCTGCTCGTGCCGCATCTGATGATGGCGCTGGCGGCGACCGACGACCTGGCGGCGGCGGAACGCTATCTGGCGGCGCTGCGGCAGCTCGCGGCCGATGCCGAAGCGTGGGCGGTGCCGACCTACCGCGAGGCGATCATCCCGGTCTGCGAGGCGGCGCTCGCGCACCGGCAGGGCGACGCGGCGCGCGTCGTCGAGCTGCTGGCGCCGCGCCGCGAGGCGATCAGGCTGCTGGGCGGCAGCGCGGCGCAGCGCGACCTGTTCAACCAGATGCTGCTCGACGCCGCGGTGCAGGCCGGCCGGCGCGAGCTCGTGGCCGAGATGATCGCGCAGGAGCGGGCCGGCCGCGCGGTGCCGCCGCAACACCGCGCCGGCTACGCCGCGGCCGCGCGCTGGCTCGCCTGACCGGCGGAACGCCGTCAGGCGATCTCGCAGATGTCGAGCATGGTCAGCAGGTAGACCCGGACCATGTCGAGATAGTCGGCGATGTCGACGCGTTCGTCGGGCATCGTGTTGTAGCGCCCGCCAGGTCCGCAGACGACGCCTTCCATCCCGGCCTTCTCGTAGAGATGCCCGGCATCGGTGCCGTAGAAGCCGGGCGGCGGCAAGGCGCCGGTCGGTTGCTCGGTGCCGCGCACCGCGCGATAGGCCTGGTTGAGCGCGCGCACGATGCGGCTGTCGCGCGCGACCTCGAAGGCCGGCATCGTCAGCCGCCCGTCTTCGGTGGTGACCTGCGCCTCGAGACCCGGAAAGCGCTGCATCAGGCCGCGCAGCAGCCGCTCGATATCGGCGACCGCACCGGCCCGGGTCTGACCCGGCGCATAGCGGCCCGAGCCGCGCAGCCGCGCATAGTCGGCGACCTGCGGCGGCCGCCACTCGTGCAGGTCGCGACCGAGCGCGCCGCGCATCACGCCGACATGGACGCGGTTGATCCCGGCATGCTCGGGCGTGCGCGCGCCGGAAAACTTGAGCGCGTTGAGCTGCGGGACCAGCTCGCAGGCGGCGGCGAGCGCATCGACCGCCTCCTCGCGCTTCGACATGTGCCGCGTCTTACCGACGAGCTCGACGGTGAAGCTGAAAGCCGCGGCGTGCATCGTCAACGCCGCGAGGTCGGTCGGCTCGGAATTGATGAAATAGTCGGCCTTGATACCCTGCTCGATGAAGGCGTGGGTGCCGATGCCGCCCTGCAGCTCGCCGACGACATAGGTGAGCACCACGTCGCCCTTGAGCTTCACCCCGGCCTCGACGAGCGTGCGGACGGCGCAGAAATAGGCCGCGTCGCCGGCCTTCATGTTGGAGACGCCGATGCCGTAGATGAAGGCGTCGTCGACCTTGCCTTCCCAGGGATCGACCGTCCAACCCTCGGAAACCGGGTTGGTGTCGAGATGGCCGTTGAAGAGCAGGCTCTTGCCGCCGCCCGCACCGCGCAGGCGGCCGATCGCGTTGACCCGCTCGCCCGGCACCGGCGTCAGCGACGCGTCGAGGCCGAGTGCGCGCATCTCCTCGACCATGAACCCGGCCAGCGCCTTCTCGCCCTCGGTCTGGGTGTAGCTCTTGTGCTGCACCATGCGGCTGAGGAAGTCGAGGCACGCTTTCTCGTCGATCCGGGCCAGCAACTCCTGCGGCGTCATCGTTCACCCTCCATCCTCGGCGCGACCGCCCCGCCCACCGGCACCGGCGTCGCGGCGATCAATTCGCGCGTGTACGGGTGCACCTCATCGCCCGCCAGCGCGTCGACCGGCAGCATATCGACAAGCTCGCCGCCGCGCATGACTGCAAGACGGTGGGCGATCTGCCGCACCAGGTTGAGGTCGTGGGTGATGAACAGATAGGCGGTGCCGTGCGCGGCGCGCAGCGCCAGCAACAGCTCGATCACGGCGGCCTGGACCGACACGTCGAGCGCGGCGGTGACCTCGTCGCAGATCACCAGCGCGGGCCGCGCGGCAAAGGCGCGGGCGATCGCGACCCGCTGCTTCTCGCCGCCCGAGAGCTGGTGCGGGTAGCGGGCGGCGTACTCGGCCGGCAGCCGCACCTGTTCGAGCAGGCGCGGAATCTCGCGCAGGTCGCCGCCGTAAAGCCGCAGCGGGCGGCTGAGCGCGGCGCCGATCGGTTGGCGCGGGTTGAGTGAGGAATCCGGGTGCTGGAAGACGATCTGCACCGCGCGCCGGTACGCCCGGTCCATCTGCCGCGCCGTGTCGATCCGGCGCCCGGCGAAGCGGATCTCGCCGGCGAAGCGGGCGAGCCCGGTGAGGCCGCGGGCGAGCGTCGATTTGCCCGAGCCTGACTCGCCGACGACGCCGAGGATCTCGCCGGCGCCGATCTCGATATCGAGGCGGCGCGCGGCGGTGATTTCGCGCGCCCCGAAGAGCCGGCTGCGGCCGTAGCGCACCTCGAGGCCGCGCGTCGCGATGAGCACGGGGCCCGACGGCCGGTCGTGCACCAGCCGGCGCTCAGGCCGGGGCACCGCCTCGACCAGGCGGCGCGTATAGTCGCTCGCCGGGGCGACGAACACCCGATCGGCCGCGGTCTCCTCGAGGATGCGGCCGGCGCGGATGACCGCGACCCGGTCGGCGACGCGCGCGACCAGCGCGAGGTCGTGCGAGATGTAGAGCCCGGCCACCCCGGTCTCGGCGCGCAGGCGGCGGAACAGCTCGAGGATGCGCGCCCCGGTGATGACGTCGAGCGCCGTGGTCGGCTCGTCGAAGACGATCAGGTCGGGGCGGCAGGCGAAGGCGGTGGCCAGCACTACGCGCTGCTTCTCGCCGCCCGAAACCTCGTGCGGGTAGCGGCGCATCAGCGCCTCGGGATCGCGCAGCTCGACATGGCGCAACAGCGCCGCGCCCTCCTGCCACGCCGCGGCGCGGCTCATCCCGCGGTGCCGCCGCAGCACTTCGGTGAGCTGGCGGCCGAGCGGCAGCGTCGGGTTCAGCGACGTCGCCGGGTCCTGGAACACCATGCCGATACGCCGGCCGCGGATCGCCGCCATCCGGCTCTCGCCGAGCCGCGTCAGCTCCTCGCCGGCGAAGGCGATCGAGCCGTGCTCCGCGGCATTGGCCGGGAGATGGCGCATGATCGCCCAGGCGAGCGAGCTCTTGCCCGAGCCGCTTTCGCCGACGAGGCCGAGTACCTCGCCCGGCGCGATGCTCAGCGACACGTCGTCGAGCGCACGCAGCGTGCCGGCCGCGGTGCGATAGTCGAGCGTATAGCCGGCGACGGCGAGGATCGGGGTCATCGCTCGATCCGCGGGTTGAGCGCGTCGCGCAGCCCGTCGCCGAGCAGGTTGAAGCCGATCGCCGTCAGCGCGATCGCCGCGCCCGGGGCGACGATCAGCCACGGCGCCTGATGCAGATAGGTGCGCGCCTCGGCGATCATCAGCCCCCATTCGGGCGCCGGCGGTTGCGCGCCGAGCCCGAGAAAGCTCAGCGTCGCGAACAGCATCACCGCGAAAGCGACGCGGATCGTCGACTCGATCACCACCGGCGCGACGACGTTGGGCAGCATCTCGTGCAGCACGATCCAGCGCCCGCCTTCGCCGCGCGCGATCGCCGCGGCGACGTAGTCCTGGCGGCGCACCGCGAGCGCGACGCTGCGCGTGATCCGCGCCATGCCGGGCGCGAAGGCGATCGCGATCGCCAGCATCGCGTTGACGCTGCCCTTGCCGAGCGTGTTGACGATCAACAGGGCGAGGAGCAGCCCCGGCACCGCCATCGCCGCGTCGGCGGTGCGCATGATGATCTCGTCGGCACGCCCGCCGAGATAGGCCGAGACGGTGCCGATCAGCGCGCCGGCGAGCGTCCCGAGCAGCGTCGCGGCGAGCGCCATCGGCAGGGTCGTGCGCGCGCCGACGAGGAGCCGGCTCAACAGGTCGCGGCCGAGCTGGTCGGCGCCGAGCCAGAACGCGGCGCCGGGTGGTTTGAACCGGGCGAGAAAATCGATCTTCTCGGGGTCGACCGGGGCCAGTGCCGGGCCGAAGACGCAGATCACCGCCAGCACCGCGAGGATCGCCAGGCCGAGCGCGCCCTGCGGGGTGCGGCCGAGGCGGCGCAGCAGGTCAATCATAGCGGATGCGCCGGTCGAGCAGCGCGTAGGCGATATCGGCGGCGAAATTGGCTAGCGCATAGGTCGCCGCCATGATCAGCGCGCCGGCCTGGATCGCCGGCAGGTCGCGCGTCTCGATCGAGACGATGAGCTGCCGGCCGATGCCGGGCAGCGCGAAGATCTCCTCGACGACGATGATGCCGCCGAGCAGGTAGCCGACGTCGAGCGCGACGATGCTGATGACCGGCATCAGCGCGTTGCGCAGCGCGTGACGAAACAGCACCGCGCTCGCCGGCAAGCCCTTGAGCCGCGCCGCCCGCACGTAGTCGCTGTGCAGCACGTCGATCAGCTCGGAGCGGACCATGCGCGAGATGTGCGCGACCATGATGAGCGAAACGGTCAGCACCGGCAGCGCCAGGTGACGCATCCCGTCGCCGAAATTCTCGGTGAGCGGCACGTAGCCGGTCGCCGGCAGCCATTGCAGGCGGTCGGCGAAGAGGATCAGGAGCAGCGTCGCGGTGACGAACTCGGGCAGCGAGACGCCTAGATAGGAGACGACGCCGGCCGCCATGTCGGTCGCCCGCCCGCGCCGCAGCGCCGCGGCGATGCCGAGCGGCAACGCCAGCGCCAGCGTCAGCACCAGCGCGCCGCCGGCGAGCAGCAGCGAGCGCGACAGCGCGACCAGCATGGTCGGCCCGACCGGCTGGTCGGTGCGCATCGATATGCCGAAATCGCCGCGCAACAGGCCCGACAGCCAGTGCCAGTACTGCAGCCAGACCGGGTCGTTGAGGCCGAGCTTGGCGCGCACCGCGGCGAGCGCCGCCGGGGTCGCGTTCTCGCCGAGCAGCATCACCGCGGCATCCGCCGGCAGCACCTGGGTGATGCCGAACACCAGCAGCGAGACGACGAGCAGCGTGTAGAGGATGAACAGGCAGCGCCGCGCGAGCCAGGCAGTCGACATCGGCCGACCGGCGCCGGCTCAGCCGCGCTTCGGGGCGCCGGCGGCGAGCCAGACGAAGTCGAGCCGGAAGACCGCGCCGCGCGGATGCAGCACGTAGCCCTCGACATAATCGCGCCGCCCGGCGAGGAGGTCGAAGAACACCGGGATCACCGACGGCACCTGGTCGTGCATCAGCTGCTGCGCCTGAGTGTAGAGCTCGCGCCGCTTGGCCTCGTCCACGGTGCCCCGCGCGGCGCCGACCAGCTTGTCGAAATCGGCGTTGTTCCAGCGCGTCTCGTTCCACGCCGCGTTCGAGGTGTAGAGCAGCGAGAAGATCGCGTCGGCGGTCGCCTGCATGTTGTAGAAGCCGACATAGAACGGCCCCTTCTTCCACACCTGCTCGAGATAGGTGGCGTGCGGCATCGTCTGCACGTCGATGCGGAAGCCGGCGGGCTTCGCCATCTCGCGCATCGCCACGCCGAGCTGGGTGCGGGTGCTCGGCTTGTCGGATGCGACGAGCGTCAGGTCGAGACCGTCCGGGTGGCCGGCCTCGGCGAGCAGCTTCTTCGCTGCCGCGGCGTCGGGCTTGCGCTGCGGCAGTGCGGCGTAGAAGCGATAGGCCGGGTTCAGCGGGACGTCGTTGCCCGGTGTCCCGAAGCCCTGCGCGACGAAGCCGACCATCGCGTCGCGGTCGACGGTCAGCGCCAGCGCGCGGCGCACGCGCGGGTCGCTGAACGGTGCCTGATCGCAGCCCATGTTGACGTTGAGGAACTGCCCCGACGGCGTGCGCAGCGGGGCCACCCCGGCGGCCGTCGAGAGGCGCGGAAACTCAGCCGGTTCGGCGCCGGCCATCAGGTCGGTGTCGCCGGCGATCAGCGCCGAGGTCTCGGCGGTCGCGTCGGGATAGACGACGATCTCGATGCGCTCGAGATAGGGGCGGGCGCGGTCGTAATAGGCGTCGTTGCGGGCGACGACGACCTGCCGGTCGGGTTCGTAGGAGACCAGCTTGAACGGGCCGGTGCCGTTGGCCGTGCGCGACAGGCTGTCGAGATTTCCCGCGGCCACTGCCGCCGGCACGATTTTCGCGTTGGTGTAGGCGAGCGCGACCGGCAGGTCGGCATAGGCGGCGCTCAGCTTGAAGACGACGGTGCGTTCGTCGGCGGCGGTGACCGTGGCTACCGGGCCGATATTGGTGCGCGCGGGCGAGGCGGTCTTCGGATCGAGAATGGCGGTGAAGGTCGCGACCACGTCCTTGGCCGCGCAGGGCGAGCCGTCGTGGAAAACGAGCCCCGAGCGCAGCCGAAACGTCCATTCCATGAGGTCGGGCGAGCTGCTCCACGATTCGGCGAGATCGGGCTGCGCGCTCATGTCCGGCGCGAGCCGCGTCAGCGCGCTGTAGAGCAGCTCCGCCACCAGGTATTCGGGATTGACCCGCACCAGGAGCGGATTGAGCACGCCCACCGCCTGGTCGACCGA
This sequence comes from Allostellaceae bacterium, assembly GCA_035507475.1. Classification (GTDB taxonomy): domain Bacteria; phylum Pseudomonadota; class Alphaproteobacteria; order ATCC43930; family CGMCC-115725; genus DATARH01. The sequence continues at coordinate 18,371 of DATJOB010000127.1, read as the reverse complement.
AACCCGCAGCATGCCGCCGCGGCGCGGGGTCGCCGCCTCGGCCCGGCCGGACCGCGGCCAGGCGGCCAGCGCGCCGGTCGCGGCAATCCCGCCGAGCACGGTTCGTCGCGGCAGCGGCAGGGTCGTCATCTCGTCTCTCCCGAGGCTCGTTGAGGGCGCTCGTCCCGGCAGCGCGAGAATAGCCCAAATTTGCCTGGGCGCCTCGCGCTGGTCACCCTGGGCCGGGCGACGCGGCAACAGGCCGCGTCGTCGCGGCGGCGGCGCCACGGCGGGTGAATTGCCGTGCCCCGGCTCGCCTGTTAGTTTCTGTCGAGCCCCTAACGGGCCGGTAGTGCTAGGTAGGACCATGAGGCGGCCAGCCAGATCGACGACAAATCAGCGCCAGGCCGTTCCCCCATTCGATAGATACACCCGACCCCCCCGGCCCGAGCGCGGCCGCCGCCGTGCCGGCCTCGGCGAGGCGCTGCTCATCGTCCCGGTGGCGCTTGTGCTGGCGCGCCCGGCGACGGCCGACGAGCGGGTGGGGGTCAACAGCGCGGTCAACCAGCAAGGCACCGGCCAGTATCCGAACGGGCCGGTAAAGCAGCTGGTGCTCGGCCAGGAAGTCGTCTTCAAGGAGAAGATCAAGACCGAGACCGCGGGGCAGACGCAGGTCGTCTTCCTCGACGAATCGGCGCTCAGCATCGGCCCCGATTCGGATCTCACCATCGATGAATTCGTCTACAACCCGGCCACCAGCAGCGGCAAGATGGCGCTTTCCGCGGCGCAGGGCGTCTTCCGCTTCGTCGGCGGCAAGATCAGCAAGCTCGACAATGCGGTAACCGTCAATACGCCGGTTGCGACGCTCGGCATCCGCGGCGGCGCCTTCCTCTGGCGGATGGCCCGCGACCGGCTCGAAGTTATCTTCCTCTATGGCGATGCGCTGACCGTCACCGCGCTCGGCGGGCAGACCAAGGTCATCCGGCGACCCGGCTGGGAGATCGTCATCGACGGGCGCGGCAGCCCGCCCAGCGATCCGTTTCGCGCCCCGCTCGGACTGATCGAGACGCTGGAGGCGCTGCTCGACGGCCGCCCCGGCGGCAATGGCGGGACCAACCATCCGCCGGTCAATTCGCAGGTCGCGATCACCATCGCCGGCAATCCGCAATACTGGCCGTGGGGCCCGATCAACCCGTGCTGGAAGCTGGTCAACTGCATCCCGTTCTCGCCGCAGAACCTGCAGACCGCGCTGCAGATCCCGACCGTGGCGAACCAGAGCATCGCGGGGCTGCAGCGCCGGCCGACCCCGACGCCCACACCGACCCCCACGCCCACGCCCACCCCGACTCCTACGCCGACCCCTACCCCTACCCCCTATGTGGGCTCGTACAACAGCGCCGCGTCGACCAGGAGGACGGGCTTCCCCGCTGCGCCGACCGCGTTCTCGGGCGGCAGCATCGCGAACGGAGTCTTCACCGCGACGATCGACGGCACGCCGGTCACCTTGTCGCCGCTGACGCCGGGGTCGCAGACCAACGTGAGCGGACAGATGCCGTCGGGCGCGGTCACCGGCACCGCCTTCCTGTCGTCCGACAGCAGCTTCTTCTATGCCGATCTCGCGACCACGGCCTCGCCCAGCCAGGTCGCGCTGCTGGTCGGCGGCGTCCCGATCACCGCGCCCGCGACGACCATCGGCTCGCCGGGCAGCGTGCTCGCCTACGACATCGCGCGCGACCCGTCGCTCAACTCGGGGATCCCGTTTATCCGCAACGCCGCCGGCGGCAACATCGCCGGCGCCAACGTGTCGCCGCTCTATCTGGTCACGCCGTCCGGTACGCTCGCGGTCGATCCGACCGGACAGAACACGCCGCGCAGCCTGCAGGCGAGCCTGGCGATCAGCGGCAGCGGCAGCAACCAGAAATCCGTCCTGGTCCTCAACATCGGTGCGCTCGGCACCACCGCGGGTGGCGCGCCGCAGCTCAACGGCCTGCTGCGCGGCACCGCGCTTACCTCGGCGCTCGGCTCGCCGCTGTTGATCACCTCGGCGTTCGGCTCGACCGCCGATGGGGTCGGCGGCGGGCTCTACGGCAGCACGGGGCTGACCGGTCTCGCGCTTTCGGCGACATCGCCGTTCGCCAGCGAGACCACGCCGACCGCGACCTCGCCGACCACCACCATCTACAATTTCAACCAGCCGGCGGTCGTCACGACGACACCGGCCGGGGTCGGCCCGGGCCTCACCGCCGGCAGCGCCGCTTTCATCCCGGCGAGCGGGTTTTTCGGCGGCGTCATGAGCTCGTCGGTGGCCTCGCCCTACCTGATCACCGGCGAGACCAGTTTCGCGCAAACCGGACCGGCGACGTTCCGCGCGACCTTCTCCTCGGATTCCATCCAGGCGCTCCCCGATTATCTGCAGTACCTCACGCTGACCTTCGGCGGACCGTCCGGCGCGGCGCCGCGCTCGGCGATCATCGACGGCAACATCTACGGCGCCGTTGAATCGGCAGCCGGGGCGACACTGACCTATCTCGGAGATCCGCCCGGCACGGAGCAGCTTTACCTGTTGAGCTCCGGCGCGGCGCCGCTGCCGGCCTCGCTGCTCTCCGGCGGGCTGTGCGACACGTGCCAATACACTCAATGGGGCTATTGGGGCGGTGCGGTCACCGGCAGCAATCCCACCCGCGTCGATGTCGGTCACCTCAATTTCTGGGTCGCCGGGCAGCCGACCGTCACCCTGCCGACGACCGGTACCGCCAACTACGCCGGCAACGTGATCGGCGCGGTGAACAACGGGGCGAGCCAATACACGGCGGCCGGCAGCTTCACCAATGCGTGGAATTTCGGGAGCGCCTCCGGGACGTTCACGATCAGCAAGTTCGACGGGCTGGCGCCGATCAGCGGACCAGTGAGCCTGAACGGCTCGACCTACACCGCGTCCAGCGGGTTGTTCGGCAACGGCTATTCCGGGCAGGTCAATGGCGGGTTCTTCGGCCCGGGCGCGCGGGAGACCGGCGGGAGCTTCACCATCCAGAACGAGGGCTACCAGGCCGCCGGCGTGTTCCAAGGACATCGGTGATGCCCGCCGGGCCGGCAGGGCAACGGCACCGCTTCCACATCCTGGCCATCCCGCACACCATTTCGCTGCGCGACTACAACGCATGCCCGTTCACCCAGAGGACGGTGCGGCTGTGCGCGCTGTTGAAGCAGCGCGGCCACCACGTGGTGCATTACGGGCATGAGGATTCGCAAGTCGTCTGCGACGAGCAGGTCGCGGTCACCGGCCGCGAGGTCCTCGCGATTGCCTATGGCGGGCATGACTGGCGTCGGCTGGGGCCGCCCGATTACCGGCCGGACGACCACGCCTACCGGGTGTTCAATGCGAATGCGATCGCGGCGGTGCGGCCGCGCAAGCAGCCGGGCGACTTCCTCTTGTGCATGGCGGGGCCGGCGCAGCTGCCGGTCGCCGACGCGCATCGCGAGATGCTGGTCTGCGAGCCGAGCATCGGCTATGCGCGCGGCCATTTCGCGCCGCTCAAGATCTTTCAATCCTACGCGATCCTGCACGCCTATCTCGGGCTCGCCGCAGTCGAGCGGCTGAGCAACGCGATGTGGTACGACGCGGTCATCCCGAATTTCTTCGACCTCGACGATTTCGACTTCGCCGCGCGCAAGGACGATTTCTTCCTGTTCCTCGGGCGGGTCGGCGACGCCAAGGGCATCGGCATCGCCGTCGAGATCGTCGAGGCGGTGGGCGGCCGCCTGGTCGTCGCCGGACCGGGCAGCCTTGACGGGATCCGCACGCGCAGCGGCCGGCCGATCGCGGGCTATGTCGAGCAGGTCGGCGTCGTCGATGTCGAGACCCGCAAGCGCCTCCTGGCGCGCGCCAAGGCCGTGCTGCTGCCCTCGCTCTTCGTCGAACCGTTCTGCGGCGTGCAGATCGAGGCAATGCTGTCGGGAACGCCGGTCATCAGCACCGATTGGGGCGCCTTCGCCGAATACAATCTGCACGGCGTCACCGGCTATCGCTGCCGCACCTTCGAGCAGTTCACCTGGGCCGCGCGCCATATCGAGACGATCCAACCGGCCGCCTGCCGCGCCTGGGCGGCGGACAATTTCTCGATGGCGCGGGTGGCGCCGATGTTCGACGAATATTTTTGCGCCGCCAGCAACCTCTACTGGCGCGACGGCTGGTACGAAGAGAACCCGGTGCGCCGCGAGCTCGATTGGCTGACCAGACGCCACCCCGCCGGGCGCAGCCACGGCGCCGCATCCTGACCCGGCGGCGCCCGGCGGGTCAGTAGAGCCGGGCGCGCCGGAACACCCAGCTGGTGCCGTTCGGTCCGCTCTCGCCGTAGATGCCGGGCGACCCGCCGTTCTGCGGCGCGCGGCCGGAAATTTCGGTGACCAGCGCGCCGTTGACGTAGAACGCGGCCCGGTTGCCGGCGGTGACCACCTCGATCTCGTTGACCGCCGCGGGGGCGATCTTGATCGCCGAGGCGCTCGCCGGCGGCACCACCACCTGCCAGGCGCCGCGGTTCAGCCGGTCGATCTCGGCATTGCCGTCGAGCGTGATCGTGGCGGTGTAGAAATTTTGCAGGTCCTGGCCCCAGAACAGGACCCCGACCGAACCGACCGTCTCCTCGTCGGCCGGCGACGGCAGTCGCGCCGGGTTGACGACCTCGACGCACCAATCGTTGTGCGCCAGCGTGAAACCGGCGTTCCAGCGATAGGCGCTGCCGCTCACCGGCGGGGTCAGCACCAGACCCTGTGGCGTGAAAGCCGCGACATTGTCGGGCTGCCCCCAGCCGGGGTCGGCGTTGCGGAAATTGTCGTCGAGCAGGGGCGAAGCGGTCTTCTGGCATGCCGACGCCGCGCTGGCGGCGCCGCACAGGACGAGAAGACCGACGAGAAGGGTTTGTGTCGCCAAGGGAGACCTCTTCAGGGTGGCGGCAGGGTATAGAGCTGGACGCGCGAGAAGACCCAGGTGGTGACGGTCGGGCCGCTTTCGGCATAGACCCCGGGAAACCCGCCGCCGGGCGGTGCCTGACCGCGGAAATCGGCGATCTTGCTGCCGTTGACGTAGAAGCTGCCGGCATTGCCGCGGGTCGCGATCTCGAGTTCGTTGACGGCGCCGGGGCCGGTGCGGATCGCCGTCGCGGGCGCCGGCTTGACGATCGCCGTCCACTCGCCGTTGAGGTAGCGGCTGACCACCGCGATGCCGTCGGGCGAGATCGCGGCCATGTAGTAGTTGTCGTTGTCGCGCTTCCAGAACAGCAGGCCGACATCGCCGACCGTGTCCTCGTTGGCCGGAGTCGGCAGGGTCGCGGGCAGTGCCACGGTGACGCAGAGATCGGCGCCGTCCATCGCAAAGTTGGAATTGACCGCCCAGGTCGAGCCGTTGACCGGCGGCTTGACCACCAGGCCCTTGGGTGTCGTCTGCACGTTGTCGGCGTTGGGCCAGCCGGGATCGGGGTTCGAGAAATCGTCGTCGAGTGCGGGGTCGCTTTTGCCGAGGCACGCGGGCGCGGCGCCGCTGCTGGCGACGAGTATCCCGGCGGCGACGAGAAGGGCGCTGGCTTTCACGCAAGTCTCCGGCGCTCGACGAGGGCCGGAAGTGGACCCGAGCGCCCGCCGCGGTCGGCATACGGTGCTTTGCCGGGCCAGTCAAACCGGGCGCCGGCCGCTCGCCCGGTATCGGCCCGCGGTGGCGGAATCCCTACTCCGCGGCGATGGCCCGCGGGTCCGCCGGCGCCCGGAAGCGAGCGAGCAGGCGCTCGGTCTTCAGCGCCGCGCGCCGGCGATTCGCTTCCTGGACGTGGCCGAAGCCGCGGATCTCGAGCGGCACCGCCGCCAGTTCGACCGCCGCGGCATGATTGGCGGCGGTGAGGCGCTCGGCGATCTCGTCGAGCAGCACCCGGTAATCGGCGATCGCCTGGCGCTCGGCGCGGCGCTCCGGGGTACGCCCGAAGATGTCGAATGGGGTGCCGCGCAGCCTCCGCAGGCGCGCCAGCAGCCGGAAGGCGCGCAACATCCAGCCGCCATAGGCGCGTTTTTGGAGATGACCGGTCGCCGGGTCACGCGCCGCGAGGAGCGGCGGCGCAAGGTGGAACTTGAGCGTGTAGGGGCCCTCGAACTGCGCCGCGACGCGCTGCAGGAAGTCGCCCTCCGCATAGAGTCGCGCGACCTCGTATTCGTCCTTGTACGCCATCAGCTTGAAGAGCGCGCGCGCGGCGCTCTCGACGAGCGCGGTGCTGCCGGAGAGGGCGGCGCTCTCGGCGCGGCGAACGCGCTCGACCCGCTGCGCGTAATCGGCGGCGTAGCGCGCATCCTGGTAGCGCGTCAGGAACGCGACGCGGCGATCGACTGCCACGTCGAGCGTCTCCGACAGGCGGTGGCTTTCCGGCAGCGCATCGGCCGGCGCCGCGCGGGCGGCGACGAGCTCGCGGTCGGTCGCGGCGCGGCGGCCCCAGCGAAAGGCCTGCCGGTTGAACTCGACCGCGGCGCCATTGATCTCGATCGCGCGCAAGATCGCCTCGGCCGATACCGGCACGAGGCCGCGCTGAAAGGCGAACCCCAGCATGAACAGGTTGGTCGCCAGCGAATCGCCGAGGAGGCCGGTCGCCAGCGCGGTCGCGTCGAGAAATTCGACGCCGCCCTGGCCGACCGCGTTGCCGACCGCACGGCACAGCTCGTCCTCCGGAAAAACCTGATCCGGATCGCGGGTGAAATCGCCGGTGATGGTGCGGTGGCTGTTGACCACCGCCGTCGTCTGGCCGGCCCGCAGCTTGGCCAGCGCCTCGCCGCTCGCCGAGACGACGAGGTCGCAGCCGACCAGGAGCCGCGCGGCGCCGTTGGCGATGCGCACGGCGTGGAGCTGCTGCGGCGCGGCAGCGATCCGCACATGGCTGAGGACGGCGCCGCCCTTCTGCGCGAGCCCGGTCATGTCGAGGACGCTGACGCCCTTGCCTTCGAGATGCGCCGCCATGCCGAGCAGCGCGCCGATCGTCACGACACCGGTGCCGCCGACGCCGGTGATGAGGATGCCGTAAGGCTCGTCGAGCGGCGGCAGCGCCGGGTCGGGCAATTCGGCGAGCCCGTCCTCGCCGCTGTCGCCGGCCGGCCGCGTCCGCAGCGAGCCGCCCTCGACCGTGACAAAGCTCGGGCAGAACCCCTTGAGACAGGAAAAATCCTTGTTGCAGCTCGACTGGTCGATCGCGCGCTTGCGGCCGAACTCGGTCTCGACCGGCGTCACCGAAAGGCAGTTGGAGGCGGTCGAGCAGTCGCCGCATCCCTCGCAGACGAGGTCGTTGACGACCACCCGCCGCGCCGGGTCGGGAAAGCGGCCGCGCTTGCGGCGGCGGCGTTTCTCGGCGGCGCAGGTCTGGTCGTAGACGATCGCGCTGACCCCCTTGAACTCGCGGATCTCGCGCTGGATGCGGTCGAGCTCGTCGCGATGGCGCACCGTCGCGCCGGGCGGAAAATCGCTGCCCGGCGGATATTTCTCGGGCTCGTCGCTGACCACGACGATCGGCGCCACACCCTCGGCGGCGAGCTGGCGCGCCACCATCGGCACGGTGAGCCCGCCGTCGATCGGCTGGCCGCCGGTCATCGCCACCGCATCGTTGAACAGCACCTTGTAGGTCATGTTGACGCGGGCGGCGACCGCGGCGCGGATCGCGAGGATCCCCGAATGCATATAGGTGCCGTCGCCGATATTGGCGAAGACATGCGGCGTCTCGACAAACGGCGCCTGGCCGATCCATGCCGCACCCTCGCCGCCCATCTGGCTGAACGTCGCGGTCGAGCGGTCCATGAACTGGGACAGGTAGTGGCAGCCGATCCCGGCCAGCGCGCGACTGCCTTCCGGCACCCGGGTCGAGGTGTTGTGCGGGCAGCCCGAGCAGAAATACGGGGTGCGGGCGAACGGCACGACGGTGCCGGAAGCCTGTGCCTCGCCGGCTTCGAGCCGGCGCAGCCGCTCGGCGAGGCCGGGAGGATCGTCGAAGCGCGCGAGCCGCCGGGCGACGACACGCGCGATCTGCGCCGGCGAAAGCTCGCCGGGCGAGGGGAGGATCAACTCGCCGACTTCGTCGTGCTTGCCGATGACGCGCGGACGGATGTTTGCCGGCCAGTTGTAAAGCTGCTCCTTCAACTGCGTCTCGATAACCGCCCGTTTTTCCTCGACGACAAGGACCTCGTCGAGCCCTTCGGCAAATTCGCGCAGCCCGAGCGGCTCGAGCGGCCACGGCATCGCCACCTTGTAGACGCGCAGCCCGATGGCGGCGGCTTCGCGCTCGTCGATGCCGAGCTCGTCGAGCGCCTGGCGCAGATCGAGATAGGATTTCCCGGTCGTGACGATGCCGAGCCTGGGGTTCGGGCTGTCGATGACGATGCGGTCGAGCCGGTTGGCGCGGGCGAAGGCGCGCGCCGCGTCGAGCTTCCAGCGGTGCAGCCGGATCTCCTGGTCGAGCGGCGTGTCCGGCCAGCGGATCGACAGCCCGCCCGGCGGCATCGCGAAATCCTCGGGCAGCGCGATTTGGACGCGACCGGGGTCGAGCGTCACCGAGGCCGAGCTGTCCATCGTCTCGGCGACCGTCTTGAACCCGACCCAGCACCCGGAATAGCGCGACATGGCCCAGCCGTAGAGGCCAAGATCGAGGATGTCCTCGACCCCGGCCGGGTTGAGGACCGGGATCGCCGCGTCGATGAACGCCAGCTCCGACTGGTGCGCGAGGGTGGAGGATTTGCAGGTGTGGTCGTCGCCGGCGATCGCCAGCACCCCGCCATGCGGCGCGGTGCCGGCCGAGTTGCCGTGCTTTAAGGGATCGCCGCTGCGGTCGACGCCCGGCCCCTTGCCGTACCAGATGGCGAAGACGCCGTCGTACCTGGCGCCCGGGAAAAGGCCGATCTGCTGCGAACCCCAGACCGCGGTCGCGCCGAGCTCCTCGTTGATCGCCGGCTGGAACTTGATGTGGTTGCGTTCGAGAAAGCGCCGCGCCCCCCACAGCGCCTGATCGAACCCGCCGAGCGGCGAGCCGCGATAGCCGGCGATAAAGCAGCCGGTGTTGAGCCCGGCCGCGGCGTCGCGCTGGCGCTGCATCAGCGGTAGCCGCACCAGCGCCTGCGTCCCGGTCAGGTAGACCCGGCCGCTGTCGAGCGCGTATTTGTCGTCGAGCGTGACCGCTGCCAGGGCCATTCGCGGCCTCCGAAGTGCCTCTGGTGGCAAACTAGCGCAGCTTCCGTGCCGATTGAACCGTCCGCGTTGCGGTCGCGCGCGCCTCGACCGGTTTCGCATGACAGGCATCCGGCCGCGCAAGCCCGTTGCGGAGGCTGCCCGGCAAGAGTAAGCCTCGGCTATCGATATCAGCGCCAAAGGGCCGGACACATGACCGCCCCCGTTCTCGTCCGCGAGCCGGTCAAGCCGGAATTGCTCGCCGCGCTGCGCCAGCGGCTCGGCGATCGCCTGTCGACCGCCGCCGCGGTGTGCGAGCAGCATGGCAAGGACGAGAGCTATCACCAGCCGCACGCACCCGATGCGGTCGCCTTTGCGCAGACCACCGAGGAGGTCGCCGATATCGTGCGCCTCTGCGCGCGGCATGCGACGCCGGTCGTGCCGTTCGGCACCGGCACTTCGCTCGAAGGCCATGTCGCCGCGCTCAGGGGCGGGGTGTGCATCGACTTGTCGCAGATGAACCGCGTGCTGCGGGTCAGCGCGGAAGACCTCGACGCGACGGTGGAGGCCGGCGTCACCCGCAAGCAGCTCAACGAACACCTGCGCGACACCGGACTTTTCTTCCCGATCGATCCGGGCGCCGACGCTTCGCTCGGCGGGATGAGCGCGACCCGCGCCTCGGGCACCAACGCGGTCCGCTACGGCACGATGCGCGAGAACGTGCTGGCGCTGACCGTGGTGCTGGCCGACGGGCGGGTGATCCAGACCGCCCGGCGCGCCCGCAAATCGGCGGCGGGCTATGATCTGACCCGGCTGTTCGTCGGCTCGGAGGGAACCCTCGGCGTCATCACCGAGGTGACGGTCAGGCTCTATGGCATCCCGGAGGCGATCTCGGCCGCGGTTTGCGCCTTCCCGTCGATCGACGATGCGGTCAACACCGTCATCCTGACGATCCAGAGCGGCATCCCGGTGGCGCGTATCGAGCTTCTCGACGAGCCGCAGATGGACGCGATCAACCGCTATTCGAAGCTCGACCACAAGGTCGCGCCGACCCTGTTCTTCGAGTTTCACGGCACCACCGCCGGGGTCGCCGAGCAGGTCGCGATGGTCGAAGAGATCGCCGGCGAAAACGGCGCCGAGGATTTCCGCTGGGCGTCGACCCAGGAGGAGCGGACCAAGCTGTGGCAGGCGCGGCACGACGCCTATTACGCCGCGCTCGCGCTGCGCCCCGGCTCCAAGGGCTGGGCGACCGATGTCTGCGTCCCGATCTCGCGACTCGCCGAATGTATCGCCGAGACAAAGTCGGACCTCGCCCAGTCGTCGATTCCCTCGGCGCTCGCCGGGCATGTCGGCGACGGGAATTTTCACCTGATCTTCATGATCGACCCCAATCGCCCCGAAGAAATCGCCGAGGCGAGCCGGTTAAATGACAGAATGGTGGCACGTGCGTTGAGCATGGATGGCACGTGTACCGGCGAGCATGGCATCGGCTACGGTAAAATGGACTTCCTGGTGGCGGAACACGGCGAAGCCGTCGAGGTTATGGCGGCGATCAAGCGAGCGATCGACCCGCACAATCTGATGAATCCGGGGAAGATCATGCGCATTTGACAGCTTGTGCTGCGGCTGGTGGGTGGCCGGCGGGTATTCGCGCTCGAAATTTCTTTGATTGGGCCGAATAAAACGCTTCACCCAAATCTTCCTTGGCGCTATTGTACGTGTCGAGAAATCAACTCCAGATCGCATTGTCGGGGCAAGGGCTCCGGTCAATTCCGGCCAGCGAAGCCGCTAAAGCCGATGTTGTGCCTGATGCGTACCTTTTGCGGCCTCTCGTGGCGTCTCAATGCACTAAATAATCGATCGCGAGAGAAAACTCGAAAACCCCTCTAGGGAGCCAGACGGGTAAGATTGACGATGGAAAAAGCAGGTAAACGGGGGAAGATTCCGCAATCGGACTGGCCGCTCATCATGGGCCGTTACGAGGCGGGGGAAACGCTTTCAAGCATTGCTCGAACCTACGACTGCTCGCCGCCGGCGATCTCCTACATCGTCAGCCGAAGCCGCGGGAAGCCTGCAGCGGAAGTGCCGCCGCCAGTGCCGGCCGAGCCGCAATTGGTGAAGCGTCCGGGCAACGGCACAGCCGCCGCGGCCGAGCCTGCGGTTGCGCGGCCGGCAGCCGCGCCGGTCGCCGAGCCGGCCTTGCACGATGCGGCGGCGTCGAACGGTAGCGCGCCGCGCCGCACGCTGCATCTGTCGCTCGGCAACGGCCATGCCGATCCGCCGCCCGCCGAGCGAGCGCCGGCCGAGCGCGCCCCGGTGGCGGCCGCCATACCGTGGCCGGCGGCGGCTTCGGCTACGACAAACGGCGCGCAGCCGCATCCCGCGCCCGCGCCGCGCCCGGTCGAGGACGGCCATAACGGCGGCGATTCCCGCGGCTGGTACGCCGACCGGCCGGCGGCCCAGGCACCGCGCGGCGGCGAGAACGGCAGGGACCGCAACGGCGCCTTTATCGACCGCGAGCTGCGCAGCCGGGTCGATGGCGACATCGCCGCTTTTCTTGCCGCGTTCGATGCGGCGCTCGCCGCCGACACGCAGGAAAGCCGCTTCGGATTGCGCGAGGCGACCGATCGGCTGTTGCGCGCCGGCGCGCGCACCCGCATCGAGCTCGAGCGGCTGGAGGCGCGGGTGCCGCTTCCCGGAGCCGAAGGCGCCGCGGTGCGCGACCCGGGGGCGTGGCGACAGCGCTGATCCGGGCCGATAAGACCGGGCCGACAAGAGAAAAGGGCGCCGCAGCGGCGCCCTTTTCAATTTGTGGCACCCGTGCGGGCGCGATCCTCAGCCCTGGTTCTTCGCCAGATCGACCCCGAGATACTGCGTCACGCCGTGACGGTTGAGCAGCAGCAGCGCGCTTTTGTTCGGCGAGCTGGCGATCGCGTGCAGCCGCTCGGCTGCTTCCTGCGGCGAATGCACCGGCTGCTGATTGATCGACACGATGATGTCGCCGCGCGCCAGGCCGAGATTGTCGGCGATGCTGCCGTTGTCGACCCGGGTCACGACCACGCCGTGAACATCGCGTGCCACGTGAAGTTCGCCGCGTATGTCATTGCTCAGAGGCGCGAGATGCAAGCCCATCGCACTGGCGTGGCCTTCACTCGCCTGGCCCTGTTCCTCGTTGCCGGCTGAGGCGACCTGCGGATTGTTCGGCATCTCGCCGAGCTTGATCTCCACCTGCTGCGGCTTGCCGTCGCGCCACAGGGTCAATGTGGCGTTGGTGCCGGGTGCGCTGTTGGCGACGTCATTCGGCAGGTCGCGCAGTTTGCCGATATCCTGGCCGTTGAACGCCAGGATCACGTCGCCTTGCTTCAGCCCGGCCTTGGCGCTCGGGCTGTCCGGCGTCACGACGGCGACCAGCGCGCCATGGTCGTTCTTGAGCCCGAGGCTCGCCGCGATCGGTGGCGTCACTTGCTGGATTTGCACGCCGAGCCAGCCGCGCTCCACCTTGCCGTGTTCTTCGATCGCGGTGACGACCCGCTTTGCGACATTGGACGGAATGGCAAAGCCGATGCCGACGCTGCCGCCGTTCGGCGAATAGATCGCGGTGTTGATGCCGATGACCTGCCCGTTCAGGTTGAAGGTCGGACCGCCGGAATTGCCGCGGTTGATCGGCGCATCGATCTGCAGGAAATCGTCGAACTGGCCGGTGTGGATGTCACGACCGCGCGCCGAGATGATGCCCGTGGTCACCGTGCCGCCGAGACCGAACGGGTTGCCGACCGCGACAACCCAATCGCCGATTTGCGCCCCGTCGCTGTTTCCGAAGCTGACATAGGGCAGTGGCTTGCCGGCGTCGATCTTGAGCACGGCCAGGTCGGTGCGCGCATCGGTGCCGAGGATTTTGGCGGTATATTTGTCGCCGTCCTGCAACGTCACCTCGACCTTGCTGGCGTCGCCGACGACGTGCTTGTTGGTGACGATGTGCCCTTCGGCGTCGATGATGAAGCCGGAGCCGAGCGCGATGCGCTTCACGCCCTCGCCCTCATGCGGGTTTTCCTGGGAGAACGGGTTCTCGCGGCCCTGCTGCTCGAAGAAGCGGCGCAGCATCTCGTCGAACGGCGACTGGCGGAAATCCTGGCCCTGGTCTTCCTCGTCGGCCATCGGCGAGGCGCGGTTGTTCTCGGTCACCGAAATGTTCACCACCGCGGGCAGCACGCGCTTGACCAGCGGCGCGAAACTTTCCTGCTGCAGCATGACGCCCGGCGCCGGCACCGCCGGCGCGCCGGCGGCGGGCGGGGTCTGCGCCCAGACTTGCGGGCAAAGCGCGAGCACCGTGCCGAGCCCGAGGCTGGCCAGGGTGGCCCGCCGCATCGCCCGGCGGTTGCCCGGCCGGTCGCTGTCGATGTCCCTCATCTTCCTGATCTCCCGTCTGCGACCGGTGACGCGCGGGCGATCCCGCCGCGCCGGCCTTCGCGGAGGAAAGTGGCGCGTCAAGCTAACAGCGCGCTTTCGACGGAATTAATTCGCTGTAACCTGGGTTGCAGCCGCAGACGCCAGGTTGCAAAGGAGGAGTGGTCGATGGCCCGTTATCGCGAGTTGAGCCCCGCCGATATGAGCCCGGCGCAGAAGGCGGTCGTCGACGAAGTCGTCGCCGGCAGGCGCGGCCGGTTCGGCGGCCCGTTCCAGGTGCTGGTCCGCGCGCCGGAAGTCTGCCGGCACCTGTCGCGGCTCGGCGAATACCTGCGCTGGGGAAGCTCGCTGTCGCCGGCGCTGTCGGAGCTGGCGATCTGCCTCACCGCACGCAGCCTGCGTGCCGATTACGAATGGCACGCTCATGCGCCGCTGGCGGTCGAGGCTGGCGTGCCGCGCGCGGCGATCGAGGCGATCCGCACCGGTGCAGCGCCGCAATTCGCGGCACAGGACCAGGCGCTCGTCTACCGGCTCGTCACCGAGCTGATCGATACCAAGCGCCTGTCGGATGCGGGATTTGCCGAGGGTATCGCCGCGTTTGGCGAGCAGGGCGTTGTCGAGCTCGGCACGATCGTCGGCTACTACACCGCGATCGGCAACGCGCTCAACGTCTTCGAGGTGCCGCTGCCGGGCGGGGTCGCGCCGTATTTCCCGGCGCCCTAGGCGGCCGGCAGGCCGCGCTCGAGCAGCATCGCGAGGCGGCGGGCGAAGGCCGGCGGGTCGGGCAGCTGCTCGCCCTCGACGATGCGCGCCTGATCGAGCAGCAGCCAAGCGAACTCGCCGAGCTGGTCGGACGCGCCGGTTTCGCCGACCGCGGCGGCGAGCCGCTCGATGAGGCGGTGGTGCGGGTTGATCTCGAGGATCCGCTTGGCCGCGCTGTCGAGCTGGCGGTGCTGCTTCAAGAGCCGTTCGAGATGCATGTCCATGTCGCCCTCGTCGGCGACGAGGCAGACCGCGCTGTCGGTCAGCCGCGCCGAGCTGCGCACGTCCTTCACCGCGTCGCCGAGCGCGAGCTTGAAGATCGCGATGAGGCTGGCGAGTTTCGCCGGCGGCGCCGGCGTCTCGCCCTGCGGCTTTTCGTCGGCCGCGGCGATCTTCTCGAGATCGAGGCCGCCGCGGGTCGCCGACTTGAACGGCTTCTCCTTGTAGGTGGCGATCGCGGTCGTCCAGAACTCGTCGATCGGGTCGGTCATCAGCAGCACCTCGACCCCGCGCGCGCGGAAGCCTTCGAGCTGCGGGCTCTTTTTGAGCAGGTCGAGGCTGTCGCCGCTGATCGTGTAGATCGCCTCCTGGCCGGGTTTCATCGCCGCGACGTAGTCGTCGAGCGAGACCCAGCCGTCGCGTGCGGTCGAGCGGAAGCGGGCAAGGCCCATGAGCGTGTCGCGCTGGTCGCGGTCCTCGTAGAGGCCCTCCTTGAGGACCGCGCCGAAATTCTCCCAGAACGTGCCGTATTCCTCGGCCGCCTCGCTCGCCTTCTTCTGCAGTTCGCCGAGCACGCGCCGGGTCAGCTGCTGGCGCATCCGGGCGACGATCGCGTTCGATTGCAGCATCTCGCGGCTGATGTTGAGCGGCAGGTCCTCGCTGTCGACGACCCCACGCAAGAATCGCAGATAGGGCGGCAGCAGGTCGGTGCCCTCGTCGGTGATGAAGACGCGCCGGACGTAGAGCTTGACCCGCGTCTTGCGCTCGGGCTCGAACAGATCGAACGGCTTCGCCCCCGGTACGAACAGCAAATAGGTGTATTCGACCGTGCCCTCGGCGCGCGCGTGCAGCGTCAGCCACGGCTCGTCGAAGCTGTGGCCGACATGACGGTAGAACTCGGTGTACTGCTCCGCGGTGATCTCGCCGCGCGACCGGGTCCACAGCGCCGAAGCGGTGTTGACCGTTTCCTCCTTGGCGCCGTCGGCGAGCACGATCGGCAGTGCGATATGGTCGGAGTAGCGCTTGACGATCTCGCGGATACGGTGCGGCTCGAGATAGTCCTCGTCGCCGTCGCGCATATGGAGGGTGATCCGCGTGCCGCGCTTGAGATTGGGTTCGGGCGCGATGGTGAACTCGCCCTTGCCGTCGCTCTCCCAGCGCCAGCCGTCCTCGTCGCCGGCCCTGCGGGTCAGCACCTCGACCTTGTCGGCGACCATGAAGGCGGAATAGAAGCCGACGCCGAACTGGCCGATAAGGCTCAAATCCTTCTTCTGGTCGCCGGTCAGCTCCCGCATGAACGCGGCGGTGCCCGAGCGCGCGATCGTGCCGAGATTCTCGACCAGCTCGTCGTGGTTCATGCCGATCCCGTTATCGGCGATGGTCAGCGTCCTCGACGACTTGACCGGGGTCAGCACGACCCGATACGCGGCGTCGCCGGCGGTCAGCGCCGGCTCGGTGATCGCCGCGTAGCGCAGCCGGTCGCATGCGTCCGAGGCGTTCGAGATCAGCTCGCGCAGGAAGATTTCCTTCTCGCTGTAGAGCGAATGCGCGACGATGTCGAGCAGGCGGCTGACTTCCGCCTGGAAGGTCCGGGTCTCCTGGGGCATTGGCAAATCGGGATTTGGTTGCAGTGGCTTGCCCCGAATATGTGGCGCGCAAACGGGCACTGCAAGGTGAACGGAACAGGGAAAGCAGCATGATCAGCGGGCGCACCAGCTTGATCGCGCATCTCGGCTACCCGACCGACACCTTCAAGGCGCCGATGATCTACAACCCCTGGTTCGAGCGGCGCGGCATCGACGCGGTCGTCGTGCCGATGGGGGTCATGGCCGACGATTATCCGGTCTTTCTGCGCTCGCTGTTTCGTCTCAGCAACATCCACGGCGCGCTGGTGACGATGCCGCACAAGGTGACGACCGTGGCGCTGCTCGACGAGGCGAGCGTCGCGGTTCGGGTTGCGGGGTCGTGCAACGCGATCCTGCGCCGCGCCGACGGGTCGCTCCATGGCGAGATGTTCGACGGCGAGGGCTTTACCCGCGGCGCCAAGCGCAAGGGGTTTGCTTTCGCCGGCGCGGACTGCCTCGTCGTCGGGGCCGGGGGCGTCGGCTCGGCGATCGCCGCGTCGATCGCCGCCGAAGGCCCGCGGCTCTTGGCGTTGTTCGATACGCGCGCCGATGCCGCGCAGCGTCTCGCCGAGCGGCTCGGGCGGCACTATCCCGACCTCCGCGTCGAGCTGCGCGACAACGACGCCGCCGGCTACAACCTCGTGGTCAACGCGACGCCGCTCGGGATGCAGGCGGACGATCCGCTGCCCTTCGACCCGGCACGGCTCGATCCCGCCGCCTTCGTCGGCGAGGTCGTGCTCAAGGCGGAGATGACGCCGCTGCTCGACGCGGTCGCCGCGCGCGGCTGCCGTTATCTCGTCGGCACCGACATGCTGTTTGAGCAGATCCCGGCCTATCTCGAATTCTTCGGCTACGGCAGCACGACGCCCGAAGAGCTGCGCGAGGTGGCCAGGATTTCGTATTAGAGCGGGCAGGGGGGAGCCGCCATGCGGACAGCGATAGCGACGGTCTCGTTGCCGGGAACGCTCGACGAGAAGCTCACCGCCATCGCGGGAGCGCGGTTCAGCGGGGTCGAGATTTTCGAAAACGACCTGTTGTCGTTCAACGGCACGCCCGCCGAAATCCGCAAGATGATCGACGATCTCGGGCTCAAGACAATCACCTTTCAGCCGTTTCGCGATTTCGAGGGCATGCCGGAGCCGCGGCGCGAGCGGAATTTCGCGCGCGCCGAACGCAAGTTCGATCTGATGCAGGAGTTGGGCTGCGACCTCTTGCTGGTGTGCAGCAACGTGTCGCCCGATGCGCTGGGCGGGATTGATCGCGCCGCCGCCGATTTTCATGAGCTGGGCGAGCGCGCCGCACGGCGCGGCCTGCGGGTCGCTTTCGAGGCGTTGGCCTGGGGGCGCCACGTCAACGATTACCGCGATTCCTGGGAGGTGGTGCGGCGTGCCGACCATCCCGCCGTCGGGCTCGTGCTCGACAGTTTCCATGTTCTGGTGCGCGGCACCGACCTGACACCGATCAGCGCGATCCCGAAGGATCGCATCTTGCTGGTGCAGATCGCCGACGCGCCGCTCCTCGACATGGACTACCTCTCGTGGAGCCGGCATTACCGCTGTTTTCCGGGTCAGGGAGACTTGTCGCTCGACCGATTTATGACTGCGCTGCAAGCCACTGGCTACGACGGCTTGCTGTCGCTCGAAATCTTCAGCGATCGGTTTCGCGCGGGCTCGGCGCGCAGCGTGGCGATCGATGGGCAGCGCTCGCTGCTCTTCATGCTCGACAATCTGCGACGCGCCAGCGGCACTGCGGTGAAAGGGGTCAGAGCCCTGCCACCGGCGTCGGCGGTGAGCGGTCTCGAATTTCTCGAATTTGCCATGGACGATACGTCTGCGGGCGCCTTCGAGGCGGTGATCGATGGGCTCGGCTTCACCCGTGTCGGCGTCCACAAGTCAAAGGACGTCGTCCATTGGCGCCAGGGCGAGATCAACCTTGTCGTCAATCGCGAGAAGGAGGGGTTTGCACACTCCTTCAACATCACGCATGGGCCGTCGGTCTGCGCGATGGCGCTGCGCGTCGAGGACGCCGCGGCGACGGTCAACCGTGCCGTTCGCCTGCTCGACCAGCCGTTCCGTCAAGCCGTCGGGCCTGGCGAGCTCGATATCCCGGCCGTGCGCGGCGTCGGCGGCAGCCTGCTCTACTTTGTCGACGGCAAAACCGAGCTGGGCCGGCTGTGGGACGTCGATTTCACCCCGCTCGGTGCGAAAAAT
>DATJOB010000126.1:0-9491 GCA_035507475.1 Allostellaceae bacterium | reverse complement strand
GCTGCGTGGCCTCTAGCGCCTTCCGGCCGTTCTCGTCCAAAAGCGCCATCGTCTGTCGCGGGCTCGGCAAGGTTTGGGGCGCCGGCACGCCGCGCGCGCAGGAGGCGCTGCGCGGCGTCGACCTCGACATCGCGCCGGGGGAGTTCATCGTACTGCTCGGGCCCTCGGGCTGCGGCAAGTCCACGCTGCTTTATCTGCTCGCCGGACTTGAGGACGCGACGTCCGGACAAGCCTGGTTTTTTGGCGATCTCATCGAGACCCCGTCGCCCGAACGCAGCCTTATATTTCAGGAAACTTCGCTGTTTCCGTGGCTCAGCGTCTGGCAGAACGTCTCGTTCGGCCTCTCGATCCGCGGTGTCGGCAATGCCGAACGCAAGGAGATCGCGCGTCAGGCCCTGCAGCGAGTCGGCCTCACCGAGGCCTTCGACAAGCGCCCCGACGAACTTTCCGGCGGAATGCGCCAGCGCGTCGCGGTGGCGCGCGCGCTGGCGATGCGGCCCAAGGTGCTGCTGATGGACGAGCCTTTCGCCGCGCTCGACGTGCAGACCCGCTCGAAAATGCAGGACTTCCTCGGCGATGTCTGGTCGCAATCGGGCGCTTCGGTGCTGTTCGTGACGCATCACATCGACGAGGCGGTGGCGCTTGCCGATCGCGTCGTCGTCTTCACCGCGCGGCCCGGGCGCATCAAGACGATCATCCCGGTCGAGCTGCCACGGCCGCGCGATCTCTTCTCGCGCGAGGCTGAACGGCTGCGTCGCGAGCTGACCCAGTCGCTGCGCGACGAGGTCGATCGCGCCTTTGCCGAACAGGAAGCGCTCGCGGTAACGTAATTCTCCCCCTGTGTTTGGAGGTCCGGATGCCCGCATCCCTGATCCGCAGCCGTGCGATGATCACCCATGCTGTCGACCGCCATGCATGCAACGAAATCGCCGATGGCGCGCTGGTCCAGGAAGACGGATTCATCACCGAAATCGGCACTTATGCCGAACTCAGTCGCAGGCACCCGAACCTGCCGGTCATCGGCACCGGCAACGAGATCCTGCTGCCTGGCTTTGTGAACGGCCATCACCATGTCGGGCTGACGCCGGTGCAGCTCGGCTCTCCCGACATGCCGCTCGAACTGTGGTTCGTCACGCGCATGGTGTCGCGCAACCTCAATTTCTATCTGGATACGCTCTATTCGGCGTTCGAGATGATCGGCTCGGGCGTCACGACCGTGCAGCACCTGCACGGCTGGCTGCCGGGCAAGCTGGCCCAGGTCGACGCCGGTGCCGACGAGATCATCCGCGCCTACGAGGACATCGGGATGCGGGTCTCGTACTCGTTCGCGGTGCGCGACCAGAACCGCCTCGTCTACCAGCGCGACGAGGATTTCGTCGCCAGCCTGCCGGGTGAGCTGCGCGGCCCGATGCAGCGCTGGTACGACCGTTTCGAGCTGTCGCTCGCCGACAACATCGCGCTGTTCGAGACGCTGCATGCGCGCCACCACAACAAGCGCCGGGTCAAGATCCAGCTCGCCCCGGCCAACCTGCACTGGTGCTCCGACGCCGCGCTCGGCCGGCTCGCCGAGACCGCGCAGAAATACCGGGTGCCGCTGCACATGCACCTGCTGGAGACCGCCTACCAGAAGGAATACGCGCGGCGGCGCGGCGGCGGCAGCGCGGTCGAGCATATCGGCAAATTCGGCCTGCTCGGCCCGCAGATGACGCTCGGCCACGGCGTCTGGCTCAACGAGCGCGACATCGACCGGCTGGCCGAGACCGGGACCTGCGTCTGCCACAACTGCTCGTCGAATTTCCGCCTGCGCTCGGGGCTGGCGGCGCTCAACGTGCTGGAAGCGAAGGGGGTCAACACCGCGATCGGGATGGACGAGGCGGGCATCAACGACGACCGCGACATGCTCCAGGAGATGCGCATGGTGCTGCGCGCGCACCGCATCCCCGGCATGGCGGACGACGTGCCGACCGCCGCGCAGGTGCTGCGCATGGCGACGGTCGGCGGGGCCCGCACGACCCCGTTCGGCGAGACGATCGGCACGCTGGAAATCGGCCGCGCCGCCGATCTCGTGCTGATCGACTGGCGCCAGGTCAGCTACCCCTATCTCGACGTCGAGATGCCGCTCCTCGATGCGGTGCTGCAGCGCGCCAAGACCAGCGGCGTGCGCGCCGTGGTCTGCGACGGCGAGGTGATCTACGCCGACGGCCGCTTCACCCGGGTCGACCGCGACGCCGCCCTCAAGGCGCTGCACGACGACCTGCAGCGCGCGCTGTCCGACGACGAGGTCGAGCGGCGCCGGCTGTCGAAGGCGCTGCTGCCGCACGTCAAGGCGTTCTATGCCGGCTATTTCGACGCCGAGCAGCACCGCCCGTTCTACCGCCCGAGCTCGCGGGTCTAGCAGGGCTCAGGGCGCGGCGCCCTGCTCCCCTCAGAGCCGCAACAACCGCTTGGCGTTGCCGCTCAGCACCTTGGTCTTGTCGGCGGCGGCGAGCGGCAGGCGCTCGGCCCATTGCGCGCCGGGCGGGTTCTCGACGAACGGATAGTCGACCGAGAACAGCACGCGGTCGATGCCGATCTCCTGGATGCAGTGCAGCAGCGCCGCATCGGAGAAGAAGCCGCTGGTGGTCACCCAGAAATGCTCGCTGAAGGTGTCGCGGAACCAGGTGCCGCCGCGCCCGTCGCGGGCGAAGCCCATGTTGATGCGCCACAGATAGAGCGGCAGCCCCTCGCCGAGATGGCCGAGGATGATCTTGAGACCGGGGTATTTCTCGAACACCCCGCTCAGCACGAAGCGCACGCCCTGGGTTGCGGTCTCGGCGGTGAAGCCCCAGGCGGCGCGCAGGATGCTGGGGAACTTCTCGACATAGTCCTTGTAGTAGGCCTCGATGACCGCCGGGTGCGGGATCCCGGGATGGATGTAGATCGGCACGTCGAGCGCCTGCGCCCGCTCGTAGATCGGCCAGAAGCGCGGGTCGTCGTGAAAGACGCCGCCGGTCGTGCCGTGGATCATCGCGCCCTTGAAGCCGAGCCGCGCGACGCAGCGTTCGAGCTCGTCGGCGGCGGCCGCCGGGTCGGCGGTGGGCAGCGCGGCGAAGGCGGCGAAGCGATCGGGATGCGCGCGCACCGTCGCGGCGAGCCGGTCGTTGACCCGGCGCGCCAGCGGCACCGCGGTGGCGGCGTCGATCTTCTGCAGCGACGGGTTGGCGTGCGACAGCACCTGCAGGTCGATCCCCGCCTCGTCCATTTCCTTGATCCGCAGCGCACCGACATCGTCGAGCCGCTCGACGATGCGCGGCGCGCTCGTCGCATCGAGGCCTTTGATGTGCTGCTTCACCTCGGCGTCGAAGTAATGCTCCTCGAGCGCGATAATCGGGGTCCTGGTCGGCATCTCGTTCCTCGGGGCGGGAGGCGTCCAGGCAAGTTCTAGTGCATTGCCCGGCCGGATGGAATCGCGATGCCGCGCGGCGCCGGCGGCGGCTTCAGGACGAGGCCGGCTCGCGGTCGCGCAGGATGATCGCGCGCAGCGCCGCATGCACCGGCGTGCCGGGGCCGAGCCGCTGGCTCGCCTCCTCGTGGATCACCCGCGCCAGCTCGGGCTGGTGCGCCAGCAGCTCGAAGAAATCGACGATGTCGAGCGCCAGGAGCGTGCAATCGCGCACCGCGCTGACCGTCGCGTTGCGCGGCGCCCCGGTCAACAGCGCCAGCTCGCCGAAGAACGCCCCGATACCGAGCCGCAGCGGCTGCGGGTGCAGCTCGACCTGGACCTCGCCCTCGACGATGAAGAACATGCAGTCGCCGGGCTCGCCGCGGCGCATGATGACGGCACCGCCGGGGTATTCGCGCACCCGCAAGAGCCGCGCCACCTCGGCGATCAGCGTCGCGCCGAGATTGTGGAAGAACGGCACCTTGGCGACCAGCTCCCAGGTGCGCAGGAATTCGCGCCGGCGCATCTCGTCGGCATAGCCGGTCGCGAGGATGCCGGCGAGCAGCGCGAACACCATGATGCCGCACACCATCACGACGCCGGCGAGCATCCGCCCGGCCACGGTATGCGGGGTCATGTCGCCGTAGCCGGTCGTGGTCAGCGTCGTGATCGCCCACCACAGCGCCGCCGGGATCGAGTTGAACGGCTCGCTGGAGCCCTGATCGACGTTGCGCTCGAGGAGATAGGCGATGCTGGCCGTGGCCAGCAGCACCATCACCAGCCCGAGCAGCACCGATTGCAGCGCGTGGCGCGCATGGGCGATCACCCGTTCGAGCACCGACAGCCCCGGCGCGTAGCGGACGTATTTGAAGACCCAGATGAAGCCGATCAGCGTCGCGTCGCGACTGTCCGGCAGCGTGATGACCCCGGGCACCGCGGCGAGCAGGTCGTAGACCCCGGCGAACGACATCGCCCAGGAGAGCCGTGCGCGCAGCGCGCCGCGCGTCTCGGCGCCCGGCGCGCCCGGCGCGGCGTAGAGCCGCAGCAGGTAGTCGGCGACGAAGAACACCGCGACGAGGTCGAACCCGGCGGTCAGCAGCGCGCCATAGCTGGCGCGCATCTCGGCCACCGTCAGCGCGAGCATGATGCCGATGCCCGCCGCCACCATGAAATGGTGGACCGTGCGCCACGCCCAGGCGAGCGAATCGGAGCTCCCCGGCTGCAGCATCTGGTAGAGGCGCCTCGGGTCCATTCCCTATTGTAACGGCGACGATACCGCCGCCGACAAGCCGCGCGTTGCGCGGCGGCGGCGTTCGCGGGCGGCGCGCGGTTTCCTGCGGGCGGCGAAGTTTGCTATAGCATGCCGCGGCTTCTCCCGCTGCAACCCGTCCCGCGTGTCGCTGCTCCCGAACTCCCGCCGCGCCCTGCTCGCCTTTCTGCACGATGTGGTGATGGCGGCGCTGTCGTTTGCGCTCGCCTTCTACCTGCGCCTCGGCGAGGATGTGACGCGCTACGAGCCGCAGCTCACCGTGCTCTACGGCGCGAGCTTCACCGGCATCGCCGCGGTCGTGTTCCTGTTGACCGGGCTCTACCGCGGCATCTGGCGCTACGCCTCGCTGCCCGATCTCTTCAACATCGCCAAGGCGGCGACGCTTACCGCGCTGATCTTCCTGCCGGCGATGTTCCTCGTGACCCGGCTCGAGACGCTGCCGCGCTCGACGCTGTTCATCAACTGGATGGTGCTGATCGCGCTGCTCGGCGGCCCGCGCCTCGGCTACCGGTTGTTCAAGGATCGCGGCCTCGACCACATCCTCGAGCGCACCGACGGCACGCTGGCGGTGCCGGTGCTGCTGATCAGCGCGCGCGACGGCGCCGACACCTTCATCCGCGAGACCGTGCGCGACCGCAACGCGGTCTACCGCGTCGTCGGGGTGCTCTCCGACACCCGCTCGCGGGTCGGCCGCGAGATCTACGGCGTGCCGGTGCTCGGCACGGTCGACGAGCTGGAGAAGGTGGTGGCGCGGCTCGACCGCCGCGGCCGCCGCCCGCAGCGGCTGATCGTGACGCCGCAGGGCCTCGACGGCGCGGCGCTGCGCGGCCTCCTCGAGCGCGCCGACGCGCTGGCGATCCCGCTTGCCCGGCTGTCGCGCCCGACGCAGCTGCGCCAGGGCATCGCCGACCCGAACACGATCGAGCCGATCGCGATCGAGGACCTGCTCGGCCGCCCGCAAGCGGTGCTCGACCGGGAGGCGATGGCCCGGCTGGTGGGCGGCCGGCGCATCCTCGTCACCGGCGCCGGCGGGACGATCGGCTCCGAGCTGGCGCGCCAGCTCGCCGCGCTGGCACCGCAGCGCCTCATCCTGTTCGACAGCAGCGAGTACCTGCTCTACACGATCGACATCGAGCTGCGCGAGCGCTTCGCCGGGCTGGCGATCCGCCCGCTGCTCGGCGACGTGCGCGACCGGGCGCGGGTCGAGGAGGTGCTCGCCGGCGAGCGGCCCGAGGTGGTGTTCCATGCCGCCGCCTTGAAGCACGTGCCGATGGTCGAGCTGAACCCGGTCGAGGGCGTGCTGACCAATGTCGTCGGCAGCCGCAACGTCGCCGAGGCGGCGCGCAACCAGGGCGTCCGCCTGGTGGTGCAGATCTCGACCGACAAGGCGGTCAATCCGACGAGCGTGATGGGCGCGACCAAGCGGCTCGCCGAGGCGGGTTGCCAGGCGCTCGACCTCGACGAGGCGGCGCGGCGCGGCGGCGGGGCGACGCGCTTCGTCACGGTGCGCTTCGGCAACGTGCTGGGCTCGACCGGCTCGGTGGTGCCGCTCTTTACTCGGCAGCTCGCCGCCGGCGGGCCGCTGACGGTGACCGATCCCGAGGTGACGCGGTTCTTCATGACGGTGCGCGAGGCGGTCGAGTTGGTGCTCGAGGCCTCGGCCGCGGCGCTCGGCGAGGCGGCGCCCGACGACAACGGCTCGCGCGGCAAGATCTTCGTGCTCGACATGGGCGAGCCGGTGCGCATCGCCGACCTGGCGCGGCAGATGATCCGCCTCGCCGGCCTCGTGCCGGAGCGCGACGTGGCGCTCGAATATATCGGGCTGCGGCCCGGCGAGAAGCTGCACGAGGAGCTGTTCCACGACGCCGAGGCGGCGGTGCCGACGGCGAACCCGGCGCTGCGCCTCGCCGCGCCGCGCACCGCCGACTACGCGGTGCTCGGCCGCTCGCTCGACGAGCTCGAGGAGCAGGCGCGGCTCGGCAACGAGGCGCGCGTCCTCGACCTGCTGCAGCGCCTCGTCCCGGAATACCGCCGCGTCGCGGCGCCGGCCGAGCGCCTGCCGCTGCCGTTGCCGAGCCGCGCGCGGTGAGCGGCGGCGAAGGTCTCGTCGTCGCGCTGGTCGATGCGCCGAGCGACGAGGCGCGGGCGCTCGTCGCCGAGCTCGACGGCATCCTCGGTGCGGAATACCCGCCCGAGCAGCGCCACGGCTTGTCGCTCGCCGCGATCTTCCAGCCGCATATCCGCTTCTTCGTCGCGCGCCAGGGGATGGCGCCGGTCGGCTGCGCCGCGGTCGCGCTGTTCGCCGATTTCGCCGAGGTAAAGCGCATGTACGTGCGCGATGCGGCGCGCGGCGGCGGCGCCGCGCCGGCCCTGTTGCGGCGGCTCGAGGCGACCGCGCGCGAGGCCGGGCTCGCGCTGCTGCGGCTGGAGACCGGCACCCGCCAGTTCGCCGCGCTGCGCTTCTACGAGCGCGAGGGGTTTCGCCGCTGCCCGGTGTTCGGCGCTTATGCGGCGATGCCGCCGCACGCGATCGTCACCAGCATCTTCATGGAAAAGCCGTTGTAGCCCGCCGCGCAGATTGCCTCGCATTCTGCGAAAGCGACACCGTGACGGCGTCGGCGCTATCGAGATAGCGTGCTGATTTAAATCGGATTCGCATGTGAGCCGCAGCGCGGCGGCGGTGGCCCGCGGCTTGAAGGCAAGGGCCCGAGGCCATGCCGGCCGGGGGATCGCGCACGATGGATCGGATGCCGCAGCTTTGCGCCAGCGAGGTGGATTTCCTCGCGCGCGCCGTGATCGCCCAGCACGGCGCGGCTGCCGCCGACGCGGCCGAGCGCCATCTCGACCAGCTGAGCCGCGCGGACAGCGCACGCTGCGAGACGTGGAGCGCCGTCATCGACGCGATCCACGCGATGCGGTG
This sequence comes from Allostellaceae bacterium, assembly GCA_035507475.1. Classification (GTDB taxonomy): domain Bacteria; phylum Pseudomonadota; class Alphaproteobacteria; order ATCC43930; family CGMCC-115725; genus DATARH01. The sequence goes on along the minus strand of DATJOB010000126.1, from coordinate 1,880 downwards.
CCGGCTCGGCGCCGCCTCGGCCGCGGCCAGCGGCCCCGACCAGGTCAGGGAGCTCGGCTGGCTCGGCCGCTGAGCGCGGCCACTCGTCCCGAGCCGCGCGGTCAGAACTGGCGCGGCGCGATCGCGCAGAGATAGACCCGGCCGACCACGTCGAGTTCGAGCGTCGCGCGGCTGAGCGTATAGACGTTGTGCGCAACCTCCCACTCGACCGTTGCCGGGCCGACCTGCAGCGGCACGTCGCGGTCGCCGAAGAGGATCGTCGGCCCCTCGTTGGTCGAGCTGACGAGGCGGCGGCGCGCCAGGTCGAGCACCAGCGTCGCGCCCTGGCCCGGTTGCCCGCGGTCGCGGCAGGCGAGGATCAGCGGCCCGGGCGGCGGCCCGGGTGGTGGACCCGGCAGGGCGCCTTGCGGCGGTCCCGGCGCCGGGCCGTCGGCATCAGCGAGGGCGGCGGCGAGGGTTGCGGCCAGCACGGTCGCGACGAGGATCCAGCCCGCTTTGCCCATCGTCCGCTCCGAGCCGTCTTGCCGCCGCGAAGCATAACGCCGGGCGCGCCGGCGTCGAGGCTCAACGGTGGCGCAGATGCGGGCGCAGCAGCCAGGACAGCGGCAGCGTCGTCAGCACCACCGCGGCAACCAGCAGCATCATTCGCGGCACGCTGACCCAATCGCCGACCAGGCCGTACAGCACCGGCGAAAGGGCGCCAGCGCCGACCCCGCCGGTATAGAAGATGCTGAAGGCGCGCTGCCGGCGCTCCGGCGCGACGAGCTCGGGCACGGTGCCGTAGAGCACCGACGAGGTGCCGTTGAGCGCGACGCCGATCAGCGGCAGCACCGCCAGCCCGGCGTAGAGCGGCAGCGGCAGCAGCGCCAGGATGCCGGCCGCGGTCGCGCCCTCGGTGACCCAGGTGGCGCGGATCACGCCGAGCCGCGCGCCGAGCCAGCCGCAGGCGAGCTTGCCGCAGGCGCCGCCGGTGAAGATCAGGGTCAGCGCGACGCCGATCGTCGGCAGGTCGGCGCCCTTCAGCTTGAGCAGGAACGGCAGGAAGGTGAGAAACCCCATCCGCGTCGCGCTGTCGATCATCGCCACCGACAGCAGCAGCGGGAAGCCGCGCCCGGTCGCCGCCGCCGCGCTCGTCTCGGGTGTCTCGCCGGCGACCTCGCCCGCGCCGCGCGCCGGCAGGCCGCGCTGCGCCAGGATCGCCGCCGCGCCGCACAGCCCGACGACGCCGATCGCGGTGATCGCCGCGCGCCAGGGCATCAGCGTCAACAGCCAGGCCGTCGCCGCGGGAAAGGCCATCTTGCCGAGATCGCCCGAAAAATTGTAGGCGGCGAGCGCCTGGCGCGAGCGCAGACCGGGAAAGGCCTGCGCCACGAGATTGGCGGCGATCGGGTGCTGCACGGCGGAGCCGAGCCCGGCCAGCACCAGCGCGCCGACCAGCATCGCCAGGCCGACGCTCGCCCCCGCCGCCAGATAGCCGATGCCGGCGAGCGCGGTGCCGAGGCCGAGGACCAACGGCCCGCCCCAGCGCTCGGCGACCATCGCCGCCGGCATCTGGAACCCGGCCATCGCCCCGACATAGAGCGCGCGCAACAGCCCGATGGCGGCGTAATCGAGCCCGAATTGCGCCTGCCACAGCGGCAGCAGCACGTAGAGGAGATCGGTGTAGCCGTCGTGCAGCACATGGGCGCCGCAGGCGACCGCCATCGTCCGCCGCTCCGGCGCAGCAATCCTACCAAATGCGGCATTGATAAATGACATGACAGATTTATGACAGGACTCGTCTCCTGAGAGAAGGGATGGACGCGAACATCGGTGCGATGGCTGCCCCGTTGTCATCGCGCGCCTGCAGTAGCAAGCTCGCGCCAAACGCAACGGGAGGA
>DATJOB010000125.1:0-3618 GCA_035507475.1 Allostellaceae bacterium | reverse complement strand
GACCGCGCGCACCTCGATCGCGGTCTCCTCGCGCACCTCGCGCGCCACCGCATCCTCGAGGCTCTCGCCCGGTTCGACAAACCCGGCGAGCGTCGAATACATCCCCGGCGGAAAATTCTTGTTGCGGCCGAGCAGGGCGCGCTCGCCGTCGCTGACCAGCATGATCACCGCCGGGTCGGTGCGCGGGAAATGCATCGTCCGGCAGTCGGGACTGGTGCAACGCCGCATGTGCCCGGCCTCCTCGCTCAGCGTCGGGCTGCCGCAGAGGCCGCAGAAGCGGTGGCGCTGGTGCCAGAACACCATGGCGCGGGCGAGCGCCAAAAGCGCGCCCTCGGGCCGCGCAAGCCGGCCGGCGAGCTGGCGCAGGTCGGCAAAGCGGACCGCCTCGGCCGGCACGCCGCTTGCCGCCAGCGCCGGCGAGGCGAGCGCCTCGACCGGCGCCTCGACCGCCGACAGGTCGAGCGCGAAATGCGCACGCGTCTCGATCTCGCCGAGGAACACGAGGCGACCCGCGGCAAGCTCGCTCTCGGCCTCGCCGAGCAGCGCGGCGGCCTGGCCGGCGGCCAGCACCACCGCGCGCGGCTCGCCGCCGGCGATGTCGATCACCAGGTTCTGGCTGCGCCACACCGGCACGAATTGCGAGCCGGCGTCGGCGACGCGGCTGCGGATCCACTCGCCGTCGCGGCGCCTCAGCCCGGCCCGCTCGAAACCGGGCGCGGCATAGTAATTGGGCGGTCGCATCGTGCGAGACTGGCATAGAGAAAGCCGCTGCGGCAAGCTGGGCGGCAAGGCGGCAAGCGAGCCCGAGGCGATGCAGATCACCGAGACCGCGCTCCCCGAGGTGAAGCTGATCCGGCCGGTCCGGCACGGCGACGCGCGCGGCTATTTCTCCGAGGTCTACCGCGAGGACGCGCTGCGGCGCGCCGGCGTCGAGATCGCCTTCGTCCAGGACAACCAGTCGATGTCGGCCCCGATCGGGGTGCTGCGCGGCCTGCATTTCCAGACGCCGCCGATGGCCCAGGCGAAGCTCGTGCGCGTCATCAAGGGCGCGATCGTCGACGTCGCGGTCGACATCCGCCGCGGCTCGCCGCGCTTCGGCCGGCATGTCGCGGTGGTGCTCAGCGCCGAGACGGGCGAGCAGCTCTTCGTCCCCGAAGGCTTCGCGCACGGCTTTGCGACGCTCGAACCGGAGAGCACCGTCCTCTACAAGGTCAACCGCTACTATTCGCCGGAGCACGACAGGGGCCTGTTGTGGAACGACCCGGCGCTCGGCATCGACTGGCGGCTCGCCGGGCGCGAGCCGGTGCTGTCCGACAAGGACCGCCGGCACCCGACCCTCGCCGAGCTGCCGGCTTATTTCGACTATCGTTAGGCTGAACCAGGGAGGAGGCTGCGATGGCTTACGTCGATCCGCGGTTACAGGGCAAACCGGCGCCGCGCGTCTCGCTCGCCCAGATGGAGCGCGACAACGTCGCGCGGCTCGGCGCGATCGCGGGCTCCGACCTCGCGTTCCTCGATCAGCGCGTCCCCGGCTACCAGCGCGAGATCATCAATATCATCGGCATGGGCGTGGTCGAGAACGTCAAGGACCCGCGGCTCGCGCCCAAGATCAAGGCCGGCGCGCACGGCTTTGCCGTGACCTATGTGCGCAACACGCCGAAGGGACATGGCGCGGCGCTGCACCGCCACCCGACCGAGGAGGTGTTCATCGCGCTCAAGGGCCCATGGCAGGTGTTCTGGCTCGACGGCGACGAGGAGCGCGTCGTGACGCTGCAGGAAGGCGACATCGTCAACGTGCCGATCGGCGTCTATCGCGGCTTCCGCAACGGCAGCGACGACCCGGCGGCGACGCTGATCGCGCTGGTCGGCGGACCCGACCCCGGCAAGGTCGACTGGCACCCGTCGGTGATCGAGGCGGCGCGCAGCACCGGGCTCGCGGTCGACGACGAGGGCCATTTGCTGGTCGATCGCGCGGCCGAATAGGCGACGCCGGCGCCCGGCGCGGCTTGGCCCGGCCAAGGCGACGTAACGGCGGTTCAATAACCGTGGATCGGGCTTAGGTCACCAGCCGCGCGAGGCTGTCGAGCGTGTCGGCCTCGGCGAACGGCTTGTCCCAGCGGATGCGGTGGATGCGCGGGAAGCGCATCGCGACCCCCGATTTGTGCCGGTTCGAGCGGTGCACGCTGTCGAACGCGACTTCGAGCACCAGCCCCGGCGCCACCTCGCGCACCGGCCCGTAGCGCCGCACCGTGTTGTCGCGCACCCATTTGTCGAGGCGGCGCAGTTCGTCGTCGGTATAGCCCGAATAGGCCTTGCCGACCGGGACCAGCGCGCCCTCCTGCCAGGCGCCGAAGGTGTAGTCGGAATAGTACGAGGAGCGCTTGCCGTGGCCGCGCTGCGCGTACATCAGCACCGCGTCGATGGTCAGCGCGCCGCGCTTCCACTTGAACCACGGACCCTTCGGCCGGCCCGACAAATACGGCGAGTCGCGGCGCTTCAGCATCAGCCCCTCGATGCCGTTGGCGCGCGCGTCGTCGCGCAGCGCCCGCAGGTCGTGCCAGCTCGCGAACGGCACCAGGGGCGACAGGTCGAGCCGCTCGCGCGGCGCGTTGCCGTACCATGCTTCGAGCCGCCGCCGGCGCTCGGCGAGCGGCAGCGGACGCAGATCCTCGTCGCCCTGCCGCAGGATGTCGTAGAGCCGCACCGCGGCCGGGTAGTCGGCGAGCATCTTCGGCGTGGGCGTCTTGCGGTTGAGGCGCTGCTGCAGGTCGTTGAACGGCGCCACCTCGCCGCCGCGGACCACCAGGAGCTCGCCGTCGAGCGCGACCGCGTCGGGCAGGGCGGCGAGGATGTCGGGGAAGGCGGCGCCGATCGCGTCGCCCGAGCGCGAATAGAGCCGCCGTTCGCCGCCGCGCGCGACGAGCTGCACGCGGATGCCGTCCCACTTCCACTCGGCGAGGAAATCCGCCGGGTCGAGCGCGGCGAGCGCGTCCTCCTCGATCGGCTGCGCCAGCATCAGCGGCGTGAAATGCGGCAGCGCGTCGACCGCCGGTCTGCGGCCCTCGCCCGCGAGCCAGGCGAAGAGCGGCAGATAAGGCGGCGCGACGCCGTGCCAGACCTCTTCGATCTCGGCGACCGCGACACCGGCCCAGGCGGCGAGCGCCACCTTGGCAAGCCGTGCCGAGACGCCGATCCTGAGCTCGCCGGTGACCAGCTTGAGCAGCGCCCAGCGGCCGGTCGCATCGAGCCGGTCGAGCCAGCGCGCGAGCCGCGCGCCGACCTCGCCCCGCCCGGCGACGCGCAGGCTCTCGACGATCTCGGACAGCGACAGCGGTTCGCGATGCTCGGCGGCGGGCCCGCCCTCCCGCTCAGGCCAGATCAGCGACACGGTCTCGGCGAGATCGCCGACGAAATCGTAGGACCAGGCGAAGAGCTCCGGGTCGACCCGCGCCATCGCCAGCGCGCGGACCTGGCCGGGCTTGGCGTCGGCGAAGGAGAGCTCGCCGGTCAGCGCCGCCAGCGCCCAGCCGCGCTCGGGATCGCCGGTCGCGGCGAAATATTCGGCCATCAGCCGCAGCTTGCCGTTGCGCGACGGGGTGAAGAGCAGCGCGTCGATCA
>DATJOB010000124.1:0-17407 GCA_035507475.1 Allostellaceae bacterium | reverse complement strand
CGCCGTCTACCAGCTGCTCGGCACGCCGACCAACACGGTGGTGCAGAAGTACCTGAACCAGAAGAAGGTGCCGCAGCTGTTCGTCGCGACCGGCGCGACCAAGTGGGACGACCCGAAGGGCCATCCCTGGACGATCGGCTGGCAGCCGAACTACCAGAGCGAAGGCCGCATCTATGCCGCCTACATCCTCAAGGAGAAGCCCGACGGCAAGATCGGCGTGCTCTACCAGAACGACGATTTCGGCAAGGACTACCTGAAGGGCGTCAAGGACGGACTCGGCAGCAAGGCCTCGATGGTCGTCGTCGAGGCGTCCTACGAGACGACCGATCCGACCGTCGACTCGCAGGTCGTCGACATGAAGGCGAAGGGCATCGACGTGTTCGTCAACACGGCGATCCCGAAATTCGCCGCGCAGGCGATCCGCAAGGCGGCCGAGATCGGCTGGAAGCCGCTGCACGTGCTCTCCAGCATCGGCAACTCGGTCGGCGCGACGCTGAAGCCGGCCGGGCTGGATAATGCCAAGGACCTGGTCTCGGACTTCTACCTGAAGGACCCGAGCGACCCGAAATGGAAGGACGACGCCGGCTTCAAGGAGTGGTCGGCCTTCATGGACAAGTACCTGCCCGACGGCGACAAGCTCGACGCCGGCTATGTCGCGGGGGCGTCGCTGGCGGCGATGACCGCGCAGGTGTTGAAGCAGTGCGGCGACGACCTGACCCGCGAGAACGTGATGAAGCAGGCGGGCAATCTGCACGATTTCCCGCTGCCCATGCTGCTGCCGGGGATCACCAACAATACGACCCCGACCGACTTCGCGCCGGTAAAGCAGGTGCAGATGGCGAAGTTCGACGGGCAGCGCTGGACCCTGTTCGGCGAACTGCTGCGCGGCGCCGTCGGCTGATAGAGCGGCGCGACCGCCGCCGGTGCGCTCGCATCGGCGGCCGAACGCGGGGCCCGGCCGGCGCGTTGGCTTCTGGACGCCGTCGCGGCGGCTGTGCCAAGGTCGCGCCGGCGCCTTGGCGGGAGCGGGTCCGGCCGCCGGCCGGTTGCGGAGAGCGCAGTGGTCAGACTGGAGAACATCGGCAAGCGCTACGGCACCGATGCGGAAATCCTGCATGACGTTTCGCTGACGCTCGACGACGGCGGGTTCTATTTTCTGACCGGGGTGAGCGGCGCCGGGAAGACGACGCTCCTCAAGATCATCTACCTGGCCGAGCCGCCGTCGCGCGGCATCATCACGCTCTTCAACACCGACGTCGCCACCGCCGACCGTGCGACGCACAATGCGCTGCGCCGGCGGATCGGCATCGTCTTCCAGGATTTCCGGCTGGTCGAGCATCTGAGCGTGCGCGACAACGTGGCGCTGCCGCTGCGCATCGCGGGGGCGCCGGAGCGCGAGATCCGCGACAACGTCCCCGAGCTGCTCGGCTGGATGGGGCTCGAGGACAAGCTCGACTTCCGCCCGGCGACGCTGTCCGGCGGCGAGCAGCAGCGCGTCGCGATCGCCCGCGCCATCGTCCGCCGCCCCGACCTGTTGATCGCCGACGAGCCGACCGGCAATGTCGACGACGAGATTGCGATGCTGCTGGTGCGCGTCTTCGAGCGCATCAACCGGCTCGGCACGACGGTCCTCATCGCCACCCACGACATCGCTTTCGCGCGCCAGTTCGCCCACCGGCGCTATCATCTCGACCGGGGCGCGCTGTCGGTCGACGACGGCGCGGGCGAGGAATGATCGGCGCGCTCCGCCTGCCGGCGCAGCTGCGCCTCGACCTGCCGTTCCGGCAGGACGCGACGGCGCGCTTCCTGCCATGGATCATCGCGCTGATGGTCTACCTCGCGGCGATGGGCGGCGCCGGCCTCATCTGGCTCGCCGATACGGTCAGCCAGTGGGACACCGCGGTGGCGAGCGCGCTCACCCTGCAGGTCCCGCCCGACGCGTCGCAGCCGCGGATCGAGATGGCGCTCGGCGCGCTGCGCCAGACCAAGGGGGTGATCTCGGCGCGCCTGCTCGACCAGGGGGAGACCGCAAAGCTGCTCGAGCCGTGGCTCGGCAACTCGGTGCCGATCCAGGACCTGCCGCTGCCGCATCTCGTCGACATCAAGGTCGATCCGCGTGTCGCGATCGACTACGCGACGCTGCGCAAGCAGCTCGATTCGATCCTGCCGAGCGCACAGCTCGACAGCAACCGCGCCTGGCTCGGCGGGGTGCGCCAGTTCGCGCTGCGGGTCGAGGGGGTGATCGCGGCGGGGGTGGTCGTCGTCGTCGCGCTGATCGTCGCGATCATCGTCTTCACCGCGCGCATCGGGCTGGCGATCCATCGCCCGGTCATCGAGCTGCTGCACCTGCTCGGCGCGCAGGACGCCTACATCGCGCGACAGTTCCAGATCCACGCCCTGGGGCTGGGGCTGCAGGGCGGCCTGATCGGCGCGCTCGCCGCGGCGCTGACGGTCGTGGTGATCGGGCCGGCGGGGCATATGCTGCAGCTGCCGGTGCCGGTGGCGATGTACGGCATCCTCGATTGGCGGCTGTGGCTGTTGCTGGTCGCAACTGCGGCGCTGGCCGGTGCGATCGCGATGGCGACGGCGCGGATCACCGTCTTGCGCCAGCTGGCGCGCATGCCGTGACCGAGCGGACCCGCCGTCGGCTCGCCGCGCTCGGCTGGTTCGCCGCCGGCGCGGGAACGACACTGCTGCTGTGGCTCGTCGGCCTCGCCTGGTTCGTCCATGGCTCGCTCTCGATGTCGGCCGAGCCGAACGTCACCACCGACGCGATCGTCGTGCTGACCGGCGGCCGCCTGCGGCTCGAGGCCGGGCTCGACCTGCTGCGCGCCGGGCGGGCGCAGAAGCTCTTCGTCTCCGGCGTCAATCCGCGCGTCGATCGCGGCGAGCTGCTGCGCGTCGCCGGCCGCGCGGAAGGCGATGCAAGCCGCATCGTGATCGGCCACGACGCCGACAACACGCTCGGCAATGCCCGCGAGACCGCGCTCTGGATGCAGCAGGAGGGTTATCGCAGCCTGCGCCTCGTCACCAGCTGGTATCACATGCAGCGCAGCCTCGTCGAATTCGAGCGGGCGATGCCGGACGTGACGATCGTTCCCGAGCCGGTCTTCGCGACCCATTCCGAAGATTGGGCCGAGCTCGCCACGCTCGCGGTCAGCGAATACGACAAGTACCTGGCGACCGTGATGCGCCCGGCGATCGCCGCGATCTGGCCGCATGCCGGCGAATGGGGCATGCGGGAGTCGGGGCCGGTCGCCGCCGCGGCGGGCGCCGCCGCCGGCCACCGGCCATGACCCTGCTCCGCGCGCTTCTGTTCAACATCGTCTTCTGGCTCGGAACCCTGCTGTTCGGCATCGCCGGGCTGCCGTTTCTCCTGACCCCGCGGCGCACCGCGATGCGGTTCGGCCGGTTCTGGGCGCAGGCGGTGCTGGTGGCGCTGAAGGCGATCGTCGGGCTCGACGGCGAGGTTCGCGGCCGCGACAATATCCCCGCCGGCGGCTGCCTGATCGCGATGAAGCATCAGTCGATGTGGGACACGCTGATCCTGCCGCCCTTGCTCGGCGATCCGGCTGTCGTCATCAAGCGCGAGCTCCGGCACGTTCCGTTCTACGGCTGGTACGCGGCCCGCGCCGGCTCGATCTTCATCGACCGCAAGGGCGGCGCCGGCGCGCTGCGCCGGATGGTGGCCGATGCGCGGCGCGCGGTGGCGATGGGGCGGCCGGTGGTGATCTTCCCGCAGGGCACGCGCACCGCGCCGGGGCTGCCGGCGAGCCGGGTGCCTTATCAGCCGGGGATCGCAGCGCTTTACCGCGAGCTCGGTGTGCCGCTGGTGCCGGCGGCGGTCAATTCCGGGCTCTATTGGGGCCGCCGCGCGTTCCGCAAGCGGCCGGGCCGCATGGTGCTCGAATTTCTCGACCCGATCCCGCCGGGCCTGCCGCGCCGCGAGGTCATGGCGGCGCTCGAAGCGCGGATCGAAACCGCGACCGCGGCGCTGGAGCGCGAAGGCGTTCAGCGGCTATCGGGAAACCAGTCGGCGTCGCCGCTGCCGACGATCTGCTCGAGCGAATAAGGGCATTCGGCAGGAAGCTGCTCGATCAGCCCAGGGATTTCCGGCTCCTGCCCGCGGAGCAAGCGCAGCGCGGCATGGTAGCGATCGGGCAGATCGAGCTTCGCTGTGATGCTGCGGGTCAAGGTCTTTTCGAGCTGCAGGCGCCACTCGATGATCTCGCGACGCCAATGCCCCGTTGGCTCCGTCAAGCCGCCGTACTCCAGCTTCAGAAAATGCTCGATGATGTGCTCGCAGAGCGACTGCGCGGCGCGGACCTCGCTACGTCCCAAATCCTCGATCTCCTCGGCGACAAGCTCGGCGTCGAGCTGGTTGCTGGTCGCCGGCAGGCCGCGCAGGACCGCCGCCTGCTGCTGCGTCCAGGCGTAGAAATCGTCGTCGTGCAGCGTCGTCTCGGCCCGCTCCATATCGCGGAGATTAGCGCGGCCAAGTCGGGACGCAAGCACTCGTCCAGCGGTTCTCATGGTGCGTATTGTGGCGTGAAAAGAACGAACGATGTACAATGCCTTGCTGTAAACGGGAATCCCTCAAAATGGTCAGCATCGCCTCGATCTCGCAGCAGATCTGGGACATGAAGTACCGCCTCAAGGCGCCGGCCAACGAGGCGGGGCTGCGCGAGCCGGTCGACAAGACGATCGATGACACGTGGCGCCGGGTCGCGGCGGCGCTGGCCGCCGTCGAGGGCGACCCGAAGCGCTGGACCGAGCGCTTCTATGCCGCGATCGACGATTTCAAGTTCCTGCCCGCCGGGCGCGTTGTCGCCGGCGCCGGCAGCGCGCGCGACGTGACGCTCTTCAACTGCTTCGTGATGGGCGAGGTCCCCGACGACATGGGCGGCATCTTCGCGCATCTGCGCGAGGCGGCGCTGACCATGCAGCAGGGCGGCGGCATCGGCTACGACTTCTCGACGCTGCGGCCGCGCGGCGCCTATGTGAAGGGGGTCGGCGCCGACGCCTCGGGGCCGCTCTCGTTCATGGACGTGTGGGACGCGATGTGCCGAACGATCATGTCGGCCGGCTACCGCCGCGGCGCGATGATGGGGACCTTGCGCTGCGACCACCCCGACATCGAGGCCTTTGTCGAGGCCAAGCGCGAGCCCGGACGGCTCAGAATGTTCAACCTGTCGGTGCTGGTCACCGATGCCTTCATGAAGGCGGTGGCGGAGGACGCCGCCTGGCAGCTCGTCTTCAACGGCACCGTCCACCGCACCCTGCCGGCGCGTGAGCTGTGGGATAAGATCATGCGCGCGACCTACGCCTACGCCGAGCCGGGGGTCATCTTCATCGACCGGATCAACCGGCGTAACCCGCTCTATTACTGCGAGGAGATCCGCGCGACCAATCCGTGCGGCGAGCAGCCGCTGCCGCCTTACGGCGCCTGCCTGCTCGGCTCGTTGAACCTGGCGCGCTTCGTCGAGGCGCCGTTCACCGCGCAGGCGCGGCTCGACACGGCGCGGCTCGGCGCGGTCATCCCGGACGCGGTCCGGATGATGGACAACGTCATCGACATCTCGCGCTTCCCGCTGGAGCGGCAGCGCGAGGAGGCGCAGGCGAAGCGGCGGATCGGGCTCGGCATCACCGGGCTTGCCGACGCGCTCATCATGTGCGGCCTGCGCTACGGTGCGGCGGATGCGGTCGCGGCGACCGAGGCGTGGCTCGGCCTGATCCAGCGCGAGGCCTATCTCGCCTCCTCCCGGCTTGCCGCCGAGAAGGGCGCCTTCCCGCTCTTCGAGCGCGACAAATATCTCGCCGGCGAGACGGTCGCCGCGCTCGACGACGAGGTCAAGGCGGCGATCGCCCAGCACGGCATCCGCAACGCGCTGCTGACCTCGGTGGCGCCGACCGGCACGATCTCGCTGTTCGCCGACAACGTCTCCTCGGGCATCGAGCCGGTGTTCAGCTATCGCTACACGCGCAGCATGCTGATGCCCGACGGGACGCGCCGCGAGGAGGAGGTCACCGACTACGCCTACCGCCTGTTCCGCCGGCTGCGCGGCGAGAGCGCGCCGCTGCCCGATTATTTCGTCGACGCGCAGGGTCTCGCGCCCGAGGACCATCTGGTGATGCAGGCGGCGGTGCAGCGCCACATCGACAGCTCGATCTCGAAGACCATCAACCTGCCGGCCGAGATCCCGTTCGAGAGCTTCAAGGACATCTATGCCCGCGCCTATGCGATGGGCTGCAAGGGCTGCACCACCTACCGGCCCAACGAGGTCACCGGCGCCGTGCTCGAGGCGAAGCCCGAGGCCGCGCCGGCGGGCCGGCCGCAGCAGGTCGAGCTGCCGCTGCCGGCGCCCGCGCCGACCGCCAAGCCCGCCGACGTCTACGAGGCGGGCGGCGTCGTCTACATGTCGCAGCCGCTGTCGCGGCCCGAAGCGCTGCCCGGCCAGACCTACAAGATCAACTGGCCGGAAAGCGAGCACGCCATGTACATCACGATCAACGACGTGGTGCAGGACGGGCGGCGGCGGCCGTTCGAGATCTTCATCAATTCCAAGAACATGGAGCACTACGCCTGGACCGTTGCGCTGACCCGGATGATCAGCGCGGTGTTCCGGCGCGGTGGCGACGTGTCGTTCGTCGTCGAGGAGATGAAGGCGGTGTTCGACCCGCGCGGCGGCGCCTGGATGGAGGGCCGCTACGTCCCCTCGCTGCTCGCGGCGATCGGCGACGTGATCGAGCGTCACATGATCGAGATCGGCTTCCTGCCGTCGCGCGACCGCAGCCAGGCGGAGCGGCTCGCGCAGGTCGTCAACCTGGCGCCGCCGGCCGCCGGCCGCCTGCCCGGACCGCGCCTGCGGCAATGCCCGAAATGCGGCGAGGCGGCGCTGATCCGCAGCGAGAACTGCGACCAGTGCACGAGCTGCGACTATTCGAAATGCGGGTGAGCCGGCGGTGAACGCCGCGGCACTCGCAGAGCTGACCGCCTGGGTCGTCGAGGCCGGCCTCGCCGGCAAGAGCGAGAGCGCGATCCTCGGTGGGTTTTGCCGCCGCGCCGCCGACGGTGGGCTACCGATCGCGCGCGCCGGGGTGATCATCGATACGCTGCATCCGATCCACGAAGGCCGCGTCTTTCGTTGGCGGAATGACGATACCGGCGATCCCGAGTTTCTCGAGTACGGGCCGACGAATGAAGGCGTGGCCGCGACCTCATGGCAGGCAAGCCCGTTCTTCCGCATGCTGCAAGACGGAAGCTCGTGGCTGCGCCGCCGCCTGGCGAGGTCCGAGACGCCGGAGTTTCCGGGCCTCGTCGATCACCAAAACGACGGCATGACCGACTACCTGGCGCTGATCAATCGCTTTGCCGAAGAAGGTGCGATCGGCGAGATGGATTGCGTCTACTCGTATTGGGTGACCGATCGGCCCGACGGCTTCGAGGACCGGCACATCGATGCGCTCGTCGCGCTGATGCCCAAATTGGCGCTGGCGGTGAAATGCGTTTCCCTGGCGCGGATCGCCGAAACGCTCGTCGAGACCTATCTCGGCCGCGATGCGGGACGGCGCGTGCTCGGCGGCCTGATCCGCCGCGGCGTCGCCGAGACGATCAGCGCCGCGCTGTGGTTCAGCGACCTGCGCGACTTCACGCGGATCGCCGACCAGGCGGAGCCGCAGCAGTTGATCCCGTTCCTCAACGACTACGCCGAGACCGCGATCTCGGCGATCCACGCGCAGGGCGGCGACGTCTTGAAGCTGATCGGCGACGGCGTCCTCGCGGTCTTCGCCGCGCCGACGAGCGAGGCGGCCTGCGCCAGCGCGCTCGCCGCGGAGGCGGCGCTGCGCCGCGAGCTCGCCGCGCTCAACGCGCGCCGCGGCGACGGCGGGCTGCCGACCACCGAGATCTATCTCGGGCTCCATCTCGGCGAGGTGTTCTACGGCAATATCGGCAGCCGGGAGCGGCTCGACTTCACCGTCGTCGGCCCGGCGGTCAACGAGGTCAGCCGGATCGCGGCGATGTGCCGCTCGCTGGATCGCAGGCTTCTCGTCTCCGAGGCGTTTGCCGCGGCAAGCGCCGAGCCCGACCGCGCGGTGCTGGTCTCGGTCGGCCGTTACGCGCTGCGCGGCGTCGCGCGGCCGCAGCATCTGTTCACGCGCGATCCTACGGCCGAGCGCTGAGGCTGCGCTATCCGGCCCCGGGCGGCGCGGTTCAGCCCGGCAGTTGGTCGCCGTCCGGCGGCACCGCCACCTCGAAGGCGTTGGTGATCCCCGACAGCACCAGGAAATAATGCGCGATGGTCACCAGCTCGACCATCCACGGCACGCCGTATTTCTCGACCAGCCGGTTGAAGACCGGGTAGTCGACCCGGTTGGTGCGCACCAGCTGGCGCGTCAGGTTGACGATGTCGCGCTCGTCGTCGGGCAGCATCGAGGGGTCGCCCTTGGCGCGCAGCAGGTCGATCGTCTCATCCTCGACCCCGGCACGGCGCGCGGCGCCGACCTGCGCCGACCAGACATAGGCCGACTCGCGCTCGCGCACCGCGGCGAGGATCGCGTGCGAGCGCAGCCGCGCGTCGACCATGCAGCCGTCGCGGTTGAACTTGACGATGCCGAGCATTCGCTCGGCCAGCACCGGGCTGTGCAGCAGCATGCTGAACGGCCCACGGATGCGGCCGAAGACGGCGAGCACGTCGTCCGCGACGTGCTGATGCTCGGCGGGAACCTCGCTTCTGTCGGTGATCGGCGTTACCCGCGGCATGACCTGTCTCCCACCACGCTGACGTGCCGAATCCGGAATTCGCCCTATCTGGCGTCAGAAATTCGCGACTAGAGCGCGCTGCGAATTTCAATCCGCCGCGCTAGTCGATGCCCGGATAGGGCTTGCCCCAATCGTCGAGATAGACGACCTCGGCGAGCGGACCGCGCCCGAGCGGCCCGAAATTGCCCATCGGCCAGCCGATCGGCAGGATCGCGTACGACATGTAGCCGGCCGGGATGCCCATCGCCGCGTCGCATTCCTTGCCGTAGCCGGTGTGCCGCGTGGTGAGCGTCGAGCCGAGCCCGAGCGCGCGCGCCGCCAGCAGCATGTTCTGCACCGCCGGGTAGATCGAAGAGCCGGCGGTGCGGTTGGGGTTCTCGCCTTCGAGGCAGGCGACGATCCACACCGGCGCCTCGTGGTAGTGATCGGTCAGGTACTCGACGGCGGAGTGCTGGCGCTTGTAGGCGTCCGGGTTGGAGCCCGGCGGCGGCGCGCTCGCCGCGTAGCGCGGTCCGACGACCTCGTCGAACAGCTTCTTGTAATAGACCTGGACCGCCTTCTTCTTCGCCGGGTCCTTCAGCACCAGGAACTTCCAGCGCTGCGTGTTGCCGCCGCTGGCCGCCGCCTGGCCCGCCTTGAGGATCTGGAAGATCAACTCGTCCGGCACCGGGTCCGGCTTCAGCCGCCGCATCGCCCGGTTGGTATGCATGATGTCGAACACGTCGCGGCTCAGCGGTACGTGGTGCGGCATGTCCCCTCCTCCGGCGCGCTTGCCGGTAGCTCGACCTTGGTGTCGCCCCCGACTGTAGAGTAGTTTCTCGCGAGCCGACAAACCGAGAATACGCGATGCCCTACACCCACCCCGAAGCGCTCGTCACGACCGAGTGGCTACACGACCACCTCGAAGACGCCGACCTGCGCGTCGTCGACGCGTCGTACAAGCAGCCGGGCGTGACCCCGACCGCGCGCGAGGATTACGACGCCGGCCATATCCCGGGCGCGGTGTTCTTCGACATCGACGATGTCGCCGAGCCCAGCGGCAGCCTGCCGCACATGGTGCCGACCTCGGCGCGCTTCGCCGAGAAGATGCGCGAGCGCGGGATCGGCGGCTACGACCGCGTCGTCGTCTACGACACGCACGGTCTTTCCTCGGCCGGGCGCGCTTGGTGGCTGCTGCGGCTGTTCGGCCACGACAACGTGGCGCTGCTCGATGGCGGCCTGACCAAGTGGAAGATCGAAAAGCGGCCGCTGGAAAGCACGGCCCCGGCGATCCCCAATCGTCGGTTCACCGCGCGGTTCGATCCCGACCTGGTGCGCAGCAAGGCCGCGCTGCTCGCCAATGTCGCCAGCCGCTGGGAGCAGGTGGTCGACGCCCGCTCCGCCGGCCGGTTCGACGCCACGGCCGAGGAGACCTGGCCGGGTCGCCGGCGCGGCCATATCCCGGGAAGCCGCAACGTGCCGTTCGACCAGGTCACCGACCCGATCACCCGGCAGCTGAAGAGCGCCGAGGAGCTGAAGGCGCTGTTCGAAGAAGCCGGCGTTTCGCTGACCCGGCCGATCGTCACCAGCTGCGGCTCCGGCGTGACGGCCTGCGCGCTCGCCTTCGCGCTCTACCTGATCGGGCGCGAGCGGGTCGCCGTCTATGACGGCTCCTGGGCCGAATGGGGACTGCCCGACGGGCCGCCGATCGAGACCGGGCCGGCCCGCTAGCGGCGCATGCGGCGCATCGCCGATACGGTCACCTATCTGGAAATGTTCGAGCGTCCGGCGCCGCGGTCCGCGGCACCGCCGCACGGCAAGCTTGCGCTGATGCGCGCCGAGGAGTGCAGCGTCGCGTTCTACCGCTATCTCTATGCGACGGTCGGCACGCCCTGGCTGTGGTTCGAGCGCAATGCGCTGAACGACGCGGCGCTGGCGGCGCTGATCGGCCGCGCCGCGACCGAAATCTTCGTGCTCTACGCCGGCGGCGTGCCGGCCGGCTATTTCGAGCTCGATTGCAGCGAGGCCGGCCAGACCGAGCTGTGCTATCTCGGCCTGGTTCCCGACTTCATCGGGCGCCGTCTCGGCGGCTTCCTGCTCAATGCGGCGGTCGAACGCGCCTGGCAGCGCCCGATCGAGCGGCTCTGGGTGCATACCTGCACCTTCGACCACCCGCGGGCGCTGCCGCTCTATCAGCGCGCCGGGTTTGTCGTCTATGCCCGGCGGAACGTGTCGTTCGAGGACCCACGCGAGCGCGGGCTGATGCCGCGCTCGCTACAGCATCCGCTGCTGCCGCCCCTCGACGAGGCGTAAGCCGAGCCTGCTACCACGGGTAATAGACCGGCCCGTAATACGGGTGATACGCATACGGGTATGGCGGGTAGTAGGCCGGGCCCACATAGGGCCCCGGTCCGCCGATGCCGATACCCACCGGCCCGACGTCGACGCCGATGTAAGCCTTCGCCGGAGTCAAAGGAATCGCGACGGCGGCCAAGCTCAACGCTGCAACAGCCGTCGCGCCGAACCAATGAAACTTACGATTTCTTGCGACTTCGGTCATAAGAACCTCCATTTGTCGCGCTGTTGACTTGCAACATCGTCTAGCCAACGGGATGAGCTTTCGCCGGTTCCGAAAATTCTAGGGCAGCCTGCTCCATCAGTCGGGTGGAATATTGCCGCCCTGGGGCGGCCGCCACGATCTGCCGACATGTTGCGGCTGTTGCGGCCGGCACGGCGAGGCCGCATGATCGCCGCATGACGCCGCGCCCGGCAGTTCCCGCCCTCAAATGGTATTTCGCGGCCAACCTCAACGCCTTCCGCCATTTTTTCGAGCAGATCGCGGTGGCGGTGAAATCGGCTCGCGCCAACACGCCGTTGCGGCCCTGCTGCCTGGTCGACGATCGCGCCGGTCTCGACGAGATGCGCGACAAGCTGACCTGGCTGGAGCAGTCCGGCGTGCAGCTCATCTTTCGCCGGGCGGCGCTGTTCGAGATCGTGCGCGCGCATTTCGGCGAGCAGGCGGACATCTTCAGCGGCCATTGGCTGCGCTGCGACATCCCGATCCTGGAGGACGAGGAGGACTTTGTTCTCTACACCGATATCGACGTGATGTTCCGCCGCTACATCGACCTGTCGAACGAGCGGCCGCCGTTCATCGCCTGCACTCCCGAGCAGGAGCAGAACGATCTGAGCTACTTCAACAGCGGCGTGATGGTGATGAACATCCCGGCGCTGCGCGCGGCGCGCGACGAGTTGATCGCCACGCTGCACGCGCGGCTGCCGAACATGGAGCCGCATGACGACCAGGGCATGTTCAACGCCACCTTCCGCGGGCGCTGGACGCGGCTGCCCAACACGTACAACTGGAAGCCCTATTGGGGCTTCAACCCCGATGCTGCGATCGTCCATTTCCACGGGCCGAAACCGGGCGCGGTGCAGCAGATGCTGCTCGGCCGTTCGCACCTCTACCCGGCCGACTACAGCCGGCTGTTCCAGCGCGACCCCGACGGCTATGCCCGATACATCGCCGAGTTCGAGCGGTTTCTCGGCGCGGATGTCAGCTTTGCCCGGGCGACCGGCTTCGCAGGATAGGATCCCGCCCGGGCGGATCGAAGCCGGATCGAACCGCTTTATCTGCCGTCATGGCCAGGCGTGACCCGGCGACCCATGCCCGCCGCACCGGGCATGACGAGAGGGGATGATCGGGCCTCGGTGAATTTGACTCAGGTGCGGCGCAAACCGCGCCTCAATGGGCGAGGATCTGGCTGAGGAAGGTCTGCGTCCGCTCGTTCTGCGGGTTGGAGAAGAAATCCTTGGGCGGCGCGCGTTCGATCACCTCGCCGCGGTCCATGAACACCATCATGTCGGCGACGGTGCGCGCGAAACCCATCTCGTGCGTGACGCAGACCATGGTCATGCCTTCCTCGGCAAGACCGGTCATGACGTCGAGAACCTCCTTGATCATCTCGGGGTCGAGCGCCGAGGTCGGCTCGTCGAACAGCATGATCTCGGGCTTCATGCACAGCGAGCGGGCGATCGCGACGCGCTGCTGCTGGCCGCCCGACAGCTGGCCGGGATACTTGTCGGCCTGGTCCGGGATGCGCACGCGGTCGAGATAGTAGCGTGCGGTCTCCTCGGCCTCCTTCTTCGGCAGCTTGCGCACCCAGACCGGCGCGAGCGTCAGGTTCTGCAGCACGGTCAAATGCGGGAACAGGTTGAACTGCTGGAACACCATGCCGACCTCGCGGCGGATCGCCTCGATGTTCTTGACGTCGGAGGTGAGCTCGATCCCGGCGACGACGATGCGCCCCTGTTGGTGCTCCTCGAGCCGGTTGATGCAGCGGATCATCGTCGACTTGCCCGACCCTGACGGGCCGCAGACGACGACCTTCTCGCCCTTGCCGACCTGCAGGTGGATGTCGCGCAGCACGTGAAAGTCGCCGTACCATTTGTGGACGCCCTGCAGCTCGATCATCGCGCCCGGCACCGCTGCCGGCGCCGCCTTGCCGTTCGCCTCGCTCATCGCCGCCTACCCCGATTGAACTCGCGCTCGAGCATCTGGCTGTAGCGCGACATGAAAAAGCAGAAGCTCCAGTAGATCACCGCGATGAACACGTCGGCCTCGACGTAGAAGCCCTGCCAGTTGGCGTCGGTCAGCGCGAATTCGGTGGCACCGAGCAGGTCGAACAGGCTGACGATCATGACGAGCGAGGTGTCCTTGAACATCCCGATGAAAGTGTTGACGAGCGGCGGGATGACAAGCGCCAGCGCCTGCGGCAGGACGATCAGCCGGGTGCGCTGGATATAGCTGAGGCCGAGCGCGTCGGCCGCTTCGATCTGACCCTTCGGGATCGCCTGCAACCCGCCGCGCACCACCTCGGCAAGATAGGCGGCGGCGAACAGGATGAACGCGATCTGCGCGCGCAGCAGCTTGTCGATCGTGACCCCGGCCGGCAGGAACAGCGGCAGCATCAGCGAGGCCATGAACAAGACCGTGATGAGCGGCACGCCGCGCACCAGCTCGATATAGCCGACGCAGATCGCGCGCACGGCGGGCAATTTGGAGCGGCGACCGAGCGCCAGCAGCACGCCGAGCGGAAACCCGACCAGCATGCCGATCACCGCAAGGATCAGGGTCAAAGGCAGGCCGCTCCACAGCGCCGTCTCGACGTAGCGCAGGCCGAGCACGCCGCCCCACATCAGGAAGAAGACGAGCGAGAGGCCGGCGAACCAGAGCGTCGCGAGCGGCCGCCCCCAGAGCCGGCGGTTGCACGCCGCCGCGATCATCAGGATGAAGATCGCGACCACGGCCATCGGCCGCCAGTCGGCATCCGCCGGGTAGCGGCCGAATAGGATGAAGCGCGCCTTCTCGGCGATGAACGCCCAGCACGCGCCGCCGCCCTCGATATGGCAGGCCTGGCCGTTGGGCGCGCTCCAGATCGCGTCGATCAGCGCCCAGCGCACGACCGGCGGGATCGCCGCGGCCAGGATCGCCACCGCCAGCAGCGTCAGGATCGAATTGAAGACGCTGCTGAACAGGTTGGCGCGCAGCCAGCCGAGCACGCCGCCCGAGCCGCGCGGCGCCGGCGCGGCGACCACCAATTCTTGCGCGATGTCGGCCATGCGTCAGCGCTCCACCAGCGCCACGGCGCGGTTGTAGATGTTCATCGCCAGCGAGATCGCCAGGCTGATCGCGAGATAGACCGCCATGATCATGGCGATGCCTTCGACCGCCTGCCCGGTCTGGTTCATCGTGGTGTTGGCGATCGAGACGAGGTCGGGATAGCCGATCGCCACCGCCAGCGAGCTGTTCTTGGTCAGGCTGAGATACTGGCTGGTCATCGGCGGGACAATGACGCGCAGCGCCTGGGGCAGCACGACGAGCCGCATCCGCTGCCCCGACCGCAGGCCGAGCGCCATCGCCGCCTCGCTCTGCCCCCAGCTGACCGCGAGGATGCCGGCGCGGACGATCTCGGCGATGAAGGTGCCGGAATAGATCACCAGGCCGATCAGCAGCGCGGCGAATTCCGGCGACATCGCGCTGCCGCCGCTGAAGTTGAAGCCCTTGAGCTGCGGCAGGTCGAGGGTCAGCGGCGCACCCGCCAGAACAAAGACCGCCGCCGGCAGGCCGAGGATCAGGCCCAGCCCGGCCCAGCCGGTGGGGAACTGGCGGCCGGTCACGGTTTGGCGCCGGCTCGCCCATCTGCGCATGACGAGGGTCAGCGCGATCCCGACGACGAAGGCGAGACCGATCCACGGATCGACCGGGTCCGCCTGCGGCACCGGGTAGACGATGCCGCGGTTGCTGACGAACACGTGCGGCAGGACCTGCCACGCCTGGCGCGGCGGCGGCGCCATCTTGTTGAGCAGGCCCCACCAGAAGAACAGCTGGAGCAGCAGCGGGATGTTGCGGAAGGTCTCGACATAGACTTGCGCGAGCTTGGCGACGAGCCAGTTGCGCGACAGCCGCGCCAGCCCCATCAGCGTGCCGAGGATCGTTGCCAGCACGATCCCGAGCGCGGCGACATAGAGCGTATTGGTCAGGCCGACGAGAAAGGCGCGGCCGTAAGTGTCGGCCGGGCTGTAGGGGATCAGCGACTCGCCGATGCCGAAGGCCGCCTCCTTCGACAGGAAACCGAACCCGGTGGCGATGTTCTGCCGGCCGATGTTGCCGAGCATGTTGTGGATCAGGAACGCGGCACCGCCGACGACCGCGCCGACGAAGAGGATCTGATAGGCGATCCCGCGAACCTTGGGGTCGCGCCACGGCGCCGGACGAGACGGCGCGACCGCGAGGGAGGCTTCTTCGCTCGTCATCCTGCCCTCCGCCTCCCCGCCTCGCTCAGCGGATCGGCATGGCGTACATCAGCCCGCCCTTGGTCCACAGCGCGTTGAGGCCGCGATCGAGCTTCAGGGGCGAGCCCATGCCGAGGTTGCGCTCGAAGATCTCGCCGTAATTGCCGACCAGCTTGATCTCGTTATAGGCCCATTTCTCGTCGAGCCCGAGCGCCTTGCCCATGCCCGGGGTGACGCCGAGGATGCGCTTGATGTTGGGATCGTCGCTTTTCGCCATGTCGTCGACATTGGCCTGGGTGATGCCGCTCTCCTCACCCTGGATCAGCGCGTAGACCACCCAGTCGACGACGTCGTGCCACTGGTTGTCGCCGTGGCGCACGACCGGGGCGAGCGGCTCCTTCGAGATGCGTTCGGGCAGGATCATGTAGTCGTCCGGATTGCTCGCCCGGCCGACGCGGACCGCCGCGAGCCCGGAGGCGTCGGTCGTGTAGACGTCGCAACGGCCGCCGAAAAACGCGGCGATGACCTCGTCGACCTTCTCGATGACGACCGGCTTGTAGTCCATCTTGTTGGCGCGGAAATAGTCGGCGAGGTTGAGCTCGGTCGTCGTGCCGGGCTGGACGCAGACCGTGGCGCCGTTGAGCTCCTTGGCGGATTTGACGCCGAGCTTCTTTGCCACCATGAAGCCCTGGCCGTCATAGAACACGACCGGCGCGAAATCGAAGCCGAGATCGGTGTCGCGGGTCAGCGTCCAGGTCGTGTTGTTCGACAGGATGTCGACCTCGCCCGACTGCAGCGCGGTGAACCGCTGCTGCGCGGTCAGCGGCACGTATTTGACCTTGCCGGCATCGCCGAAGATCGCCGCCGACAGCGCCTTGCAGATATCGATGTCGAAACCGCTATAGACGCCTTGCGAGTCCGGCTGGGCGTAGCCCGGCAGACCGGTCGGCACCCCGCAGGTGATCGTCCCTGCGCTCTTGACCTTGTCGAGCGTCGGACCGGCGATCGCCGAACCGGCGACCGCAACCCCCGCAACCACCGCCGCAAGCGCCAGGCACCACTGCCGCGCCGTGGAAAAAGTCCGCACCGCTTCCCCCTCTCCTAGACGTCAATGTTCTCTTGGGATCGCGCGAATTCGATCATCCGCGGCGATTTTGGCCGACGCTAGCACAGCCCCTACCGGGCCAGCAACGCGCCGGTGGTCGGGCAAGAACCGGGCCAGTCAGGCCGCGCCGCCCATGTCGGCGATGATCGCGCGCGCCGCGGCGGCGGGATCGGCGCTGTGGATGATCGGCCGGCCGACGACGAGGTAGTCGGCGCCGTCGGCGATCGACTGCGCCGGAGTGCCCGCGCGCTTGTGGTCGTCGAGCGCGGCGCCGGCGAGGCGCACGCCCGGCGTCACCACCAGCATCCGCGCGGCGCCGACGCGGCGCCTGATCGCGTCGGGATTGTCCTGCGGGCTGGCGATGATGCCGTCGACCCCGTTCTCGACGGCGAAGCGCGCCCGCTCGGCGATGAGATCGGCGACGCTGCCGGCATGGCCGAGCTCGCGCAATCCGCGCGTGTCGAGGCTGGTGAGCGCCGGCACGACGAGCAGCTTCAACGGCGAGCCGCCGCGCCCCTCGACCGCCGCGCGGATGATCTCGCGGTCGCCGTGGATGGTGACGAAGGCGACCCCGCGCTCGGCGACCCGCTCGATGCCGCGCCGCACGGTCTCGCCGATGTCGAACATCTTGGCGTCGAGGAACACCCGGCGCCCGGCTGCCAGGAGTTCGTCGAGAAACGCCTCGAAGCCGCGGGCGAAGATCAGCCACAGCCCGAGCTTGTAGAAACTGGCGATCCCGCCGAGGCGCACGACCATGCCGCGCGCGG
>DATJOB010000123.1:0-9533 GCA_035507475.1 Allostellaceae bacterium | reverse complement strand
CGGCGGTCGCTGGCGTGGTCGATCAGCGTCGTATCGGTCTCGTGCCCAACCGCCGAGATCAGCGGGATCGCCGAGGCGGCCGCGGCGCGCACCACGACCTCCTCGTTGAACGCCATCAAATCCTCGAGGCTGCCGCCGCCGCGCGCGACGATCAGCAGGTCGGGCCGCGGCGGCCCGTCAGCCGCGCCGGGCGGCAGCCGGTTGAACCCGTCGATCGCCGCGGCGATCTGCGCCGCCGCGCCCTCGCCCTGGACCGCGACCGGCCAGACCACGACGCGGCGCGGGAAACGGTCGGCGAGCCGGTGCAGGATGTCCCGGATCACCGCGCCGGAGGGCGAGGTGACGACGCCGATCACGCCCGGCAGGAACGGCAGCCGGCGCTTGCGCTCGGCGTCGAAAAGCCCCTCGGCGGCGAGCCGGCGGCGCCGGTCCTCGAGCAGCTTCAACAGCGCGCCGCGCCCGGCGAGCTCCAGCGAATCGACGACGAGCTGATACTTGGAGCGCCCCGGATAGGTCGTCAGGCGGCCGGTCGCGACGACCTCCATCCCGTCCTCGGGCTTCACCGCCAGCCGGATCGCCGTTGTCCGCCAGCACACCGCGTCGAGCACCGCGTCGGCGTCCTTCAACGCGAAATAGCAGTGGCCCGAGCCGTGCCGCTTGTAGCCGCTGATCTCGCCGCGCACCCGGACATAGGAGAAGTTGTCCTCGATCGAGCGCTTCAGTGCCGCGGCGAGCTCGGAGACGGTATATTCCGGCCGGTTCGACGCGCCGGCGCTGGGGGCTTCGGCGAAGGCTTCGGCGGCAAAGGGCAGGTCGTTCATCGCCCGATTATAGGGGAGGCGGGAGGCACTCGCTAATGCGCAGCCACAAGACCGGGTTTCGCGCCGCTCGCGCGAGCGGGGGAGGGGTATAGGTGCGCGTCCTCGTCGTCGGCTCGGGCGGCCGCGAGCACGCGCTCGCCTGGACGATTGCCGCATCGCCTCTGGTGGACCGGACCTATTGCGCGCCGGGCAATGCCGGGATCGCCGCCGACGCCGAATGCGTGCCGGTCGCGGCGGACGACAGCGCCGGCCTCGTCGCGTTCTGCAAGCGGGCGGCGGTCGATCTCGTCGTGGTCGGCCCCGAGGCGCCGCTTGTCGCCGGGCTCATCGATGCGCTGGAAGGCGAGGGCATCGCCGCCTTCGGCCCGACGCGCGCCGCGGCGGCGCTCGAAGGGTCGAAGGGCTTCATGAAGGACCTCTGCGCGCGCGAAGCCATCCCGACCGCCGCCTACCGCCGGTTCTCCGCCGCCGCCGCCGCCAAGGCCTACATCGCGGCGCAAGGCGCGCCGATCGTGGTCAAGGCGGACGGGCTGGCGGCGGGGAAGGGCGTCGTCGTCGCCGCCACGATCGCCGAGGCGGCGGGCGCGGTCGACGACGCCTTCGCCGGCCGCTTCGGCGCCGCCGGCCGCGCGGTCGTGGTCGAGGAGTTCCTCACCGGCGAGGAGGCGAGCTTTTTCGCGCTGTGCGACGGCGTCCACGCGCTGCCGCTCGCCGCGGCGCAGGACCACAAGCGGGTCGGCGACGGCGACACCGGCCCCAATACCGGCGGGATGGGCGCCTATTCGCCCTGCGCCGCGGTGACGCCGGCGGTCGAGGGTGCGGTCATGGAGCGCATGATCCTGCCGACCCTGCGGGCGATGGCGCGCGACGGTCGGCCGTTCAAGGGCGTGCTGTTCGCCGGGCTGATGCTGACCGCGCAGGGACCGAAGCTGCTCGAATACAACGTCCGCTTCGGCGATCCCGAATGCCAGGCGCTGATGATGCGGCTCAAGAGCGACCTGGTGCCGGCGCTGCTCGCGGCGCGCGACGGCATCCTCGACCGGGTCGATCTGCGGTGGTGCGACGAGGCCGCGATCTGCGTCGTGATGGCCGCCAACGGCTATCCCGACGCACCGCTCGCGGGCAGCGAAATCCGCGGTCTCGACCGCGCCGCCGCAGATCCCGACGTCAAGATCTTCCATGCCGGGACCCGGCGCGACGGCGAGCGGCTGGTCGCTGCCGGCGGCCGCGTGCTCGGCGTCGGCGCGCTGGGGCGCGACCTCGCCGCGGCGCGCGCGCGTGCCTATGGTGCGGTGGGGTCGATCGACTGGCCGGGCGGGTTCTGCCGGCGCGACATCGGTTTGCGCGGCGCCGGATAGCCCTGCCGCAAGTGGACGTGGCTGCGGTCGCCGCCGGTCTCGAAGAGCGCGAAACGCAGCGCATCCTTGCGGGTGAGGAAGGTGCCGCCGGTGAGGCCGTCGCGGTCGCGTGCGGTCCAATGGCCGTCGGGGTCGTGGATGATGTCGATCTCGTAGGAGCTGGTGACACGCCGCGGGATAAAGTCGCTCATCGAAGGCAACGCCGTTGTTTCATCGCGGCCACATAAGAAAGTCGCCTCGCCTAAAGATGCGAGATCGGCCGCATGCTCCGAATGTTAAGAACCGATAGCCGCGCCGCGCGTTCCGCCGCGCCCACCGATCGCGGCGGATCGAGGATGTGCCGGCAACGCCGCGGACAACGCCTCAATCGGCGCGCGGCCAGTTCTCGCGGATCGGGTCGCGGCCGTCCCAGTCTGCCGCCGCCTCGCGCACCTGGTCGAAGATGCGCATCCGGGCCGGCGTCGCCTCGGCCATCTCGACGACCGTGCCGGGATGGCCCTCCTCGAGGAAATAGATGAACGGGCCGCGGGGGCTGTCGCCCTCCTGGCCGACATGCCAGCCGCTCGCCAGCGCCTTCTCGCGGATCGCGTGATAGTCGACCGGCCAGGACGACCAGTGCTGCATTCCCTCCTTGCCGGCGTCGAGGAAGTCCCAATAGAGGCTCGGCGTGCGGCAGCGCTGCTGGATCAGCTCGAGCTGGATCGCGCCCGAATTGGCCAGCGCAATCGACAAATGCGGGACGTCATATGATCTGCCCTTGTATCGATACTCGGTAAACTGCAGCCGGTCGGCGTAAAACCATGGGCCGACGCCGCACACCTCGACCCAGTGGCGCATCGCCTTCTCGATGTCGCGAACGACGATGCCGACCTGCCGCATCTCGCCGAAAATCCGGCTCATCGCCCATCCTCCCTGCTGTCATGTCCGCAGCGCGGGAACTCCTGCGCCGCACAGGCGGTACTACATGGGATGATGCCAGAGCGGGGCCGCCAGTGAAAACCCGGGTCGCGGTGCGCCACGAGCGGCGCATCCTGTGCGTGTTTCCGCGCTACGCGCCGTCCTTCGGCACCTTCGAGCACGCCTATCCGCTGATGGACGGGGTGCGCGCCTTCATGCCGCCGCAGGGCCTGCTGGTGATCGCCGCCTATCTGCCGGCGCTATGGCAGGTGCGCCTCGTCGACGAGAATATCCGCCGCGCCGACGACGCCGACTTCGCCTGGGCGGACGCCGTCTTCGTCAGCGGCATGCATGTCCAGCGCGAGGCGATCGCCGAGATCGGCCGGCGCGCCCGCGCGCACGGCAAGACCAGCGTGCTGGGCGGACCGTCGGTCTCGTCCTGTCCCGAGCACTACCCCGATTTCGACTATCTGCATATCGGCGAGCTGGGCGACGCGACCGATGCGCTGATCGCCGCGCTCGATGGCGACCCGGCGCCGCCCGCGGCGCAGCGCGTGCTTACGGCGCACGACCGGCTGCCGCTCGCGGATTTTCCGATCCCCGCCTACGCGCTGCTCGCCGGGCGGCGCTATTTCCTCGGCAACGTGCAGTTTTCGAGCGGCTGCCCCTATCGCTGCGAGTTCTGCGACATCCCCGCGCTCTACGGCCGGCAGCCGCGCTACAAGCGGCCCGAGCAGATCACCGCCGAACTCGACGCGATGCTCGCCGCCGGCATCTGCGGCTCGGTCTATTTCGTCGACGACAATTTCATCGGCAACAAGAAGGCGGCGCGCGAGCTGTTGCCGCACCTCGTCGCCTGGCAGAAATCGCGCGGTTTTCCGCTGCAGTTCTCGTGCGAGGCGACGCTCAACATCGCCGCCTGCCCCGACATCCTGGCGCTGATGCGCCAAGCGTTCTTCTACGCGATCTTCTGCGGCATCGAGACGCCGGAGCTGGGCGCGCTCGACGCGATCCAGAAATCGCACAACCACACGATGCCGCTGCTCGACGCGGTGCGCACGATCAACCGCTACGGTCTGGAGGTGGTGTCGGGGATTATCCTCGGCCTCGACACCGACACGCCGGCGACGGTCGGCAACCTGATCGACTTCATCGACCGCTCGCAGATCCCGCTATTGACGATCAACCTCCTGCAGGCGCTGCCGAAGACGCCGCTGCATGCGCGCCTCGCCGCTTCCGGCCGGATCGACGACAGCGGCCGCCACGATTCAAACGTCGTCTTCCTGCGGCCCTACGACGCCGTGCTCGGCGACTGGCGGGGGGCGATCCGGCACGCCTATGCGCCGGACGCGGTCTACGAGCGCTTCGCCTGGAACGCGCGCAACACCTACCGGAACCGCATCCGCCCGCCGCTGACCCGCGCCCGGCTTGCGCCCGCCAATCTGCGGCGCGGCCTCGTCACGCTCGCCAAGATCTTCGTCAAGATCGGCCTCTTCGGCGACTACCGGCGGACCTTCTGGCGGATGGCGCGGCCGGCGCTGAAGGCGGGGCGCATCGACGAGCTGATCGCGGCGGCGCTGGTCGCGCACCACCTGATCCGCTTCGCCCAGGACTGCACGCAGCAGCGCGCCTCGTTCTACGCCGACGGTCCGGCGCCGGCACTCGGTGCGCCGCGCCCCGCCTGACGACGCTGCCGGTCAGCGGCGGGCCGGATCCCGCCCGCGCCGGGATGACGATCGAAGGGTCAGGCGACCCGCTTGGCCTGCCACTCGCCGCTGCCGAACTGGCTGCGGTTGACGATGCCGCTGTTCTGGTCGCTCGCCGCGCCGAGCGTCACCGTGCCGCCCATCGCGCCGTCCTTGACCCGCCCCTCGAAGCGGTAGGACAGGTTGCTCGCCTCGTAGCGCTGCTGGAACGAGAAGCGCACGATGTCGGCCTCGATCGCGCCCTCGACCGGCCCATCGAACTGCGCCGATTTCTGGTGGCCGCTGAGATCGCCGCCGCGCTGTTCGAGGGCGAGGCGGTGGAGGCGCGAGCCCTGCAGGAAATCGACCTTCAATTCCCAGTTGCCGGCGACGGTCAGCGCCGGGGCGACCGCCGGTGCGCGCTCGGCCTGGGCCGAGACGAGCAGCGCGGCGACGATCGCGTCGCCGACCTGCTCGGCCTCGCCGGGCTGGAGCTGGAACGGGTCGATGGCGATCGAGTTCTCGGTCGCCGAATTGTCGTCGAGCATGACGCGCGGCTCGCCGTCGAGCACCCGGTTACGCAGGCCGAGCCCGTCGAGCGGGTATTTCTCGCGATCCCAGGTGACCTTGAGCCGCGGCACCCGGTCGACGCCGGCGGGCTCGACGACCTCGCTGGCGGCGCCCGGAATCTGCGCCACCCGCTTGGCGATGGTCGCGCAGTCGGCGTCCCACCGGGCGCGCTCGACCTGCGGGTCGCGCACCGTGAACCATTGTTCGAGCGCGGCGAGGACGCCGATGATGTCTTCCTTCGACACCTTCATCGGCCGGCCGAACGCCTGGTGTGGCGAGGCGTTGCGCCACGCCGCCTGGACCAGGTTCTTCTTGCCGAGGAGGAGGCCCGAGGTCTGCGGTCCGCGCAGGAACTTGCCGCCGCTGTAGATGACGAGATCGGCGCCGCGCGCCAGCCACGGGCTCGGCCGCTCGATGTGCTCGGAGGCGGCATCGACCATGATCGGGATGCCCTTCGGCTTGCACACCGCGGCGAATTCCTCGAGCCGCACGCTGGTCAGGTGCTCCTGCTTGCCGAGCAGCACGACGAGCGCGACCGGCTGCTGCAGCGCCTCGACGAGCTCCGCCCGGGTCTCGATCTCGACGATCCGGCAGCCGACCATGCGCACCGCCTGGTCGTACGCGAAACGCTGCTTTTTCGGGATGATGACGCGGTTGACCATGCCCTCGGTGAAGGGCAGGCGCAGCATCTTCGCCGGGTCGTTGCCGGCGACGCAGGCGGCGGTGCCGAGCGCCACGGCGGCGGCGCTGCCGCAGGTAACGATGCCGGACTCGGCGCCGGTCAGCTCGGCGATGCGTTGCGAAGCGGCGTGCATCAGCTCGTCGAGATTGACGAACTGGCGCGAGGCCGCGTCGACCGCGGCGCGCACCTCGGGCAGCATCAGGCTGCCGCCATGCATCGTGCGCACGCTGCAGCAATTGATGAACGGCCGCACGCCGAGCGCGAGGTAGGGGTTGTTGGCCATCGAGCCTCCGAGAACCGCGCCGACCGCGCAAAACGCGATTATAACAGGGGGATGACGCGGGTGAGCCAAGCCGAAGGCGCATTGGTGCTATTTTCCGGCGGCCAGGATTCGGCGACCTGCCTCGCCTGGGCGCTCGACCGTTTCGCCTCGGTCGAGACCGTGGGTTTCGACTACGGCCAGCGCCACCGCGTCGAGCTCGACTGCCGCACGCGGATCGTCGAGCGGCTGCGCGGGGCTTTTCCCGGCTGGGCGGAAAGGCTCGGCGCCGACCACATGATCGAGCTCGCGGTGCTCGGCCGGCTCAGCGACACCGCGCTGACCCGCGAGGCGGCGATCCGCTTCGGCGAGAGCGGGCTGCCCAACACCTTCGTTCCCGGCCGCAACCTCTTGTTCTTCACCTTTGCCGCGGCGATCGGCTACCGCCGCGGCCTCAGGCACCTCGTCGGCGGCATGTGCGAGACCGACTATTCGGGCTATCCCGACTGCCGCGACGACACGCTGAAGGCGCTGCAGGCGACGCTGTCGCTCGGCATGGACCGCCGCTTCGTGATCCACGCGCCGCTGATGTGGCGCGACAAGCAGGCGACCTGGGAGCTGGCTCAGGCGCTCGGTGGCGCCGCGCTGGTCGAACTGATCCGCGAGGAGAGCCACAGCTGCTATCTCGGCGAGCGCGGGCGGCGGCACGATTGGGGCCATGGCTGCGGCGCCTGCCCGGCCTGCGAGCTGCGCCGCAGCGGCTGGGAGGCGTTCGCCGGCGCGGCATAAACGCGGGGCGTCCTGCAAGACCTGGCCCGCGGCCGCGCCTCGGGATGACGCGGGTCGCCGGATGGCATAAAGAGACGTCGACGACATCGTCATCCTCATCCCGGGAGCCCGTCGAGCCGGGCGTCCCGGAGGACGCGGAAGGTCGCCATCCAGCGAAATCGCATGAGCTACGCGGTCAAGGAGATCTTCTACACGCTGCAGGGCGAGGGCGCGCTGACCGGCCGGCCGGCGGTGTTCTGCCGCTTCGCCGGGTGCAATCTGTGGTCGGGGCGTGAGACGGACCGCGCGACGGCCGCCTGCAATTTCTGCGACACCGATTTCGTCGGCACCGACGGCACCGCCGGCGGCCGCTACGACAGCGCCGACGCGCTCGCCGAGGCGGTCGTCGCGCAATGGCCCGCCGGCCGCCGCGCCCGCTTCGTCGTCTGCACCGGCGGCGAGCCGCTGCTCCAGCTCGACCCGCCGCTGATCGAGGCGCTGCATCGCCGCGGCTTCGAGATCGCGGTCGAGACCAACGGAACGCTGCCGTTGCCGGCCGATCTCGACTGGGTCTGCGTCAGCCCGAAGGCGGGCAACCCGCTCGTTGTCACCGAGGGCGACGAATTGAAGATCGTCGTGCCGCAGGACGGGCTCGACCCGCTCGCCTTCGCCGACCTCGCCTTCCGCCGCTTCTCGGTGCAGCCGATGGACGGCCCGGACCGCGCGCGCAACACCGAGCTGGCGATCCGCTTCTGCCTCGACCACCCGCAATGGCAGTTGTCGCTGCAGACCCACAAGGTGACCGGCATCCGCTGACGACGGGGGTCAATCGGGCCAGCGGTGATGCACCCAGAACCACTGCTCCGGTCGCTCGCGGATCCAGCCTTCGAGGGTGCGGTTGACCTCGGTCATCAGAGCGAGCGTGTCGCGTTCGCGGTCGCCGCTGTCGGGCAGCGCCAGGCGGGGGTAGACGGTCAGCCGGAAATGCGCGCCGTCGAGGCGCTCGACCCGCACCGGCAGCACGTCGCAGCCAAAGCGCAGCGCCAGCACCGCGAGCGCCGGCGCGGTCATCGCCGCGCGCCCGAAGAACGGCACCGCGATGCCGTCGTTGAGCTTCTGGTCGACGAGCAGGCTGAGATGACCGCCGCGGCGCAGCGCCGCGAAGGCGCGGCGCGAGGCGACCGCGCCCTTCGGGATCAGCTCGCCGTGCTCGCCGCGCAGTCGGCGCAGCATGCGGTCGATATGCGGGTTGTTGGCGGCGCGGTAGATCTGCGCGATGTCGAGCCCGTATTGCCCGCCGGCGAGCGCGGCGATCTCCCAGTTGCCGAGATGCGCCGAGAACATGATCACCTGGCGCTTCCCGGCGAGCGCGGCTTCGAGATGCGCGAGCCCCTGCACCTCGACCCGGCCGTCGCCGGCGAACACCTTGATCTTGGCGAGGTGCGGGTACTCGAACGCGACCCGGCCGAGATTGTCCCACATGCCGCGCAGCACCGCCTCGCGCGCCGCGTCCGACAGCTCGGGCAGCGCCGCGCGCAGGTTGAGCCGGGCGCGCCGGCTGATCCCCGAATGCGGCCCGATCCGGCGCGCCAGCGCGCCGCCCAGCGCCGACGCCCAGTCGAGCGGCAGGATGCCGAGCGCGCCGATCGACAGCGCCGCGAGCCACGCCTCGAAGCGATAGCCCCAGCGCTGCGTCGCGGCGGCGGCCTCAGGCGGTGATGCGCCGCCCGCCATCGTCGATCCGGCCGAGCAACGGCGCCAGCACCGCGTCGAGCGCGGCCTCGTCCGCCCAGCGCAGCGCCACCTCCAGCACCGCGACGTCGCGCCGCTCGGCGGGCGGCAGGCGCACCCAGTCCTTCGCCGTGGTGACGAGCCGCGCGCCGTGCCGCCGCGCCGTCTCGCGCAGCGCCGCCAGCTCGCCGGGGCGGTAGACGTGATGGTCGGGAAAGCCACGCGCCACCGCCACCGCGGCGCCAAGCCGGTCGAGCGTGGCAAAAAACTTGGCCGGCCGGCCGATCCCGGCAAAGGCGACGAGCGGCGGCCCGACCAGCGGCGCGGCATCGAGCGGCGCGAGCGCGGCGCGCAATACCGGCCGGTCGATCAGGCCGAGCGGGTGCGGCGTCGCGGCGCCGTCGCCGATCAGCACGACCGCGTCGGCGCGCGCCAGCCCGGCGGCGAGCGGCTCGCGCAGCGGGCCGGCCGGGAGCAGCCGGCCGTTGCCGAACCCGTAGCCGGCATCGACCACCAGCAGCGACAGGTCCTTGGCGACGGTCGGGTTCTGGAACCCGTCGTCGAGCAGGATCGCGCCGGCCCCGGCGGCGACCGCGGCGCGCACCCCGGCAGAACGGTCGCGGGCGACCCAGGCCGCGGTCCGGGCCGCGGCGAGCAGCGCCTCGTCGCCGACCGCCCTGGCGTCATGCTGCGCTGGGTCGACGCGCAGCGGCCCGGCCATCCGGCCGCCATAGCCGCGCATCACGATATGGACCGCCACGC
>DATJOB010000122.1:0-2067 GCA_035507475.1 Allostellaceae bacterium | reverse complement strand
ATCTGCTGAGACCGGCGAAAACAAAAAGAATCATCCCCGTGGTTGGGCCATAAACCGTCAGCGTCAAGAGCTTACGCGCGCGTTCAACCGGTCGCCGCGGCGCGCCTCCGCGACGCGCCCGACGAATCGCGAAACCGCGCCGGTCGCGTCGCCCCGGCAGGCCCGGCTTGCCGCGCCGGCCGCGCCTCCTATACTCCGCGCGCTTTCAGCAAAGCGGGATCGGTGCATGGCAGCGGCTTCCCTCGACGTCGTCGGCATCGGCAACGCCATCGTCGACGTCATCGCCCACGCCGATGAGGCGTTTCTCGCCGCCGAGGGGTTGGCCAAGGGCGCGATGACGCTGATCGACGCGGCGCGCGCCGACCAGCTTTACGGCCGCATGGGGCCGGGCATCGAGAGCTCGGGCGGCTCGGCCGGCAACACCATGGCGGGGATCGCCTCGCTCGGCGGCAGCGGCGCCTATATCGGCAAGGTGCGCGACGACGCGCTCGGCGCGATATACCGTCACGACATCGCCGCGATGGGCATCCGCTTCGACACGCCCGCCGCGTCGGACGGGCCGGGCACGGCGCGCTGCCTGGTCCTGGTGACGGCGGACGGGCAGCGCACGATGGGCACCTATCTCGGCGCCTGCGCCGAACTCGGGCCCGAGGATATCGACCCCGCCACCGTCGCTGCCGCGCAGATCACCTATCTCGAGGGCTACCTGTTCGATCCGCCGCGCGCCAAGGCCGCCTTCCGCAAGGCCGCGGCGTTCGCCCATGACGCCGGGCGGCAGGTCGCGCTGTCGCTGTCGGACCCGTTCTGCGTCGACCGGCACCGCGCCGAGTTCCGCGAGCTGGTCGCCGGAGATATCGATATCCTGTTCGCCAACGAGGCCGAGATCTGCTCGCTCTACGGGACCGCCGATTTCGACGCCGCGGCCGCTGCGGTGCGCGGCCATGTGCGGATCGCGGCGCTGACCCGAAGCGAGAAGGGCAGCGTGATCTTCGCCGACGGCGCCGCGCACGCCGTCGCCGCCGCACCGGTCGCGCGCGTCGTCGACACCACCGGCGCCGGCGACCTCTACGCCGCCGGCGTGCTCTTCGGCTTGACCCGCGGCCTGCCGCTTCCCACCTGTGGGGCGCTGGGCAGCCTCTGCGCCGCCGAGATCATCAGCCATGTCGGCGCGCGGCCGGAAGCCGCGCTCCGCCAACTCGTCGCCTCCGCCGGCCTGGTGCCCCGGGTTTGATGTAGGTGCCGCCGCCGGAAGGTGCTGTAACCCCCGTGACCGAGACCATCCGCAACATCGCGATCATCGCGCATGTCGACCATGGCAAGACGACCCTGGTCGACCAGCTGCTGCGCCAGTCGGGCGCTTTCCGCGCCAACCAGCAGGTCGCCGAGCGCGCGCTCGATTCGAACGAACTGGAGCGCGAGCGCGGCATCACCATCCTCGCCAAATGCACCTCGCTCGTCTGGGGCGAAACCCGCATCAACATCGTCGACACGCCGGGCCACGCCGATTTCGGCGGCGAGGTCGAGCGCATCCTCGGCATGGTCGACGGCGTGCTGGTGCTGGTCGACGCCGCCGAGGGACCGATGCCGCAGACCAAGTTCGTCACCGCCAAGGCTCTGCGCCGAGGCCTCAGGCCGATCGTCGTCATCAACAAGGTCGACCGGCCCGACGCGCGGCCGCAGGCCGTGCACAACGAGATCTTCGACCTCTTCGCGCTGCTCGACGCCGACGAGCATCAGCTCGATTTTCCGACCCTCTTCGCCTCGGGCCGCGACGGCTGGGCGGTCGCCGACATGGCCGACGAGCGCAAGAACCTGGCGCCGCTCTTCGACCTCATCGTCGCGCATGTGCCGCCCCCGGCGGGCGACGCCGCCGCGCCGTTCGCGATGCTGGCGACGACGCTCGACTACGACCCCTATCTAGGCCGCGTGCTGACCGGGCTGATCCATGCCGGGGTTGCCCGCGTCAACATGCCGGTGAAATCGCTGTCGCGCGACGGCAGGCCGATCGAGCAGGCGCGGCTGACCAAGCTCCTCGCCTATCGCGGGCTGCAGCGCGTCGCGGTCGAG
>DATJOB010000121.1:0-30743 GCA_035507475.1 Allostellaceae bacterium | reverse complement strand
TCGAAGAGATTGTCGAGCGACTCGCGCTGCACCTCGATCAGCGTGTTGTAGGAGCGCTCGAGCGCCAGGCGGTCGGTCACGTCCTCGTAGACGAAGACGAGCCCGCCGAGCGGGTGCGGCGAGACCGACAGGCTGAGCGTCCTCCCGTCCGGCAGGTGCAGCAGCTCCTGCTGAGCCTCGATCAGCGATGTGAACATTGCCAGCTGCTGCTGCTTGAAGGCGCGGAAATCGACCAGCTCGGGGATGCGCCGCCGCTCGCGCAGCCGCTCCAGCAGCTCGTCGAGCGAAGGGCCGCCGGCAAGCCACTCGGTCTCGATCCCCCAGAGCCGGGCGAAGGCGGAATTGCAGAACTTGAGCCGCTTATCCGGCCCGTAGATCGCGACCGCGGCGTGGATGCTCTCCAGCACCTCGCCATGCGCGTTGATGTGGCGGGTGAGCTCGGCCTCGGCATCCTCGACCGCGGTCCGGTCGATCGCGAAGCCGATCGTGCCGCCGGCGCCGTCGGGGGTCTCGGTGATCTCGACGAGCCGTCGCGACCCGGCGATCACCACGTGATGCGCCTCGGTGCGGGTGCTGCCGGCGGCGGCGTCGCGCGCCAGTTCGAGCGCCTTGCCGCGGCCGCTCTCCGGCGCCAGCTCGCGGCCCTCGGTGAGCACCGCCTCGCGCGTCGTGTCGAGCGCCGCCGCATAGGCCCTGTTGCAGTCGACCAGTGCGAGGCGGCCGTTGCGCCGCCACAGCGGCAGCGGCACCGTCTCGAACACCGCGCGCAGGCTGGCCGCCGATGCGGCGGCGGCGGCGCTCGCCGCTTCGAGCGCCCGCGCCTTGCTGACATCGGCGACCCACAGCACCGGGTCCCCGGCCTCGCTGCGCCGCCCGCTCAGCGCCAGCGCGCCGCCATCGCGGCAGGGCACGGTATCGGCGACCGGCGCGCCGCGCTCGCGCAGCGCGGCGATTGCGGCGCCGACCCGCGCCGCCGCGTCCTCGTCGAGGCCGGCGACGAACGCGGCGAAATCCACCGCGCCGCCCGGCAGCGTGCCGAACGCCCGCTCGCTGCCGTCGCGCCGCCAGAGGAAGCCGCCGGCCGGGGTCGCGGCGAGGATTGCGTCGAGCGCCGCCCGCTCGCTCTCCGCCGCGGTGCGGCGTCTGCGTTCTGCGGCGAGCTGGGCGCGGGCAAAGAACCACAGACCGGCCAGGCCGACCATGGCGGCGACAACGACTACGGCAGCCAAGACAATCACACGATCGCCGCCTCCGCCGCGGCGCGCCGCGCACCGTCTGGTCTAGCGACGGGCGCCGCGCTTCTTTATCAAACTGCCGCCGCGATGACTAGGTTTCAGTACCGGTAGTGTTCTGGCTTGTACGGCCCCGAATCAGCTAGTCCGAGATATTCTGCCTGGGCCGTCGAAAGTTTGGTCAGTCGCGCGCCCAGCTTTTCGAGATGAAGCGCGGCGACCTTCTCGTCGAGATGTTTCGGCAAGACATAGACCTTGTTCTCGTACTTGCCGTGATTGGTGTAGAGCTCGATCTGCGCGAGCACTTGATTGGTGAACGAGGCGCTCATCACGAAGCTCGGATGGCCGGTCGCACAGCCGAGATTGACGAGGCGCCCCTTGGCCAGAACGATGAGCCGCTTGCCGTCCGGGAAGATCACCTCGTCGACCTGCGGCTTGACCTCTTCCCAGACATAGTTGCGCAACGCGCCGACCTGGATCTCGCTGTCGAAATGGCCGATGTTGCAGACGATCGCGCGGTCGTGCATCTGGCGCATGTGATCGAGCGTGATCACGTCGATATTGCCGGTCGCGGTGACGAAGATGTCGCCGACCGGCGCCGCCTCCTCCATCGTCACCACCTGGTAGCCTTCCATCGCCGCCTGCAGCGCGCAGATCGGGTCGATCTCGGTCACCATGACGCGCGCCCCCTGGCTTCTGAGGCTCGCCGCCGATCCCTTGCCCACGTCGCCGAAGCCGCAGACCACGGCGATCTTGCCGGCGAGCATCACGTCGGTCGCCCGCTTGATGCCGTCGACAAGGCTCTCGCGCACGCCGTAGAGGTTGTCGAACTTCGATTTCGTGACGCTGTCGTTGACGTTGAAGGCCGGCACCTTGAGCGCGCCGTGGCGCATCATCTCGTAGAGTCGGTGGACGCCGGTCGTGGTCTCTTCGGAGATGCCGCGGATGTCGCTGAGCAGCTCGGGATGGCGGTCGTGGACGATCTTGGTCGCGTCGCCGCCGTCGTCGAGCACCATGTTCGGCTTCCAGCCGCCGGGTCCGGTCAGCGTCTGCTCGATGCACCACTCGTACTCCTCCTCGGTTTCGCCCTTCCAGGCGAAGACCGGGATGCCGCGCGCGGCGATCGCCGAGGCGGCGTGGTCCTGTGTCGAGAAGATGTTGCACGAGCTCCAGCGCACGCTGGCGCCGAGATGGACCAGCGTCTCGATCAGCACGGCGGTCTGGATCGTCATGTGCAGGCAGCCGACGATGCGCGCATCGCGCAACGGCTGCGACGGCCCGAACTCGTCGCGCAGCGCCATCAGCCCGGGCATCTCGGTCTCGGCGATCGCGATCTCGCGGCGGCCCCAGTCGGCGAGCGCGATGTCGGCGACCCTGTAATCGGTGAACTCGGGCATGCGGCTAGGCTCCTAATGGGTGGGGGCGTGATTCTTGATGCAGCCGGCCAGCGACCGTGTCGTATTCAAGATATAAAGATATCTTTAAGTCGTCAATACCGCGGTCGCGCCCGTTCTCAGCGGGCGGCCGCGATCAGCAGGAACATCGGCCGGTCGAGCTCCTTCGCCCATTCCGGCCGGGCCGCGATCTGTTCGTCGGTGGGCCGCCATTCCTCGACGTGACGGATGGCAAAGCCGAGCCCGATGAGGAGGTTGAGCGTGGTGCCGATGGTGCGGTGGTGCTTGACCACGCCCGGCGCGAACCAGTCGGTGGTGCGCGGCCCCTCGGCGAGATAGGAGTCGAGCGGCCAGACCGTGCGGCCCTCGGCGCCCTGTTGCCAGGCGGGGTTCGTCGGCGCCATGAAGATCGGGTGCTCGATCGAGAAGACAAAGCGCGCACCGGGCACCAGCGCGCGATGCACCGTCGCGAACAGCCGGCCGAGATCGGCGATGTAATGAAAGGCGAGCGAGCTGTAGGCGAGATCGAACGCGGCGGCGGGAAGGTCGAGCGTCTCGAGGTCGGCGCGGGCGTAGCGCACCGCGACCCGCTCGCCGGCGGCGCCGGTCTCGGCACGGGCGCGCTCCAGCATCTTTTCCGAGACGTCGAGCCCGAGCACCTCGGCCGCGCCCTGATCGGCCGCCCAGCGGCAAAACCAGCCGTAGCCGCAGCCGAGATCGACCACCCGGCGGCCGCGCAGCTCGGGCAGCAGCGCGCGCAGCGCCGGCCATTCCGGCGCCCCCGCCAAGCCTTCGACCGAGCGCGGCAGCCGGCTGTAGCCGGCATGGAAGCCGGGATCGTCGTAGATGTTCTGCGTCATCCTCGCTCACGAACCTCGTCACTGTCGTCATTCCCGCGAAGCTGGGAGTCCGGAGGCGCTGGACCCCCGCCTGCGGGGTGACGCACTTAGGTTCGCCGCACCCCGTAGAATTGCGGCCAGCCGTCGTGTACGTCCTGCAGGTTGTTGTGGAACGCGGTCGGCTGATCGTACATGCCGAGCGGCACGTAGCTCGGGTTCTGCCAGAAGTGAACCTGCATGTCGCGGGTGATCTTCTGCTGCGCGGCAAGATCGGGGGCGGCGAACCACTGGTCGCGCAGCGCCTCCATCTCGGGATCGGTCGGCCAGCCGAACCAGGCGCTGGTGCCATTGCCGCGGATCGCGATGTTGGGGCCGGGCGAGATGTTCCCGAACCCGCCGAGATAGGTATAGAAGATGTTCCAGCCGCCGTGGTCGATCGGTTCCTTGGAGGCGCGGCGCGAGACGACGGCGCCCCATTCGAGCGCCTGCAGGTCGACGTTGAGGCCGATCTTCTGCAGGACGTCGGTGGCGACCGAGGCCTCGGCCCAGATCGACGGGATCGTCGTCGCCGCCAGCACCACGACCTTCTCGCCATTGTAGCCGGCCGCTTTGAGCGCCTCCTTGGCCTTGGCGAAGTCCTTGGTGCCGCGGGTGATCTCGACGCCGACATCGCTGGCGAGCGGCGTCCCCGGCACGAACAGTCCGACATCGGTCTTCATGATGCTCGGCTCGGCCCCGGCGAAGGCGGTGATCACGTCCTTCTGGTCGATCGCGGCGAGCACGGCGCGGCGCACCGCCGGCTTGTCGAACGGCGGGAAGAGGTGGTTGAAGCGCAGGCAGCCGATCTCGCCGGTCTTGTCCTTGACCGCGACGACCAGCTTCTCGTCCTTCTTGAGCTGCGGCACGAGGTCGATCGTCGGGTTTTCCCACCAATCCACCTCGCCGCTTTGCAGCGCCGCGGCGGCGGTCCCCGGATCCTGGACGAAGTTCCACACCACCCGGTCGAAATAGACGATTTTCGGTCCGGCATTGAAGCTCGGGGTGCCGCTGTCGCGCGGCACGTAATCGGCGTTCTTCTGGAAGACCACGCGCTGGCCGGGCACTCGCTCGCTGGCGACGAACTTGAACGGGCCGCTGCCGACCGCCTCGGTGACCTGCGTAAAGGCGTCGGTTTTTGCCAGCCGCTCGGGCATGATCGCGCAGGCGATCTGGGCGAGCGCGTAGCTGGTCAGCGCGAACGGGGTCTTCAAACGGAAGCGGATGACCTTGTCCGACGGCGCGGAGATCTCGTCGGTGCGCGCCATCAGCGCCGAGCCCATCGGGTCGCGTTTGCCCCAGCGCTGGATCGTCGCGACGCAATCGCGCGCCAGGACCGGCGCGCCGTCGTGGAACTTGAGCCCGTCGCGCAGCGTGATGTCCCACTGCTTGCCGTCGGCCGAGACCGTATGGCCCGCGGCCATCTGCGGCTGAACGGCGAACTGCGCGTCGAAGCCGTAGAGCGTGTCGTAGACCGCCAGCGAGAAGTTGCGGGTGATGTCGGCGGTCGTCCATACCGGGTCGAGCGAGGCAAGGTCGGCATGCGGCACGAAGTTGATCGTGCTCGCGCCCTCGGCGCGCGCCAGACGCGGCATCGCCAGCGCCGGCATCGCCAGTGCCGCCGCCCCGGTCAGCCCGGCCTTCAGAACGTCGCGACGCTTCATGTTCTTCTCCCTCCGTGGTCAGCCTGGTTGCGCGCAAGGACGGCCGGTCAGCCGAGTTCGGCCATCGCGTTGAAATCGTCGAGCAGCGCGGCGATCCGCCCGGTGTCGGATTGGTCCATGAGCGCCTCGGCGCGCCGCGTCGCGGCGATCATGTCGAGGTTGCGGATGCGGTGCTTGACCCGCGGCAGGTTGGCCGGCGCCATCGACAGCTCGCGCAGGCCGAGCCCGAGAAGCAGCGCGGCGTAGCGCGGGTCCCCGGCCATCTCGCCGCAGATGCCGATCGGGATGCGCCGGCGCGCCGCCGCTTCGACCGCGAACTCGATGAGGCGCAACACCCCTGGGTGCAGCGGGTTGTAGAGATGCGCGACCTGCTCGTCGCTGCGGTCGATCGCCAGCGTGTACTGGATCAGGTCGTTGGTGCCGATCGCGAAGAAATCGGCTTCGCTCGCCAGCGCGTCGGCGGCGAGCGCGGCGCCCGGCACCTCGATCATCACGCCGAGCGGCGGCGTCACCTCGGCGAAGGCGACGCCGCGGCGGCGCAGCCGGCGCGCGACCTGCTCGATCGCCTCGCGGGTGCGGCGGATCTCGCTGGTCGCCGAGATCATCGGCAGGAGGATGCGGATCGGCCCCTCGCGGGCGGCGCGCAGCATCGCCGCGAGTTGCGTGTCGAACAGCCGCCGCTCCTTGAGCGACAGGCGGATCCCGCGCAGCCCGAGCGCCGGGTTGATCGCGTCCAGCGCCGCGCTGGCCAGCGTGTCGGGCAGCTTGTCGCCGCCCACGTCGAGCGTGCGCAGCGTCACCGGGCGGCCGCCCATGCCGCGCACCAGCCCGGCGTAGAATTCGTATTGCTCGTCCTCGTCGGGCAGGTCGTCGCGATTGAGAAAGAGGAATTCGGTGCGCACGAGGCCGAGCCCCATCGCGCCGTTGGCGACCGCCTGGTCGAGCTCGACCGGCAGTTCGAGGTTGGCCTCGAGCTTGATCTCGATACCGTC
The DNA here is from genome assembly GCA_035507475.1 of Allostellaceae bacterium. GTDB lineage: Bacteria > Pseudomonadota > Alphaproteobacteria > ATCC43930 > CGMCC-115725 > DATARH01. The sequence goes on along the minus strand of DATJOB010000121.1, from coordinate 24,586 downwards.
GCGGGTCACCGCGGCGAGGCGGCGCAGCCGGCCGAGATGGCGGCGCTCGCGGTTCATCGCCTCCTGGCGCTGGCGATAGGCGTCGAGCGTCGCCGGCGCGGGATCGAGGATGACGATGCCTTCCGAGCCGTCGACGATCGCGGTCGCGCCCTGCCGGGCCCGCGCCACGAGCCCCGCGACGCCCATCACCGCGGGGAGCCCGAGCGCACGCGCCATGATCGCCGCGTGGCTCTCCGGGCCGCCGAACACCGCGGCGAACCCGGCGATGCGCTGCGGGTCCATCAGCGCCGTGTCGGCCGGGGTTACTTCCTCGGCGAGGACGACCGTCCCCTCGTCGAGCGAGGCATAGGTGACGTAGGGCCGCTTCATCAGGTTGCGGATCAGCCGCGTGCCGACGACGCGGATGTCCTCGACGCGCGCCGCCAGATAGGAATCGCGCATCTGCGCGAAGCTCTTGGCGATCGCCTCGATCTCGAGCTCGACGGCGCGCTCGGCATTGATCCGCGCGTTGGCGATGCGGTGCTGGACGCCGCGCACCAGCCGCGAGTTCGCCAGCATCGCGAGATGCGCGTCGAGCAGGTAGCCGATCTCGTCGGAGGCCGAGCCGGGCAGCGCCGCGGCGCGCCCCTTGAGCTTGCGCAGCTGGCGCTGGGCGGTGGCGACGGCTTCGGAAAACCGCGCTCGCTCGGCCGCGACCGCACTCTCCGGGATGTCGCGGGCGCTCACCGTCACCGGGCCGCGATCGCCAAGATAGGCGGGGCCGATCGCGACCCCGGGCGAGACGCCGATGCCGCTCAGCCGCTGTTCGCCGCGCGTTTCGCCGCCGGAGTTCTCGTCAATCCTCATCAAACTTGCATTCGACCAGGCGCGCCAGCGTTTCGACCGCTGCATCGGCGTCCGGGCCGGCGGCAGAAATTTGTAGCTCGGCACCCGATGCCGCCGCCAGCATCATCAGCCCCATGATCGACCGGCCGGACACCACCGTGCCGTTCTTGCGCACCCAGATATCGGCGGCGAACTGGTGCGCCGCCTTCACGAAGCGCGCCGCGGCGCGGGCGTGGAGCCCGCGCTGGTTGCAGATCGTCGCCCGGCGATGCGCCGTCGCCGCCGCGGCCGCCTCGGCTTCGGGCGAGCCGCCGCCGAGCCCACCGCCCGCCGGGTCGGCAGTCATCGATGCGCGTCCGTCAGCAGCTGCGAGGCGACGTTGATGTATTTGCGCCCGGCCTCCTGCGCGCCGGTGACCGCGCGTTCCAGCCCCTCGCTCAGGCGCAGGCTGGCGAGCTTGATCAGCATCGGCAGGTTGACGCCGGCGATGACCTCGATCTTCGCCTTGTCCATGACCGAGATCGCCAGGTTCGACGGCGTGCCGCCGAACATGTCGGTGAGCAGGACCGCGCCGTCGCCGCTGTTGACCGTGCGGATCGAGCTCAGGATCTCCTGCCGGCGCTCTTCCATGTCGTCGTCTGGGCCGATGCACACCGCGGCGATCTGGCCCTGCGGCCCCACCACATGCTCGAGCGCGGCGACGAATTCGGCCGCCAGCCGGCCGTGGGTGACGAGGACGATGCCGATCATCGGCGCGGCTCGCGCACCGGCGACAGCCGCCATCGGCGGGCGCGGTGGCGCTGGAAGGGGGGTGCGAGATCCCGGCTACAGGGGATCGGCGGGTCCTGGGTCAAGCTAGGTGTCGGTCACACGATCGGGCGGTCGCTCGGGGGGAGAAGACCACGCTGTGTTCGATCCATGCCGCCTGGGGCCAATACGGCCAGCGGGTGGGGACACGCCGCCCATATAGCGCCGTCCGGTGGTTTCGTCATCACGATTGATGCATGCCGGTCATGCCGCCGCAACAATCCGTGATCGGTCCGGCGGCGCCGACCCCGCGAATTTCAGCGGTGGAAGGCGGCGATCGCCGTCTCTCCGCCGACGGCGGCGAGCGCGAGGCGCAGCTTGGCGGCCGCCGAGGCCTCGAACGGCGCCACGGCAACCTTCGGTATGACGAGCCCGAGAATCGTTTCGCATGAAGGCTCTGGCAGCCGCTCGACCCGCTCCGCCGGCACCAGGTCGACGAGCAGCGCGAGCGGTGCCGCGGGCAACGCCTCGACACGCAGGATGCCGATCCCGCGCGCCTCGATCAGCCCGGCGATCGTGGCCGGCGCGCGCGCCACCACCGCGGCGCCCTCGCGGGAGAGCGCGGTCTGGTCGTCGGCGACGAGCTTCGCCCCGGCGTCGATTAGCCGCAGGGCGAGATCGGACTTGCCGCTGCCCGACGGCCCGCGCAGCAGAATTGCCCGGCCGTTGATCGCCACCGCGGTGGCATGGACGAGGAGGCTCGCGCTGCTCACGCCTGCGGCAGGCGGATGAGGAAGCGCGCACCGCAGACCCGCCCGGCGGCGTCGTGCCGGTTCTCGGCCCAGATGCGCCCGCGATGCGCCTCGACGATCTGCTTCGAGATCGACAGGCCGAGGCCCGAATGGGTGCCGAACTTCTCGGCCGCCGGCCGCTCGGTATAGAACCGGTCGAAGATCGTCGTCAGCTTCTCGGGCGGGATGCCGGGCCCGTCATCGTCGACGGTGATCAGCACGGCGCGGCCGTCCTCGCGCGCGCCGACGCGGATCTCGGCGCCTGGCGGGCTGAACGACACCGCGTTGCTGACGAGGTTGAGGAACACCTGGCTCAGCCGGCTCTCGATGCCGGGCACGAAGAGGCCGCGGCGCCGCTCGGGCAGGGTCAGCGCGATCCGCGCGGTGCCCTCGCTGCGCGTCGTCTCGTGAATGTCGACGAGCGCGCGCAGCATCGCCGTCAGGTCGATCTCCGCCATGACGTCGCGGCTCAGCTCGGCGTCGAGCCGCGAGGCGTCGGAGATGTCGGTGATCAGCCGCGACAGCCGCTCGATGTCGTCGAGGATGATCGCGAGCAGCCGCTGCTGCTTGACCGGGTCGGCGATGCGCACCGCGGTTTCGACCGCGCTGCGCAGCGAGGAGAGCGGGTTCTTGATCTCGTGCGCAACGTCGGAGGCGAAGCTCTCGATCGCGCTCATCCGCAGCCACAGCGCGTTGGTCATCTCGCGCAGCGAGCGCGACAGGTCGCCGATCTCGTCGCCGCGCTGGGTGAGGTCGGGGATGTCGAGCCGCGCGCCCCGGCCGCGCACCCGCTCGGCCGCCTCGGCGAGGCGGTGGATCGGCCGGCCGATCGTGCTGGCGAGGTAGAGCGAGAGCAGCAGGGTGACGAGCAGGGCCACGCCGAAGATGCGCAACAGCTCGAAGCGCACGTTGCGCAGCTCGGCCTCGATCTCGCCGTTGGCGGTCGACAGCATCACCGCGCCGAGCACCTCCTTGTAGCGCTGCACCGGCACCGCGACGCTGATGACGAGCCCGTTGTCGCCGGGATCGCGGCGCACCGCCGAGCCGCTTTCGCCGTGCAGCGCCCGCTCGGCCTCCGGGAAGTCGGCCGCGGCGCGGCCTTCGTGATAGACGGGATAGTGGCGCCGCCGCGGCAGCAGCCCGGCGATCCAGTCGTAGAGCGCGTTGCCGGCGCGCGCGACGAGCCCCTTGTGCTCGGGCGGCGGCAGCTCGGTCACCTCGACCGCGTCGCCCGGCCCGGCCAGGACGCGACTGTCCGCGATCAGCTTGCCGTCACGGTCGAAGAGCTGCGCCGCGGTGTGGGTCGGCGCCACCAGGCGGCGCATCATCTGGCGCGCCAGGTCGGGGAGCAGCACCTCGCCGTCGTCCGGCGAATCGAGGACCGCGCCCTCGCCGAGCGCGGCGGCGAAGATCTCGCCCTGGGTGCGCAGCGCCTCGACCTGCTGGCCGATGAGGCTGGCCTCGAACTTGCCGAGATAGAGGAAGCCGAGCGCGAGCAGCGCCAGCGGCAGCACGTTGACCGCGACGATCCGCCGGGTCAGCGGCGAGAGGCGCGGCCAGCGTCGCCGGCGGCGCGGCGCCGCCTGATCCTCGACGTGAATGGGCGGACGGGCCGGCAGCGCAGCGGCCGGCGGCGCCGGCGCGGCGGCCTCGGCGCCGGGCATCGCGGCGCCGGGCATCGCGGGTGCCGCGGCGTCAGGGCTCGCGATATCGATAACCGACGCCATAGAGCGTTTCGATTTGCGCGAAATCGCCGTCCACCGCCTTGAACTTCTTTCTCAGGCGCTTGATGTGGCTGTCGATCGTGCGATCGTCGACATAAATGTGCTCGCCATAGGCGGCGTCCATCAGCTGGTCCCGGTTCTTGACGTGGCCTGGACGCTGCGCCAGCGACTTGAGGATCAGGAACTCGGTCACGGTCAGCTCGACCTGCTCGCCGTGCCAGGTGCATAGATGGCGCCCGGGATCGAGGGTGAGCGGCCCGCGGACGATCGCCGGCTCGCCCTGGCCGTCCTCGCGCTCGCGCGCCAATTCGCCGCGGCGCAGCAGGGCGCGGATGCGCTCGATCAGGAGGCGCTGCGAGAACGGCTTCTTGATGTAGTCGTCCGCCCCCATCCGCAGCCCCAGCAGCTCGTCGACCTCGTCGTCCTTCGAGGTGAGGAAGATGACCGGGGTCGAGCTCTGCCGGCGCAGCTGGGCGAGCAGCTCCATGCCGTCCATGCGCGGCATCTTGATGTCGAGCACGGCGACGTCGACCGGCTGCCCGCTGAGCCCGCGCAACGCCTCGGCGCCGTCGGCGTAGCAGCGCACCGCGAACCCCTCGGCCTCGAGCGCCATCGAGACCGAGGTCAGGATGTTCCGGTCGTCGTCGACAAGAGCGATCGTATTGGCCAAGGATCGTCCCCCCGAGGGCGTCGTCCGCGCGGTTCGGCAATGATACGCCGCCGGCGCAATAAATGGTCCCTCAAATATGGCTGCTCGGTGGCGAACAAAAAGGGCCTGAGATGAACGAAACCGATGACCGGGGCCGGCTGTGCCGTGCGCTGATGCGCCGCCAGTCTCACGCCGTGCTGGCGACGAGCCTTGCCGAGGGCGACCGCTCCCGCGCCTACGCCTCGCTCGTGGCGCTCGCCTGCGACCACGACGCGAGCCCGCTGCTGCTGCTCTCGGCGCTTGCCCAGCACACGCGCAACATCGCCGTCGACCCGCGCGTCTCGCTGCTGTTCGATGGCGCGGCCGCGGCGGCTCGGAGCGAGCCCGCGAGCGACCCGCTCGCCGAACCGCGCGTCAGCGTCATCGGCTGCGCCGCGCCGGTCGACGATGCGCGGCTCCTCGCCCGCTTCACCGCGCGCCACCCCGGCGCCGCGCAATATGCCGGGTTCGGCGATTTCCGGCTCTATCGCGTCGCGGTCGAGCGCGGCCATCTGGTCGCCGGCTTCGGCCGGATCGCCTGGGTCGAGGCCGCGCAACTGGTGCTGCCCGGCGCCGCCGCGACGCTCGCCGCCGCCGAGGGCGAGATCGTCGCCCATATGAACGCCGACCACGCCGAGGCGGTGGGCCTCTACGCGGCGCGGCTGCTGCGACGCGGCGGCGAAGGCTGGCGGATGTGCGGCATCGACCCGGAAGGCATCGACCTGCGCCACGGCGCGGAGACGGCGCGGCTCGACTTCGCCGACCACGCGCTGGCGCCGGTGCGCGACCCCGCGGCGGCGCGCCAGGCCCTGGTCGCGCTCGCGCAGCAGGCGCGCGCCGCGCCCTTGCCCTAGCGACCGGCAGCGAGCGGCGCGGCTGGCCCGAAACTTGCGGCGGCCCGGCCGCGACCCGCGGGTTGCAACGGGTTATCGCGGCACGCAATTTCTGCTATCTAGCCCCCGGGTTATCGACCCAGGCCGTGCCCGCGGCAAGCGGGGCGGCGGCGATGGAGGAAGACGCTTGGACAAGACGGAGAACCCGGCGACGGGCGCGAAGCCGTCGTTCGGCCTCGAAGAGCAGGGCATGCGCCATCTCGGCCCGGTGCACTGGAACCTGCAGATGCCGTTCCTCTACGAGCATGCGGTGCGCCGGCACGAAGGCACCATCGGCCTCGGCGGCGCGTTTGTCGTCGACACCGGCAAGCACACCGGCCGCAGCCCGCGCGACAAATACATCGTCGACGAGCCCGGCACGCACGGCGCGGTCGATTGGGGCAGCGTCAATCAGCCGATCACCCCGGACCAGTTCGCCAGCCTGCACCGCCGCGTCCTCGCCTACCTCCAGGGCCGCGAACTGTTCGTCCAGGACCTCTATTGCGGCGCCGACCCCGAATACCGGCTGCCGGTGCGGGTGGTCAGCCCCTCCGCATGGCACAGCCTCTTCGCGCGCAACATGTTCATCCGCCCGACCTTTGCCGATCTCGGCGATTTCCGGCCGGCGTTCACCATCCTGCACGCGCCCGACTTCCTCGCCGAGCCGGCGCTCGACGGCATCCGCTCGGAAACCTTCATCTTCGTCAACTTCGCCGAGCGTCTGGTGCTGATCGGCGGCACGCGCTATGCCGGCGAGATCAAGAAATGCGTCTTCGGCTATCTCAATTTCGTGCTGCCGACCAAGGACGTGCTGCCGATGCACTGCTCGGCCAATGTCGGCAGCGACGGCGACGCGGCGATCTTCTTCGGCCTCTCGGGGACCGGCAAGACGACCCTGTCGGCCGACGCGACGCGCACCCTGATCGGCGACGACGAGCACGGCTGGAGCCCGCGCGGCCTGTTCAATTTCGAGGGCGGCTGTTACGCCAAGGTGATCAACCTGTCGCCCAAGGCCGAGCCCGAGATCTACGCGACGATCACCCGCTTCGGCACCGTGCTCGAAAATGTCGTGCTCAACCCGCGCACCCGGATGCCGGATGTCGACGATGCGAGCCTCACCGAGAATACCCGCGCCTGCTACCCGCTCGACTACATACCCAACGCCTCGGAAACCGGGCTCGCGCCGCATCCGCAGAACGTCGTCATGCTGACCTGCGACGCGTTCGGCGTGATGCCGCCGATCGCCCAGCTCAACGCCGAGCAGGCGATGTACCATTTCCTCTCGGGCTACACCGCGCGCGTCGCCGGCACCGAGGTCGGCCTCGGCAGCGAGCCGCAGGCGACCTTCTCGACCTGCTTCGGCGCGCCCTTCATGCCGCGCCGGCCGACCGAATACGCCAAGATGCTCGGCGAGCGCATCCAGCGCTACGGCGCCAAATGCTGGCTCGTCAACACCGGCTGGTCGGGCGGCGCCTACGGCACCGGGCAGCGCATGGCGATCCAGCACACGCGCGGCCTGTTGCGCGCGGTGCTCGACGGCCGGCTCGCCGGCGCGCCGATGCGCAAGGACCCCAATTTCGGCTTCCTCGTGCCGGAAAGCGCCGCCGACGTGCCGGCCGAGGTGCTCGACCCGCGCGCCTCCTGGGCCAACAAGAAGGCCTATGACGAGGCGGCGCGCGGCCTCACCCGCGACTTCGAGCAGAATTTCGGCAAGTACGAGCCGAGCGTCGGCGCCGAGATCAAGAAGGTCGCGATAAGGGCCGCGGCTTAGACCGCGGCGTCCGGGAAAACCACGCCGCCCAGCACGATATCGACGCTCTCGCCGTCGGCGGAGAGCGGCAGGAAACACGCCTCGTAGTTGCGGTAGCTTTTTGCCGCCAGCCAATGCGCCTTGCCGGCGCGGAATTTCGGCACCCGCTCGTTCGTCACCGCGTCGAGGATCTGGACGATCACCCCTGCCGAGCGCGGCGGCATGATCGCGCCGGCCGGGGCGCCGGTGGCACTGCGGCCGACAAAGCTCACGACGTCTTCGCCGACGAGGCGGATCGTGTAGCCGCCGTGAGGACCCACGCTATACATGAACACATGGGGCAGCAGCCGGGGGATCGCCGCCGGGTCGATATCGGCGCGGGCCGGCATTTTCCGTTCGCCGCGCACCCGGTTCCAGTATGCGACCAGCGCGCTTATCCGCGAATCGCGCGGCGCATCGATAAAACTCGCTTCGCTGGTCGGCTCGCGCGCGTCCGGCATTTTCGCTCGACTTTCGGTGATCCAGGCTGCGCGCAGCCATGGCGCGGGGCCAAGAGTTTACGCCGCGGACGCGTTTCACGCATTGTCGGTCGGGAAAGGTTCGCTCTCGCGCCGCGCCGTTGTAGCTTCTCGGCATGCCCACCCTCGCCACCTCGCTCGACCCGCGCTCGGAGGGGTTCCGCGCCAATGCCGCGGCGATGCGGGCGCTGGTCGAAGACCTCGCGGCGAAGACCGCGGCGATTGCGCTCGGCGGCGACGAGCCGTCGCGGCGGCGCCATACCGGGCGCGGCAAGCTCTTGGCGCGCGAGCGGGTGCGGCTGCTGCTCGACCCCGGCTCGCCGTTCCTCGAACTCTCGGCCTTCGCCGCCTATGGGATGTATGACGGCGAGGTGCCGGCGGCGGGGATCGTCACCGGGATCGGCCGCATCGCCGGGCGCGAATGCGTCGTCGTCGCCAACGACGCGACGGTCAAGGGCGGCACCTATTTCCCGCTGACCGTCAAGAAGCACCTGCGCGCCCAGGAGATCGCCTGGCAGAACAACCTGCCCTGCCTCTACCTCGTCGATTCGGGCGGCGCGTTCCTGCCGGCGCAGGACGAGGTGTTCCCCGACCGCGAGCATTTCGGCCGCATCTTCTACAACCAGGCGCAGATGTCGGCTTGCGGCGTGCCGCAGATCGCGATCGTCATGGGTTCGTGCACCGCGGGCGGCGCCTACGTGCCGGCGATGTCGGACGAGAGCATCATCGTCGCCGGCAAGGACGGGGCCCAGGGCACGATCTTTCTCGGCGGGCCACCGCTGGTGAAGGCGGCGACCGGCGAGGTGGTCTCGGCCGCGGAGCTCGGCGGCGCCGACGTGCACAGCCGCACCTCCGGCGTCACCGACCATTACGCGCGCGACGACGCGCATGCGCTCGGCATCGCCCGGCGCATCGTCGGCCACCTCAACCGGGTCAAGCAGGTCGGGCTCGATCTGCGCGCGCCGCGCGCGCCGCTCCACCCGGCCGAGGAGCTCTACGGCGTCATCCCGCCCGATACGCGCCGGCCCTACGACGTGCGCGAGGTGATCGCCCGCCTCGTCGACGGCAGCGAGTTCGACGAGTTCAAGCAGCTCTACGGCCAGACCCTGGTGTGCGGCTTTGCGCATCTCTGGGGCTTCCCGGTCGGCATCCTCGCCAATAACGGCATCCTGTTTTCCGAAAGCGCGCTGAAGGGCGCGCATTTCATCGAGCTCTGCGCGCAGCGCGGCATCCCGCTCGTCTTCCTGCAGAACATCACCGGCTTCATGGTCGGCCGCAAATACGAGGCGGGCGGGATCGCCAAGGACGGCGCCAAGCTGGTCACCGCGGTCGCCACCGCCGCGGTTCCGAAGTTCACCGTGATCATCGGCGGCAGCTTCGGCGCGGGCAATTACGGCATGTGCGGCCGCGCCTACGGGCCGCGCTTCCTGTGGCTGTGGCCCAACGCGCGCATCTCGGTGATGGGCGGCGAACAGGCCGCCTCGGTGCTGGCGACGGTGCGGCGCGATGCGATGGCGGCGCGCGGGCAGGACTGGCCGGCCGAGGACGAGGAGGCGTTCAAGGCGCCGATCCGCGCGCAATACGAGACCCAGGGCCACCCCTATTACGCCAGCGCGCGGCTGTGGGACGACGGCATCATCGACCCGGCCGAGACCCGCAACGTGCTCGCGCTGTCGATCTCGGCCGCGCTCAACGCACCGGTCGCCGCGTTCGACCGGGCGACGCCGCGCTTCGGCGTCTTCCGGATGTAGAAAAGGGAACGCGTCAACGCAAAGGACGCGAAGGGTTCGCGAAGCGCGCGAAGCCGTCCGAGTCGGCGCACAGCGGCAAAATCGCCACGCAGACGCAGCGGGCATCGAGATGGCCGAGCGGCCGAGGCTTCCGTGTCCTGGGTGCCTCGGCGGTGAAATTTTTCAGCGCGCCGCGCGCGCTTGAAACCCTCCGCGTCCTTTGCGCATCCTTGGCGACCTTCGCGTCAAAGCGCACCCTTTTGATGTTCTCGAAAATCCTGATCGCCAATCGCGGCGAGATCGCCTGCCGGGTGATCCGCACCGCGCGGCGCATGGGGATCGCCACGGTCGCGGTCTTCTCCGAGGCCGATGCCGAGGCGCTGCACGTGGCGATGGCCGACGAGGCGCGGCCGATCGGCCCGCCGCCGGCGCGCGACAGCTATCTCAACGCCGCCGCGATCGTCGCCGCAGCCAAGGCGGCGGGCGCCGAAGCGATCCACCCGGGATACGGCTTCCTCGCGGAGAACGCCGGGTTCGCCGAGGCCTGCGCCGCTTCCGGCCTCGTCTTTATCGGCCCGCCGCCCGCGGCGATGCGGGCGATGGGGTCGAAGGCCGCGGCGAAGGCGCTGATGGAGGCGGCGGGCGTGCCGGTCGTGCCGGGCTATCACGGCGCCGACCAGGACCCCGAGCACCTCGCGGCAGAGGCGAGCAAGATCGGCTTTCCGGTGCTGATCAAGGCCTCGGGCGGCGGCGGCGGCCGCGGCATGCGAATCGTCAACAGGCCGGTTGAGTTTTCGGCGGCGCTCGACAGCGCCAAGCGCGAGGCGCTCTCCGCATTCGGCGACGACCGGGTGCTGATCGAGAAATACCTCGCCGCGCCGCGCCATATCGAGCTGCAGGTGTTCGCCGACGCGCACGGCAACGTCGTCCACCTGTTCGAGCGCGACTGCTCGATCCAGCGGCGCTACCAGAAGGTCGTCGAGGAGGCGCCGGCACCGGGCCTGCCCGCCGCGATGCGCACGGCGATGGGCGAGGCGGCGGTCGCCGCGGCACGCGCGGTCGGCTATGTCGGCGCCGGCACGGTCGAGTTCATCGCCGACATGACCCAGGGCGGCGGGCGGTTCTATTTCATGGAGATGAACACCCGTCTCCAGGTCGAGCATCCGGTGACCGAGGCGGTGACCGGTACCGACCTCGTCGAGTGGCAGTTGCGCGTCGCGGCCGGCGAGGCCTTCACCCGCACGCAAGCCGACATCGCGCTCAACGGGCATGCGATCGAGGTGCGGCTCTATGCCGAGGACCCGGCGCGCGGCTTCCTGCCGGCGACCGGGACGCTGCACCGGCTGCGCCTGCCGGAGGGCGCGGCGCGGGTCGAGACCGGGGTGCGCGAAGGCGATCGCGTGACGCCGCATTACGATCCGATGATCGCCAAGATCGTCGCCTGGGGGCGTGACCGCGAGGCGGCGCGCACGCGGCTCGAACAGGCGCTGGCCGAGACCGGGGTGCTCGGCGTCGCGACCAATCTCGGGTTCCTCGCGCGCATTGCGGGCGACCCGGATTTCGCCGCGGCGCGGCTCGATACCGGGTTCATCGAGCGGCGCAAGGCGACGCTGTTGGCGCCGCCGCCGGCGCCGCCCGATGCGGCGCTGGCGCTCGCCGCGCTGACGGTTCTCGGCGATCGGCCGACCGATGGCGGCGAGCCGTGGGCGCGGCGCGACGGCTGGCGGCTCAACGCGCCGCCGGCGCCGCAGACGCTCGTCTTCAGCCATGCCGGCGAGGCGCTGACGATCGAGGCGACCGCTTGCGGCGACGGCTGGGAGCTGCGGATCGGCGAGCGCACGCTCCGCGCCGCCGCGACGATCGCGGCCGGAGGCGCCGCCGCGCTGTCGCTCGACGGGGTGCGCTCGCGCGCGCTGGCGCTGGCGCACGAGGACACGGTGGCGATTTTCGCCGGCGGCGAGAGCTGGCGCTTCGAGCGGGTCGATCCGCTAGCGCCGGCGAGCGGGGCCGATGCGAGCGGCGGCCGCCTCTCGGCGCCGATGCCGGGCCGCGTCGTGCAGCTGCTGGTCGGCGCCGGCGATGCGGTGCGCCAGGGGCAGCCGCTCATCGTCATCGAGGCGATGAAGATGGAGCACACGATCGCCGCGCCGCGCGACGGCGTCGTCGAGCGCGTGCGCTATGCGGTCGGCGACCTCGTCGAGGAGGGCGCCGAGCTGATCGCGCTCGACGACCCGGCCGCCGCAGCCTCGTGATGCCCGACGGCGCCATCGGCGGCGGGCCGCTGCACCTCGTCAAGATGGCGGTCGGCGCCGCCGATGTCGACGAGCTGCGCCGGGTCCGCGCGCAGCGCCATGTCGAGCGCGGCGAGAGCTGGGTCTATACGCGCAACCGGCCGCGCCGCGCCGAGGCGGTGCTCGACGGCGGCTCGCTCTACTGGGTCGTCAAGGGGCAGATCCGCGCGCGGCACCGCATCGTCGGCTTCCGCAGCGAGCGCGACGCCAACGGCCGCGGGTATTGCCTGATCCTCACCGATCCCGAGCTGGTGCTGACGCTGCCGCGGCCGTTCCGCCCGTTCCAGGGCTGGCGCTACATGAGCGCGGGCGACGCGCCGCGCGACGCGCCCGGCGGCCCCGGCGGCGAGGCGGGACAACTGCCCGAGCGGATGCTCGCCGAGCTGCGCGAGCTCGGGCTGATCTGAGCGCCCGGGGTGCGTCCTGCGAGACGCCGGTTCCGCCGGCTCCCCGCGGCTTGCCGGCGGATTGCCTGCGGCGGCCATCGGCCGCATAATTTCCCGGACACCCGCCTGCCGAGGGCATCATGATCCAGCATCCGATCGCCGGGCCGAGCGCGTGGAAGCGCGCCGACATCCGCGCCGATGACTATCGCGTCCGGCTCGACGGGCCGTGTCTCGACGAAATCCGCCGCGTCGTCGACGAAATCCGCGCGCATCCGCTGCCGACGCTGATCCGCAGCCCGGCCGATCTCGACATGACCAACTGCCACGCGGCGATGGCCGAGGTGCGGCGCATCCTGAAGGAGGGGGTGCGTTTCGCGGTGGTCGACCGGCTGCCGGTAGAGGAGCTGTCGAAGCACGAGGCCGAGACGATCTATTGGCTCCTGTCGTCGATGGTCGCGCGCCCGGTGGCGCAGAAGCTCGACGGCACGATGATCTACGACGTCCACGACACCGGGCAGGCGGCGCTGCCCGGCTCGGGCGTGCGGCCCGACAAGACCAATATCGAAATCCGCTTCCACATCGACAACGCCTACAACACGACGCCGCCGGAGATCGTCGCGCTGCTCTGCCTCAAGACCGCGAAATCGGGCGGGGTGAGCCGCGTTCTCTCGTTCCACACGGTGCATAACCGGCTGCTCGCGCGGCACAAGGAGATGCTGCCGCGGCTCTACCGGCCGTTCTGGTTCGACCGGCAGCGCGAGTTCTTCGACGGCGAGCCCGCGACGTTCTCGGCGCCGGTGTTCGACGATGCCGCGGGCGAGCTCAAGGCGCGGTTCAGCGTGCACCAGATCAATTCGGGCTATGCGATGCGCGGCGAGCCGGTCGACAACGAAGGCGCCGCCGCGCTCGCCGCGACGCTCGACCTTTTCGAGGAACCGGACCTCGCGATCGATTTCGAATTCGCGCCCGGCGAGATCCAGTTCGTCGACAACCGCACGCTCGGCCACAGCCGCACCGAGTTCGAGGACTGGGCCGAGCCGGAGCGCCGCCGGCACCTCGTCCGCCTATGGCTGCGCGATCACGGGAGGCGGGCGTATGCGGGTTAGCCGGCGCCGGCTTTATCCCGGCTGGCGCGCCAGCGCGTAGGAGCCGGCCGCATCGGGCAGGACGATGCCGGCGACGCCGTTCCCGGCGCAGAATTCGTCGACCGCTCGCGTCGCGCCCGGCCAATGGCCCGACGAATAGTCATGGACGAAGACGATCCCGCCCGGCGCCATGCGCGGCCAGAAGAAGCGCAGCCCCTCGAGCACCGGCAGATAGAGATCGACATCGATAGACACGAAGGCGAACCGCTCGTCGCGCATCTCCGCGGTCGCCGCGTCGGGGAACATGCCGACGATCCAGCGATTGCCCGGATAGTCGCCGACGAATTGTCGCGCGATGTCGAGGGTGGTGTCCTTGAAGGCGTTTTCCTTGCCTTCCCCCATGCCGGGCTCGAAATGCGCCTGCGGAAACCCGGCGAAGGTATCGGCGAGGTACATCTTGCGGTCGAGCTCCTTGGCGTAAAGCGCGATCAGCGCCGCCGTGCAGCCGCGCCAGACGCCGAGCTCGGCGAATGCCGCACCGGGACATCTCGCGGCCGCGTGCTTGATGTTGAGGATCATGCTCCAGACGCGGCCGAGATCGAGCGCGCGGGCCTTGACCTCCTGGCCGACAAGGCGCATCGCCTCGGCGAATTCGGGATGGGCGCCGAACGCGGCATAGGCGGTCGGCTGCTCCATCAGGCCGAGGTGCCGGGTGTAGGTCGGCTCCCGCTCGTAGCGGCGATCCGCCCAGATTTCCTCGAGCGCTTTCACATTCGACCCCTCCGGTGGGCAGCGGCGCCAGCATCGCCGATGGCGCCGCCTCGGCGCCATTTATTTGCGAGCCTCGCATCCTCGCGCCCGCCCTATGCTAGATTTGGCCGGCAAGGAGACGCCATGAACGCACCCCGCCCGCTCGATCACCCTGCCAATATCGACATCGACGCCGCGCTCAAGGAGGCCGAGGAGCAGTACGCCGCGCGCAATCCCCGGAGCCGGGCGCAATACGAGGCGGCCTGCGCCGCGCTGCCCGGCGGCAACACCCGCTCGGCGATCTATGTCGAGCCGTTCCCGCTGACCATGGTCAAGGGCGAGGGCGCGCATCTGTGGGACGCCGACGGCCACGAATATGCCGATTTTCTCAGCGAGTTCACCGCCGGGCTCTTCGGCCATTCGCACCCGGCGATCAGGCGGGCGATCGACGCGGCGCTCGACGGCGGCATCAATTTCGGCGCGCACGGCATGGCCGAGGCGAGGTTCGCCGCCGCGGTGTGCGACCGCTTCCCGTCGGTCGAGCTGGTGCGCTTCACCAATTCCGGCACCGAAGCCAATCTGATGGCGGTGTCGGCGGCGCGCGCCATCACCGGGCGCAGCAAGGTGCTGGTGTTTTCCGGCGGCTACCACGGCGGGGTCTTCTACTTCCGCGGCAAGGGCAGCCGGATCAACGCGCCGTTCGACTTCCTCGTCGGCACCTATAACGACAGCGAGAGCGTGCGCGCACTGGTGGCGCCGCACCGGGACGACCTCGCGGCGATCCTGATCGAGCCGATGCTCGGCGGCAGCGGCTGCATCCCGGCGACCCGCGAGTTCCTCGCCGATCTGCGCCTGCTCGCCAGCGAGACCGGGGCGATCCTCATCTTCGACGAGGTGATGACCTCGCGCCTCGCGCCGGGCGGGCTGCAGGAGGTGCACGCGATCGCGCCCGACTTCACGACGCTCGGCAAGTATGTCGGCGGCGGCATGAGCTTTGGCGCGTTCGGCGGGCGCCGCGACCTGATGGAGTGGTTCGACCCGCGCAACAAGGACGGCTTTCAGCATGCCGGCACGTTCAACAACAATGTACTGACGATGAATGCCGGCTATGTCGGGCTGACCGAGGTCTACACGCCGCAGGCGGCGCGCCAGCTCAACGATTTCGGCGACCGGCTGCGCGAGCGGCTCAACGCCGCAGTGCGTGAGCGGCGGCTGCCGATGCAGTTCACCGGCATCGGCTCGATGACCGGCGTGCACATGACCGGGCGGCCGATCCGCAACGCCGCCGACGCGGCGCAGGGCCATGCCGGGCTCCTCGACCTGTTCTATTTCGATCTCGTCGCGCGCGGCATCTGGTTCGCCAAGCGCGGCATGTTCGCGCTGTCGATCGCGCTCGACGAGGCGGACGGCGACCGGCTCGTCGGCGCGGTCGAGGAATTCGCCGAGACCCGCGCGCCGCTGTTCGGAGGCATCCAATGAGCGACAACCGCAGCACCGCCCCGGCCAACCAGCGCGTCGCCTATTTCAACGGGCGGATCGTGCCCGAGCGCGAGGTGGTGGTCCCGTTCCGCGACCGCAGCTTCAAATACGGCGACGCCGCGTTCGACATGACGCGCACCTTCCAGGGCCGCCCGTTCAAGCTGAAGGAGCATATCGACCGGTTGTACCGCTCGCTCAAATACCTGCGCATCGATCCCGGCCTGTCGCCCGGCGAGATGATCGCGGTCAGCGAGGAGGTGCTGGCGCGCAACGCCCATTTCCTCACCCCCGACAGCGATTTCTGGCTGGCGCAGCGTGTGTCGCGCGGGGTCGACGCGGTCGGCGACGAGGGCTGGGAGGATACCGGCCCGACGGTGATCGTCGAGTGCATCCCGCTGCCGCTCAAGAAGCGCGCGCGGCTGTTCCGCGACGGCATCGACATCGTCGTGCCGCCGATCCGCCGCACCGCGCCCGACGCGCTCTCGCCGCGCGCCAAGACGCACAACTACCTCAACTTGATCCAGGCCGATCTGCAGGCCAAGGCGCAGGACCCGGAAGCCTGGTCGGTGCTGCTCGACCATGGCGGCCACCTGTCGGAAGGCATCGGCAGCAACATCTTCCTGGTGCAGGAGGGCGAGGTGCTGACGCCGCGCAGCGAATTCGTGCTGCCCGGGGTCAGCCGGCAGACCGTGATCGAGCTGTGCGGCGAGCTCGGCATCGCGTGCCGCGAGGCCGATCTCGACCTCTACGACGCCGGCATCGCCGACGAGATCTTCATGACCTCGACCAGCCTCTGCGTCTGCCCGGTCAGGAGCATCGGCGGCCGGGTGCTGCCGGCGCCGCTGCCGGGCCCGGTGACGCGGCGCATCACCGAGGCCTATTGCCGCTTCGTCGACTGCGATTTCGTCGCGCAGTATTTGAAGCATCTCGGTTGAAGCCCCTCTCCCGTATTGCGGCGCAAGCGGGAGAGGAATTGACCAAACACGTCAGCCGCTCTTCCCGACCGCCCCGCGGTAGAGCTCGGGGCCGAAATCGGGCGGCACGTCGCCCTGCATCCGCTGCGCGTGGCGGTCGAGATCGGCGAGGAACAGGTCGCGGCCGATCGCCGCCGCGACCGCCGGATGGCCGCGCTTCATGCTCGGAACGTCGCCGACCGGGACGCCGAAGCTGACGAACCCGGCCGGGTTGAATACGTGGATGTCCCCGAGGCAGGGCGCCGCGCCCGGCGTCTTTTCGAGGAGTTCGTGGCCCGCCCCGAGATAGGGATGCGCGCCGAGGAATGCGTCCTCTTCGTCGGGCGGCGGGGTGTAGCGGTCGCGCCATAGCAGGATGTGGCGGGCGAGATCGGCGAATTCCGGCCGCAGCGCGAGATCGGCGGCATAGCCGGTGCCGGCGATCGCGAAATCGAAGCGCCAGGTCAGCGCGCCGCCGGCGAGGCAGCCCGCGCCGTCGGCCGCCTCGGCGATGATCGCGCCGGCCTCCTCGCGCGCCGACAGCCACGGCGCGGCGAGGTGCAGCCGGAAATTGGCGTGCGCCAGCACCCGCTCGACCGCGTCCTGCGGCGCGGTCGAACCGGCGCGGCGGAAGCGCAGCGCCTGCTGCCAGCGCACCGCGTCGGGCAGCGCCGGGTAGTTGTCGTAGGCGCCGGGATAGCCGCGGCTGCGGTTGACCGGGGTGGCGGCGAGCGCCGCCCGGCGGCAGAACAAATGCACCGACCTGGCGCCGCTTTCGAGCGCGACCGCGGCGGCGTCGAAGGCCGAGGCGGCGCCGCCGATCACCGCGACGTCCCTGCCGCGCAGCGCGGCGAAATCGATGTCCTCGGCGGTGTGCGCGTAGAGCCGGCGCGGCAGGTCGCGCAGCATTTCGGGCAGGGCGATGCCGCCCGATCCCGCAAAGCCGGTCGCGACGACGATCTTGCGCGCGGTCTCGACGCCGCTGTCGAGATGCACCCGGAAGCAGCACGCCGCCGCCGGACCGTCGATCATGGGTTCGATGCGGTCGAGCCGCCTGCCGTAGCGCACCGCGATGCCGAGGAAGTCGCGATACCAAGCGAGATAGTCGATCCATGCCTGGCGCGGGATGCGCTCGAAGGCGGCGTAGGCGGCGGCGCCGTGGCGCGCCTCGTACCACGCCTGGAAGCCGAGCGCGGCGATGCCGTATTCGGGGCCGGGGAGGCTTTTCGGCGTGCGCAGCACGTGCATCCGAGCGCTGGTTTGCCAAATTCCCGCCGCCCTTGCGCCAGGGGCGGCGTCGATCACCGAGACCTTGCCGATCCCGGCGCGGCGCAACGCGAAGGCGAGGGCGCAGCCGGTCTGCCCGCCGCCGACGATCAGCACGTTGTGGTCGATTATTCGACCATCGGGGCCCTCTCGATCCGGCACCCAGTTAGCCGGGTCGGGACCGATCAGCCGCAGCGCTTCGCGCGCCCCGGCATCGGGGTCGGTCACGCCGCCAAGCGCCCCTTGAGCACCTGGCCGCCGGAAAGCCCGGTGGCCTCGCCGTTCTCGATCGCGACGACGCCGTTGACGACGGTCGCGGCGATGCCGTCCGCCTTTTGCACCAGGCGCCGCGCGCCGCCCGGCAGGTCGGTCTCGACCGTCGGTAGCTGCGGCTTGATCCCGGCCTCGTCGAACACCACGAGGTCGGCCGCGTAGCCGGTGCGGACGAGGCCGCGATCCGGCAGCTCCCAGGCCGAGGCGTTGTCGAAGGTGAGCATCCGCACCGCCTCTTCGAGGGTGAACTGCTGCCGGTTGCGCACCCAGTAGGAGAGCAGATGCGTCTGCAGCGACGAGCCCATTTCCTGGCAGACATGCGCGCCGGAATCGGAGAAGGTCGCCAGCGTGCGCGGGTGCTTGAGCAGGTTGAGCACGTCCTCCGGGCGCTCGTTGACGATCGGCTGTACGAACATGCGGTTCTCGTTGTCGAGCGCGAGGTCGATCATCACCTCGACCGGGTGCTTGTTGTGCCGCCGCGCCAGCTCGCCGACCGACGGGTCGTCCCAATCGACCGAGAGCATCGGGTAGAGGTTGTCGTAATCGGGCTTGCGCGGGTCGGTGGTCGCCGCGCCGCCGCCCTGCAGCACCCGGTCGCGCGGCTTCATCGCCGCCTCGGCGGCGACGAGCCGGGCGCGAACATCGGGATCGGCGAGGCGCCGCTTCTGCTCGGGCAAGGGCAGACGGCGCAGCTCCTGCCAGGCCGGCAGCACGTCGAACGGCAGGTAGGATTTCAACGAAAAGACCGCGTTGATCGAGCGCGTCGTCGCCTGGCCGTACATGCGGCCGCCGAGCGCCACGGTCTCGTCCATGAAGCGGGTCTGGAAATCCCACGGGTTGGGGTCGATCCCCTGCTTGGTGGCGAGCATGCCGAACATCACCGGCCGGCCGCTGTCGAGCGCGATCCGGCGCAGCTCTTCGAGGCAGGCGCGCTGCGCCTCGCCGCCCGAGATGTCGGGGCCGACCTGGAAGATGCCGGCGTCGAGCGCGCCCATCTGCCCGACGAGCCGGGCGATCTCCCGCCAGTCGGCGATGCGGCTGGCGACCGGGGTGTCGTCGGGCGTCACATGCGTCGTCGCGCGCGAGGTCGAAAAGCCGAGCGCGCCGGCCTTGAGCGCCTCGGCGACCGCGTGCTCCATGCGGCGCAGATCGTCCTCGCTCGCCGTCTCGTCGAGGCCGCGGCGTGCGCCCATCGCATACATGCGCAGCGCCGAATGGCCGATATACATCCCGTAATTGAGGCCCTTGGGGAGCCGCTCGACGGTCGCGAGGTATTCGGGAAAGGTCTCCCAGGTCCAGTCGATCCCCTCCATCATCGCCTCGGTCGGGATGTCCTCGACCGCGGTCAGGCAGCGCGCGAACCATTCGCGGTCGGCGGGCTTGCAGGGCGCCAGCGCAAAGCCGCAATTCCCCATCACGACGCTGGTGACGCCGTGCCAGCACGAGCAGCTGCCGAGCGGGTCCCAGTTGACCTGCGCATCCATGTGGGTGTGGCCGTCGATAAAGCCCGGCGCGACGATCATCCCCTCGGCGTCGATCGCGCGCTCGGCGGGCGCGCGGATGCGGCCGATCTCGACGATCCTGCCGCCCGAAACGCCGACATCGGCGCGATAACGCGGCAGCCCCGAGCCGTCGATCACCGTGCCGTTCTTGACGATCAGGTCGAGCGCCATCGCAATCTCCTCCGCAACCCGCGCAAAGCATCGCGACAGCGCTTTGCCGCTGTCAAATGCTGGTTGTGCGCAACCCGCCCGCAACCGATCATGCCGGACCCGGGGGAGGAGCCATGCCCGAATACCAGTTCTGCAAGGTCGAGGACGAGGGGCGCGTCCGCGTCGTCACGATCAACCGGCCCGAGGTGATGAACGCGCTGCACAGCGAGGCGCATTGGGAATTCGACCGCGTGTGGAACGAGTTCGCCGCCGACCCGGAGCTCTGGGTCGGGATCGTCACCGGCGCCGGCGAGCGCGCCTTCTCGGCCGGCAACGACCTGAAGGTGCAGGCGGCGGGGCGGCGCGGGCCGCGGCCGGCGACCGGCTTCGCCGGGCTCAGCCATCGCTTCGACCTCGACAAGCCGCTGATCGCCGCGGTCAACGGCGTCGCGATGGGCGGCGGGTTCGAGACCGCGCTCGCCTGCGACATCATCGTCGCCGCGGAAAACGCGGTCTTCGCGCTGCCCGAGCCGCGGGTCGGGCTGATCGCCGGCAGCGGCGTCCACCGCCTGCCGCGCATGATCCCGCAAAAGGCGGCGCTCGGCATGATCCTGACCGGCCGGCGGGTCGGCGCGCAGGAAGGCAAGGAACTCGGCTTCGTCAACGAGGTGGTGCCGCAGGGCGAGGCACTCGCGGCGGCCAGGCGCTGGGCGGCGCTGATCCTCGAATGCTCGCCGATGGCGATCCGCGCCTCGAAGCAGTCGGTCTATCGGAGCCTCGGCGAGCCGACGCTCGAGGCGGCGATGACGACGACCTATCCAGCGGTCAAGGCCAACCTCGACAGCGCGGACTATATCGAGGGGCCCAGGGCCTTCGCCGAGCGGCGCAAGCCGAACTGGCGCAACCGCTAGGAAACCGTCTCGACCGATTGAGGCGCCGTCAAACGAGGCAGCGGCAAAAGAGGCAGCGGCAAATGAAACTATGGGCCACCGCCGCTCTGGCGCTGCTGTTCTCGGTCGCCGCAGCCCATGCCGACGACCTGCAGAAGGCGTTCGACGCGGTGGGCGCCACCCTTCAGAAGGACGGCGGGGGCCTTGTTCCGCTCTACGCGGCATGCCCGAAGAAAAACGCCGATCCCTGGCTGTATGTCGGTTCGTCGGTCGTCGTGTTCTTTAGCGAGACGGACCGCGCCATCCTGGTGAATGCCGGTTTGTGTAACGGCGGCAACGGCAGCGCTCAGTACCTTGTCATCATCGAGAACGGCGTCGCAACGCTCGCCGATGTCGGACTGAAGGATATGAGTTTCCTGGCAAACAACATGTATGCCGAAGGCAATACGCTTTCGCTGTACGGCAATCGATGGCTGAACAACGATCCGCATTGTTGCCCGTCGAAGAAGGCGATTCTCGAATACAACGTCAAAACGCATCAGCGCAAACTGACGATTGTCGGCGACGACAAGCCGTAGGGACGTCGCCGAACCGTTGTTGCCGGAGCGCCCAAGGCATTTCGTCGGCCGGCGAAAGAATGGCTGCCATGGCTAAAAACCGGGCAGCATGTTGTCGCATCCGTGTTAGTTCCAGCGGCAGCACGTGTGAAACCGGCGCGCGCAACCGGCGCGCCCATGGGACGGGCGGATGGCGAGCGAAACGACGACGGCGGCGAGCGGGACGGCAGATGCCGCGGTAGCGCGACGGATCGCGGAAGGCACCGCGTTCTCGATCATCCTCGCGCTCAGCTTCTCGCACCTGCTCAACGACATGATGCAGTCGCTGATCCCGGCGCTCTACCCGATGATGAAGAGCCAGTACGGGCTCAGCTTCGTGCAGATCGGGCTGATGACGACAGCGATGCAGGTGACCTCGTCGATGCTGCAGCCGGTGGTCGGCCTCGTCGCCGACCGGCGACCGCAGCCCTATTCGCTGTCGGTCGGGATGGCGGCGACGCTGGTCGGCGTCCTGATGCTGGCGCACGCGGCGCGCTATCCGACGCTGCTGCTCGGCTCGGCGCTGGTCGGGATCGGCTCGGCGGTGTTCCACCCCGAAGCCTCCCGCGTCGCGCGGATGGCGTCGGGCGGGCGGCACGGGCTTGCCCAGTCGCTGTTCCAGGTCGGCGGCAATTTCGGCTCGGCCTCGGGGCCGATCCTCGCCGCGTTCATCGTCATCCCGCACGGCCAGGGCAGCGT
Organism: Allostellaceae bacterium; assembly: GCA_035507475.1. GTDB lineage: Bacteria > Pseudomonadota > Alphaproteobacteria > ATCC43930 > CGMCC-115725 > DATARH01. Next base: position 2,621 of record DATJOB010000121.1, on the reverse strand, counting down.
CGCCTGGTTCTCCTCGGCGGCGCTGCTGGCGATGACCGTGCTGTTCGTCGTCGGCAACTGGTACCGCCGCGAGCATGCGCTGCCGCGCCGCGTCCGCCAGAGCGGGACCGCGCCGCTGCTGAGTCGCGCGCATATCGGCTGGTCGCTCGCGATCCTCCTGTCGCTGGTGTTCTCGAAGGCGTTCTACCAGGCGAGCCTCGGCACCTATTACACCTTCTATCTGATCAGCAAGTTCCACCTCTCGGTGGCGAGCGCGCAGGTCTACCTCTTCGTCTTCCTCGCCTCGGTGGCGATCGGCACGCTGGTGGGCGGCCCGATCGGCGACCGCATCGGCCGCAAGGCGGTGATCTGGGGCTCGATCCTCGGCGCGATCCCGTTCGCGCTGTTGCTGCCCTACGCCAACCTGTTCTGGACGCCGGTGCTGACCGTGCTGGTCGGCGCGACGATGGCCTCGGCCTCGTCGGCGATCATCGTCTACGCGATCGACCTGGTGCCGGGAAAAATCGGCACGATGGCCGGGCTTTTCTTCGGGCTCGGCTTCGGCATGGCGGGGATCGGCGCCGCCGCGCTCGGCAAGCTCGCCGACGCGACCGGCATCGCCACGGTCTACCATGTCTGCGCCTACCTGCCGCTGATCGGTCTCCTGACCGTCTTCCTGCCGAATATCGGGCGCCCCGGGCGGCACGCGGCATAAGCGCTTCCCGCCGCCGCGGCACGGTCTTAGCATGCGGGTCTGATCCGACGCGCCCTTCGGGTAAGGAGCATCGCATGGCCAATACGCTGATCTCGTGCGACGACCATATGGACCTGTCGCAACTGCCGGCCGATCTGTGGTCGACGCGGCTGCCGGCCGCGCTGCGCGACCGCGCGCCGCACATCGCCGAGCGCGACGGCCAGGCGGTGTGGATCTGCGACGGCAAGGTATGGGGCCGCTGGGACGGCAAGCCGCCGGCGACCGGCAACGCACGCCCGGTCAAGGCGCTCTACAACTCGTTCGACCGCGCCGGCATCTTCGACCAGAGCGCGCGCCGCCCGGCGGTCGCCGAATTGCGCCTCGCCGACATGGACCGTGACGGCGTCCAGGCGCAGGTCATCTTCGGCCCGATCTTCCAGATCTCGACCGACGACCCGGCGCTGCGCGTCGCCTGCTACCGGGTCTACAACGACTGGCTCCTCGAATTCTGCGGTGCCGCGCCCGAGCGGCTGATCGGCGCGCCAATGCTGCCCGAGACGCCGGAGGCCGCCTATGAGGAGCTGATGCGGCTGCACAAGAAAGGCGGGGTGCGCCAGGTCTCGCTGATGATCGCCAACGTCAATCCCAAGCTCGACGACCCGGCCTGGGAGAAGCTGTGGGCCGCGCTCGAGGAAACCGGGATCATCATCGGCTGGCACATCACGGTGTTCGTCGGCAAGCCCTCCGACCGCTCGGCCGGCAAGGCGGCGAGCGTGTTCGAGAACACCAAGTTCTTTCTGGCGAACTTTCTCGAACCGTTCATCGACTTGTTCGCCTGGGGCATCCTCGAACGCCATCCGCGGCTCAAGATGGTGATGGCCGAAGCCGGCACCGGCTGGCTTCCCTGGCTGATCCAGGAGCTCGACTACCGGCATTGGCGGCTGTGGGAGGCCAAGGAGTTCTGGGCCGACAAGGGCGGCAGCGCGCTCGAGACCAAGCCCTCGGAGCTCTTCAAGCGGCAGATCTACGCGACCTTCCAGGAAGACTACGTGACGATGTCGCTGATCCCGTTCTTCGGCGAGGGCAACCTGCTCTGGGCGTCGGACTATCCGCATCCCGATGGCGTGTGGCCGAACTCTCTGAGCGCGATCGACCGGCAGATGGGGCAGCTCAGCCCCGAGCTGCGCCGCAAGCTGACCCACGACAACGCCGCGAAGCTCTACGGGCTCGCCTGAGCGTTGCGTTTTCCGACGCCGTACGACCGGTTCGAGGGCGAGGTCCGGCCCGAGTGGATCGACCTCAACGGGCACATGAACCTCGCCTATTACACGGTGCTGTTCGACTACGCGACCGACCTGCTGTTCGACGAGCTCGACCTCGGCCGGCGCTACCGTGAGCGCACCGATCTCGGCACCTTCGTCATCGAGACGCATAACCGGTACGAGCGCGAGCTGCTGGTCGGCGAGCGCGTCAGGGTGACGGTGCAGATCCTCTCGGTCGACGACAAGCGGCTCCACCTCGCGCACGAGATGTTCCGCGGCGACACCGGCGAGCGGGCGGCGACCCAGGAGCTGTTGTTTCTCCACGTCAGCCTCAGGGAACGGCGGGTGACGCCGTTTCCGGCCGAGCTCAAGGCGCGGCTCGACGCCGCCGCCGCGGCGCATGCCGTGCTCGGCCGGCCCGCCTGGGTCGGCCGCCATGTCGGAATGCCGCGCTGAGCGCAGCGCCGGCGTGGCGTTGAGCCGTCGCGCAACGGGTCATGCAATCGAGGCAAGTTGTTGCAACCCGAATCGCAACCGCGTTTTCGTCGCCGGCAAAATTCTGCATTATGGTTTGGAGCGGGGCGCTGGGGTCCCGGGCTGGGATTGGAACGGGTCGTGGAAAACGGGCGAGGGCATCGCGATCGGCGGCGTCGGGATTTTGACGAGGGCGAGTTTGGCGGGGGCGG
>DATJOB010000120.1:0-35906 GCA_035507475.1 Allostellaceae bacterium | reverse complement strand
ATCTCGGCATGGCCTACGCGATGGTCGCGATCGGCGGCATCGGCTTTGTCGTGTGGGCGCACCACATGTATACGACCGGCATCTCGATCGACACGCGGGCCTATTTCACCGCGGCGACGATGGTCATCGCGGTGCCCACCGGCGTCAAAATCTTTTCGTGGATCGCGACGATGTGGGGCGGCTCGATCGAGTTCAAGACGCCGATGCTGTGGGCGATCGGCTTTATCTTCCTGTTCACGGTGGGGGGCGTGACCGGCGTGGTGCTGGCCAATGCCGGCGTCGATATCGCGCTCCACAACACCTACTACGTGGTGGGGCATTTCCATTACGTGCTGTCGCTCGGCGCGGTATTCGCGCTGTTCGGCGGGTTCTATTACTGGATCGGCAAGATGTCGGGCCGCACCTATCCCGAATGGATGGGCCAGCTGCATTTCTGGACGACGTTTATCGGCGTCAACCTGACCTTCTTCCCGATGCATTTCCTCGGCCTCGCCGGGATGCCGCGGCGGATCGCCGATTATCCCGAGGCGTTCGCCGGGTGGAACCACGTCGCCTCGATCGGCGCCTACATCTCGTCCGCCTCGACGGTGTGGTTCGTCTTTGTCGTGTTCTACACGCTGCTCGCCGGGCAGCGCGTCGGCGCCAATTACTGGGGCCCCGGTGCGACGACGCTCGAGTGGCAGGTGCCCTCGCCGCCGCCGTTCCATACCTACGAGGAGCTGCCGGTCATCGAGCCGGCACCGGCCGGACACTAGCGGTGGCGATTGGCGGCGGCGGCATGAGCGAGCGGGTTTCGCCTTGAGCGAGCTGCGCGGCACGACGCTCGGTCCGGCGGTCGGCGCCGCGGCCGCCGGCGCGGCGGTCGGCGACTATGTGCAGATCCTGAAGCCCAGGGTCATGTCGCTGGTCGTATTCACCGGCGCGGTCGGGCTGGCGCTGGCGCCGGGCCGTCTCCACCCGTTTCTCGCCGCGGTGGCGATCCTCTGCATCGCGATCGGCGCCGGCGCGTCGGGCGCGATCAACATGTGGTATGACCGCGACATCGACCGGGTGATGCGGCGGACCGCGTCGCGGCCGCTGCCGGCCGGGCGGATGCTGCCGGGCGAGGCACTCGGCTTCGGCTGCGTACTGGCGGTCGGCTCGGTGGCGATCATGGGGCTCGCGGTCAACTGGGTCGCGGCCGAGCTCCTGGCGCTGACCATCGCCTTCTACGTCTTCGTCTACACGATCTGGCTGAAGCGGCGCACGCCGCAGAACATCGTGATCGGCGGCGCCGCCGGCGCGCTGCCGCCGCTGATCGGCTGGGCCGCCGCGACCGGCGGCATCGGCTGGGGCGGGATCGCGCTGTTCGCGATCATCTTCTTCTGGACGCCGCCGCATTTCTGGGCGCTGTCGCTCTACAAGGCCGACGAATACGCCGCCGCCGGCATCCCGATGCTGCCGGTCGTCGCCGGGGCGCGCGAGACCAAGCGGCAGATGCTGCTCTACACGCTGGTGCTCTGGCCGGTGACCGCGGCGCCGTGGCTGCTCGGCATGGCCGGCTGGCTCTACGGCAGCGGCGCCGCGGCGCTCAGCCTCGGCTTCACCGTCGCCGCGATCCGCGTCTGGCGCGACGCGAGCGAGCGCAGCGCCCGGCAGATGTTCGCGTTCTCGCTCGCCTACCTGTTCCTCGTCTTCCTGCTGCTGCTCGTCGACCACGCGCTGGGCGCGGCGGGCGTTGCGGTCGGGGCGGCGCGATGATGGCCGACCAGATGGCCGACGACCCGGGAGACGCGCGCCTGCGCCGCATCCGCGCGCGCAACCGTGCGCTGCTCCTGGTGCTGCTCGGGCTCGTCGCGCTGTTCTATGCGCTGACCATCGTGCGGATGGGCGGGAGCTGAGATGAGCCCCGCGCCGCGCCGCAACGGCACAACCGTCGTCCTGCTGCTCTCGGTGGTGGCAGGCATGGTTGGGCTCAGCTTCGCCTCGGTGCCGCTCTATCGGCTGTTCTGCGCGGCGACCGGCTACGGCGGCACGACGCAGCGCGCGACCGCCGCGCCGGGCGAAGTGTCGGGGCGGCTCATCACGGTGCGCTTCAACACCGAGATCGCGCCCGATCTCGACTGGGAGTTCCGCCCGATGACCGCCGAGGTGCAGGTGCATCCGGGCGAGCAGCGCGAGGTGTTCTTCCACGCGGTCAACCGCTCGCGCGAGGGCGTCACCGGCCAGGCGACGTTCAACGTGACGCCGATGAAGAGCGCCATCTATTTCGACAAGCTGCAGTGCTTCTGCTTCAACGCGCAGTACCTGGCTCCGGGGGAGAGCAAGGACATGGGGGTGGTTTTCTTTGTCGACCCCGACCTCCTCAAGGACCCCGACACCAGCGACGTGCGCACGATCACGCTGTCCTATTCGATGTTCAGGGCGGCCGATCAGCAACCCGAGCGCCAGAAACCCGTCAAATTGGGGCCTAACTCATGAGCGACACGCACGCGCCCGCCACCGCCCATGCCGGGCACGGCCACGACGCGCCGAAGCATCCCTACCATCTCGTCGCCCCCAGCCCGTGGCCGCTCGTCGGCTCGATCGCCGGCGGCCTGATGGCGCTCGGCGGTGTGCTCTTCATGCACGACTACGGCTCGTCGCTGTTGATCATCGGCGCGCTCCTGGTGCTGTTCACGATGTTCATGTGGTGGCGCGACGTGCGCGCCGAGGCGACCTTCGAGGGCTATCACACGCCGGTCGTGCAGCTCGGGATGCGCTACGGGATGGCGCTGTTCATCGCCTCCGAGGTGATGTTCTTCGCCGCGTTCTTCTGGGCGTTTTTCACCTCCAGCCTGTTTCCGGTCGGCGGCGTCTGGCCGCCGCAGGGCATCCACCCGTTCAACCCGTTCGAGTTTCCCTTCCTCAATACGCTGATCCTGCTGCTCTCCGGGACCACGGTGACCTGGGCCCACCACTCGCTGATCGAAGGCAACCAGAAGGGGCTGATCCAGGGGCTGACCGTCACGGTGCTGCTCGGCATCAGCTTCACCTGCGTCCAGGCCTACGAATATTCGCATGCCGCGTTCCACTTCACCGGCGGCATCTATCCCTCGACCTTCTTCATGGCGACCGGGTTCCACGGCTTCCACGTCATCATCGGCACGACCTTTCTCGCGGTCTGCCTGTGGCGCGCGAACAAGGGCGATTTCACTCCGACCCACCATTTCGGGCTCGAAGCGGCAGCCTGGTACTGGCATTTCGTCGACGTCGTCTGGCTGTTCCTGTTCATCTGCATCTATTGGTGGGGCATGGGCGCCGCCCTCCCGCTCGGCGAGTAGTGGGCGCCACCTACCCGGCGATCCCGCTCGCCCGGGCCGCGCTGTCCTGTTGCTGCCCGCGCTGCGGCGAGGGGCGGATCTTCACCGGGCTGCTGACCGTGCGCCCGAGCTGTCCGGCCTGCGGCCTCGACCTGTCGGCCGAGGATGCCGGGGACGGTCCGGCGGTGTTCGTGGTGTTTCTGCTGGGTCTCGTCGCGGTCGGCGTCGCCGCGCTCATCGAAATCCTCTGGTCGCCGCCGATCTGGGTGCATCTGGCGATCCTGACGCCGCTGATCGTCGGCGGCGCGGTGCTGCTGCTGCGGCCGTTGAAGGCCGGGCTGATCGCGCTGCAATACCGCCACGACCTGCTGCGCCCGCCGCCAGCGGCATAGGCCGACGATGTTCGGCTTCCGACCGCGCCTGGGGCCGACGCTGTTCGCGCTGCCGGGCGTGCTGATCCTGCTGGCGCTCGGCGGCTGGCAGGTGGAGCGCCTGCAGTGGAAGGAGGGCCTCATCGCGCAGCGCGCGGCGGCGGTCGCGGCGCCGCCGATCGCGCCGCCGGCCGATCTCGCCGAGGCCCGGCGCGACGAATTCCGCCACGTCGTCGCCGACGGCGCGTTCGCCAACGACGAGGAGCTCTTCCTCGCCGCCTCGAGCGAGAGCGGGGGCGCCGGCTATCAGGTCCTGACGCCGTTCCACATGGCCGACGGCCGGACGATCTTCGTCAATCGCGGCTTCATCCCGAGCGAGCTCAAGGACCGGGTGCGGCGCGAGGCGGGCGAGCCCGGCGGCGTGGTGCGGGTCACCGGCCTGCTGCGCCTGCCGCCCGCCGCCAAGCCGACCTTTTTCCTGCCCGACAACCGGCCCGACCTGAATTTGTGGTTCTGGGTCGACCTGCCGGCGATGGCGAAGGCCGACGGGCTCCCCGACGTGCTGCCCTTCTACATCGACGCCGACGCGACGCCCAATCCCGGCGGCTGGCCGAAAGGCGGCGTCACCCGCCTGGAGCTGCCCAACAACCATCTGCAATATGCGATCACCTGGTTTTCATTGGCGATCGCGCTGATCGTCATCTACGTCATCTATCATCGCCGCGAGGCGGCGGGTGGCTGAGCAATTTGCGGGAGGCGAGACGATGCCCCGGTGGTTCCTGCTCTTCGGCGTGATCTTCGTGATGTCGGGCTGCGGCTCGACCACCCCGTGCAACGAAAACGACCCGGTCGCGGCGTGCCACGTGTCGCACAGTCGGACCTACGGCTGAGCTTTCTTTCGCCGGTCGAGCGGCGCAACGGCAGTTCGCGCAGACGTAGCGCGAGGCTGAACCAATCTGCGACGTCGAGGTTTACAGACGGGAGTGGAGCCGCCATATCTCGCTGACGCGAGCCCGGGCCCCGTGCCGTATGGCTCAGAAGCAGAACAATCCAGGGGATCCCGGTGATCGAGATTGGCGCGCAATCAGCGGCTGGCGATGCCGACCGTTCGGCGCAGTGTAGCCGGTTCGAGGCGGTGCGGCGCGAGAGCGAAGCGCTTGCCGAGCGGCTGACGCCGGAAGACCAGTCGATCCAGTCGATGCCCGATGTCAGTCCGACGAAATGGCATCTGGCGCATGTCACCTGGTTCTTCGAGACCTTCATCCTGCGCCGCTTCGACACCGGCTACCGGATGTTCGATCCGGCCTTTCACTACCTGTTCAACTCCTATTACGAGGCCGAAGGGCCGCGCCACCCGCGGCCGCAGCGCGGGTTGCTGTCGCGTCCGAGCTGCGCCGACGTCGCCGCCTATCGCGAGCATGTCGACACCGCGATGGCGCGGCTGATCGCGAGCCTTCCGGCCGCCGACTGGCCGGAGCTGGCCGCGCTTCTCGCGCTCGGCCTCAACCACGAGCAGCAGCATCAGGAATTGATGCTGATGGACATCAAGCACGTCTTTTCGTGCAACCCGCTCTTTCCCGCCTACCAGCCGCCGCGCCGCCGCGCGCCGGTTGCCGCGCCGCCGATCGACTGGGTCGAATTTGCCGGCGGCCTCGTCGAGATCGGTCATGACGGCGCCGGCTTCGCCTTCGACAACGAAGGGCCGCGGCATCGCGTCTGGCTCGACCCGTTCCGCCTCGCGAACCGGCTCGTCACCTGCGGCGAGTTCGCCGAATTCGTCGCGGCGGGCGGCTATGCGACGCCCGAATTCTGGCTCTCCGACGGCTGGGCGACGGTGCAGCAGCAGGGCTGGACGGCGCCGCTCTACTGGCGCCGGACCGAGGATGGCTGGCGCATCTTCACACTGTCCGGCGAGCGCCGCCTCGATCCCGCCGAGCCGGTCGTCCATGCCAGCTTCTACGAGGCCGACGCCTATGCCAAATGGGCCGGCAAGCGGCTGCCGACCGAGGCCGAGTGGGAGCATGCCGCGAGCGGCGCCTCGCTTGCCGGCAACCTCGCCGACCGCCGGCTCTATCACCCGATCGCCGATGCCGGCGGCGCGAGGCTGCGCCAGTTGATCGGCGACGTCTGGGAGTGGACTGCCAGCCCCTACACCCCCTATCCGCGGTTCCGCCCGGTGACGGGCGCGATCGGCGAATACAACGGCAAGTTCATGTCGAGCCAGATGGTGCTGCGCGGCGGCGCCGCGGTAACCCCGGCCGACCATATCCGTGCGACCTACCGGAATTTCTTCCCGCCGTCGGCGCGCTGGGCGTTCTCCGGGCTGCGCCTTTGCGAGGACGCCTGATGGCCGGGCCGCTCCGCGCGCCGGGCGGCGCGCTGTTCGCGTTTCACGACCTCGCGCCGGGCGAGGAGAGCTTTCGCGACGCGGTGCTCGGCGGGCTGTCGCAGGCGCCGCGTTCGCTGCCCTGCAAGTTCTTCTACGATGCGCGCGGCTCGGAGCTGTTCGACGCGATCTGCGCGACCCCGGAATACTACCTTACCCGCGCCGAGACCGAGATCCTCGAGACCTTCGCCCCGGCGATCGCGGCGCGCATCGGGCGGCACGCCCGGCTGGTCGAACTGGGCAGCGGCGCGAGCCGCAAGGTGCGGCTGCTGCTCGACGCCTTGGCCGCGCCGGCGGCCTATGTCGCGGTCGACATCTCGCGCGACTACCTGCGCGCCGCGGCGGAGGCGATCGCCGGCGATTACCCGGCGCTCACGGTGGTCGCGGTCTGCGCCGACTACACCAAGCCGTTCGATCTGCCGCGGCTGGCGGGGCCGGAAGGCAAGCGGGTCGGCTTTTTCCCCGGCTCGACGATCGGCAATTTCGAGCCCGAGGCGGTGGTGTCGTTCCTCGAGCATTGCGGCCGGCTGCTCGGCCCCGGCGCGGAGATGCTGATCGGCGCCGACCTCAAGAAGCCAAAGACGGTGCTCGATGCCGCCTACAACGACGCCGCGGGGCTCAACGCGGCCTTCAACCTCAACCTCGTGCAGCGGATCAGGGACGAGCTCGACAGCGACATCCGGATCGAGGACTTCGCCCATGTCGCGTTCTATAACGAAGCCGCCGGGCGCATCGAGCTCTACATCGAGAGCCGGCGCGAGCACAGCGCGACGATCGCCGGCCGCCGCTTCGCGTTCGCCGCCGGCGAGCTGATCCATACCGAGAACTCGTACAAATACGCGACCCCGGAGTTCCGCGCGCTCGCCGCCCGCGCCGGTTTCGCCGCGCTCGAAACCTGGACCGACGCCCGCAACCTGTTCAGCGTCCACTACCTGCGCCGCGAGTGACGCCTAGGCGGTCGCGGCGCCGTCCACCGGCAAGGCCGCGCCCGAGACGAACGAGGCTTCGTCAGAGACGAGGAACAGCGCCGCGTTGGCGATCTCCTCGGGCTTCCCTGTGCGCTTCATCGGGATCTGCTGGCTGCGCTGCACGATCAGCGCCTCCTTGTCCTGGGTCGGGCTCTGCTGATCGGGACGGGCGACGAAGACGCGCAGCATCGGCGTGTCGATCGGGCCGGGGCAGATCGCGTTGACCCGGATGTTGTCGGGCGCCAGCCGCTTCGCCAGCGCCCGCACAAAGCCGACGACGCCGAACTTGGCCATCGAATAGACCGGGCTGAACCCTGACCCGACGAGGCCCGAGGTCGAGGCGGTGTAGAGCAGCGCGCCGCCGCCGCGCGCCCGCATCTCGGGGATCGCCGCCTCGGTGGTGACGAGCACGGTGCGCAGGTTGAGCGCGATCGCCAGGTCGAAATCGGCCATGTCGATGCCCTCGATCGCCGCCGGGCCGGGGTGGCCGACATGGTTCCAGACGAAATCGAGCCCGCCGAACGCGTTCGCGGTCTGCCGCACGATGTCGCGCGCGAAGCCGTCCTCGGTCAGGTCGCCGGCGAGGGCGATCGCCCGGCCGCCGGCTCCCCCGATCTGCGCGGCGACGGAAGCAGCGCCGGCGCCGTCGATGTCGACCACCGCGACCGCCGCGCCCTCCTTCGCGAAGCGCAGCGCGCCGGCGCGGCCCATGCCCGAGGCGGCGGCCGTGACGATGCCGATCTTTCCTTCCAGGCGCATGGCGTCATCTCCCGTGTTGCGCCCGCTCGCCGGCGCATCGTTTCCGGTGGGCGAGGCTTCTCAGGCGGCGGCGCTTTTGCCGTCGTAGAGCGAATCGAGCGCTTCGCCATAGGCCGCGCAGACCGCGTGCCGCCTGATCTTGAGCGTCGGGGTGAGCTGGGCATTGGCGGTGGTGAACGGCTCGCGCGCGATGATGAAGCGGCGGATGCGCTCGATCGCCGGGAGCGCTTCGTTGACCCGCGCCACCGCGTCGCCCAGCGCCTTGTGAAACGCGGGATCGCCGGAGAGCGTCGCGAGGTCGGGCGCCGCGCCGGCGTAATGCGCGGCGAATTCCGGGTCGGGCACGAGGATCGCGACGAGATGCGGGCGCTGGTCGCCGAACACCATCGCCTGGGCGATCTCCGGCGTCAGGGTCAGCGCGCCCTCGATCTTGGCCGGCGCGATCATGTCGCCGCCCGAGTTCTTGATGAAGTCGCGCTTGCGGTCGGTGATGCGCAGATAGCCGTCGGCGTCGAGCCGGCCGACATCGCCGGTCGCGAGCCAGCCGTCGCGCAAGGTGCGCGCGGTCGCCTCCGGGTCGTTCCAGTAGCCCTTCATCACGTTGTCGCCGGCGACCAGGATCTCGCCGTCCTCGGCGATTCTGATCGCGACCCCGCGCAGCGCCGGCCCGACCGAGTCGACGCGGATCGCGCCCGGCGGATTGCAGGCGATGACCGGTGCCGCCTCGGTCTGCCCGTAGCCCTGCAAAAGCTGAACGCCGAGCGCGAGGAAGAAGCTGCCGATCTCGGGGTTGAGCGGCGCGCCGCCCGAAACCATCGCCTTCAACCGCCCGCCGAAACGGGCGCGCACCTTGTCGCGCACCAGCCGCTCGACGAGCCGGTCGACGAGCCGCTCGCCGGCCGCGAGCCGCTCGCCGGCAAGCCGCTTGCGGCCGAGACCGACCGCCTTCTCAAAGAGCCGCCGCTTCAGCCCGCGCTCGCGCTCGATGCCGCGGCGGATGCGCTGGTGCATCGTCTCGTAGAGCCGCGGGACCGCGGTCATGATCGTCGGCCGCGCCTCGACTAGGTTGGCGGCGAGCGTGTCGGCGCCCTCGGCGAAATAGATTTGCGCGCCGATCGAGATCGGGAACATCAGCCCGGCGGTGTGCTCGTAGGAATGCGACAGCGGCAGGAACGACAGGAACACCTCGTCGCTGAGCCCGATCATCTCGAGCAGGTGAAAGGCGCCGCGGCAGTTGGCGAGGATGTTGCGGTGGCTGAGCAGCACGCCCTTGGGCAGGCCGCCGGTGCCCGAGGTGTAGATGATGCAGGCGATGTCGTCGGGGGCGAGTGCCGCGACGCGCGACGCGATGTCCTCGGGGTCGGCGTCGCCAAGCGCCAGCACCGCCTCCCAGCTGCGCGCGCCTTCCGGGATCGGCCCCTCGATCGCGATCACCGCCTGGACGCTCGGCACCAGCGCGGCGGCCGCCGCGATGCGCTCGCTGACCGGCGGCTTCGAGGCGACGACCGCGCGGGCGCCGCTGTCGCCGAGCACGTGGCGATGGTCATCGACCGTATTGGTGATGTAGGCCGGCACGGTGATCGCGCCGGCGCTCATGATCGCCAGATCGGCGATCGCCCATTCCGGCCGGTTCTCGGCGGCGAGGACGACTCGGTCGCCCGGCTGCACGCCGAGCGCGACGAGCCCGCGCGCCAGCCGCACCACCGTGTCCGCCGCGTCGGCCCAGCTCAGCGGGGCATACCGGCCATCGCGCTTCGCCCACAAGAAGGGCTTGTCGCCGCACCGCTCGGCGGTGGCGAAGAACATCGCGGGCAGGCTGCGGCAACCCTCGTAATCCATGCGCTTGCATCCCCCCGTTGCGGCCATGATAGCCGAAACGTTTGCCGGAAAACCGCCGGATTTGCGGCGCCATGCATCTGTCGAGACGATATCGCCGCCGCCGGCCGGCTGATAGAACATCGCCTGGATCGGGAGCGACAGCCGGGTTCGGAGCGCGCGATGCGATGACCGACGACAACACCTTTGCCGGCCGGGTCCGGCGTTACGCCCAGGTCGGCGGCGCGGTCGGCGGCCTGGCGGCGCGGCTCGCCGGCGAGCGCTATCTCGGCATCGGCATCGACCGCCAGCGCCATGCCGCCGACCTCAAGGCGGCGCTCGGCGGCATCAAGGGGCCGCTGATGAAGGTGGCGCAGCTCCTGGCGACGATCCCCGACGCGCTGCCCGAGGAATATGTCCGCGAGCTGATCCAGTTGCAGTCGAACGCGCCGGCGATGGGCCGGCCGTTCGTGCGCCGCCGCATGATGGGCGAGCTCGGACCGGGCTGGGAGAAGCGGTTCGCGAGCTTCGATCAGGACGCGGCGCGCGCCGCCTCGCTCGGCCAGGTGCATCGCGCGGTCGCACTCGACGGGCAGCCGCTCGCCTGCAAGCTGCAATATCCCGAGATGGCGGCGGCGGTCGAAGCCGATTTGCGGCAGCTGCGCCTGGCGATGGGCCTCTACGAGCGTTACGACCGCGCGGTCGCCACCGCCGAGATCCATGCCGAGATCGCCGCCCGGCTGCGCGAGGAGCTCGACTACGAGCGCGAGGCCGCGCATATGCGGCTCTATCGCGAGATCCTCAAGGACGAGGCCGGGGTCGCGGTGCCCGAGCCGGTCGCCGCGCTGTCGACCCGGCGGCTGCTGACGATGAGCTGGCTCGACGGGCGGCCGATACTCGACGTCGCCAAGGACGCGCCGCTCGAGGCGCGCAACGCCATGGCGCTGCGCATGTTCCGCCTGTGGTACGTGCCGTTCTACTTTTACGGCGTCATCCACGGCGACCCGCATCTCGGCAACTACACCGTGGCCGAGGACGGCACCGTCAACCTGCTCGATTTCGGCTGCATCCGGGTCTTTCCGGCGAGCTTCGTCAAGGGCGTCATCGACCTCTACCAGGCGCTCGAGCGCGACGACGAGGCGCTCGCGGTCGCGGCCTATCGCAGTTGGGGGTTCGGCGCGCTGTCGCGCGAGATGATCGCGGTGCTCAACCGCTGGGCGCGTTTCGTCTACGGGCCGCTGCTCGACGACCGCATCCGGCCGATCCAAGAGCGCCGCGCGACGCCCGAGGGGCCGCGGCTCGTCGACAGCGTCCATCAGGACATCCGCCGGCTCGGCGGCATCGCGCCGCCGCGCGCCTTCGTCTTCATGGACCGGGCGGCGATCGGCCTCGGCTCGGTGTTCTGGCACCTCCAGGCCGAGATCAACTGGCACCGCGTGTTCCACCAGCTGATCGACGATTTCGCCGAAAGCCGGCTCGCCCGGCGGCAGGCTGCCGCCTTGCAGCGCGCCGGCGTTCCTCCCGCGGAATCGCCATGACGGTCAAGTAGCCTGCCAAGAGGGAACAATTGCGCGTTGCGCCACGTTGTGCTGGACTGGCGCAGTTCTATGGCGGGGGTGGGCCATGCCGGGGTCGCGCAACGGTTTCTCTTTGGCGTTCTCTTTCGCTCTTTTGGTGAGTATTGGTGCGCCCGGAATTGCCGCGGCGCAGGACATGCCGCCGATCCTCGCGCCGCTGGCGCCCTCGGCGATCGCCGCGGTGCCGGCAGCGCCCGTCGCGATCGCCCCCGCGCCCGCGGTCGCCGACGTTCCGGCGGTCGTGGCGGTGCCGGTTCCGGCGGTGCCGGCGAAGAAGCCGCGTATCGCCGCGGCGCATCCGACGCATCATGCCGCCAAATCCGCCGCCGAGAAGAAGCGCCTCGCCGCGGCGCGGGCGCACGCGGCGCAATTGGCCGCCGCCAGGCCGCCGGAGCCGGGCTTCCCGCCGGGCATGGCGGTGCCGCCGCCGAGCTACTACCCGCCGCCGCGGCCCTATCAGCGCCTCGTCTATGGCGGCCCGCCATACGGCCCGTATGGCGGCTGGGGCTACCGGCGCTACCCCTACTACCCCTGAGGGCCGGCGGCGGGCATTGCGCCCCGGGCCACGCCACCCGGCTCGTCGCGGCCGGCGCGGACGCGGCGGTCGATCGCATGGCCGGCAGCTGCCGGCGCTGGCGGCGCTGGCGCCGCGGTTGCCTTGAGGCGAGCGGCGGCGCACACTCCGCGCACCGATGAACCGCCGGTTGATCACATGCGACTGATCCTTGCGCTCGCGCTGGTCTCGCCGCTCGTTGCGGGCTGCACGCCCTACCTGCCCGAGAAGCTCGATTTCGGCACCAGCGCTGCGGTGCCGAAAGGCGAGATCCCGCCCGAGTTCGCCGCGTTCAACGCGTTCGATCCGGGCATCAACCCGGTGCTCGCCAGCCAGATCTGCGCGACGCCCTATACGGCGAACGACACCGAGGTCAACAACGCCAGCCCGGGTCAGTTGGTCACCGCGCACGGGGTTTGCGCGACGCATCAGCCGATCCTCGGCAACGGGCGCTGACCGGCGTTCGAGCGGTCGGACGGGCCTCGGCGCGCGCCGCGCGTTGAGCGGAAAGGGGACGTCATGACATTGCGGTTGCGGCGCGTCGTCACCGGCCACGACGCCGACGGCAAGGCGATCGTGACGATCGACGAGATCGCGCGCAACGTGGTTTCGCCGCGCCCGGGCGTCTCGGCCAGTGTCGCCTGGACGAGCGAAGGCTTCCCGATCGACAACGACGGCGCCGCCGACGAGGCGCTGCGCCAGACCGGGACGACGCACGCCAACGGCACCGTCTTTCGCATCATCGAGTTCGCGCCGGGCAACGCGGAGCGCAATCACCGCACCGATTCGCTCGATTATGCGGTCGTGCTGTCGGGTGAGATCGACATGGACCTCGACGGCGCCGAGGTCCACCTCAAGGCCGGCGACGTGATCGTCCAACGCGGCACGATCCACAACTGGATCAATCGCGGCAGCGAGCCTTGCGTGATCGCCTTCGTGCTGATCGCGGCGCATTCCGCGACCGCCGGCGGCAAGGCCTTGCCCGCGGTCGGCTGACCGGGCGCGTAGAGGCCGGCAGGGAACAACAAGAAGAAGAAGGACAAGTCCGGGCGATGAATGTCAGGGTGATGGCGGCCGGCGCGCTGCTGATCGTGCTGGCGATCGGCTTCTTCATCGGCATGACCGCGATGGCGCCGCGCTCGAACGATCCGGCCGCGCTGATGCAGACGGTCGGCACGGTCGCGGGCGGCGCCGGCGGCATCGGCGTCGCGATGGTCCTTTTCGGGGCGCTGCGCCGCCGGCGATGAGAGCGGCCGCCGCGCCGGCAACGCGCGGCGTCAGCGGCCGGGGGCGGGGGGTGGCGGAACCACGGTCCCCGGCGCCAGCCCCGAGGTCGGCGCGGGGTTGGGCGGCGCGCCCGGCGGCGCGGCTGCTGCTGCGGCCGGTATCGCTGCGGGCGGGCCCGCGGCGGACTTGGCGGCAGCCCGCACCGCGTCGATCGCATCGAGCTGCGTGGCGACCTGGCCGGCGGATACCGGCACGGTCAGCGTCTTGCCTTGGCTCGAGGCGAACGAGACGCTGAAGCCGCCGCGATGCGCGCGCAGGTAGTCCTCGGGCAGCGCCGCGGCGATCTCGTCGGCATAGGAGCAGCCCAATTCGCAGGTGATCTCGTTGCTGGCGATCCGGATGAAGCGCAGCGTCGTGTTGTTCTCGTCGCGCGCGGCGTCCCAGCGGTAGGGGCCGCCGTAATAGCTCGTCTCGACGTAAACCTGGTGCGCCATCTCGCCGGTCTTGTTGTCGAGCCAGCTGCGCAAGGCCGAGAAGTTGGTGTCGCGGACGCCGAGAAACGGCTCGGCATACTGCACCCGCGGGCCGACCAGGGCGAGGAACCGGCCGCCCTGTTCCTTGCTGATCGTGACGCCCTGCTCCTGCGCGGCGGGCGCGGGCTGCGCGGCCGCGGGCGGCGGCGCCGGCGGCTGTGCCGGTGGCAGCAGCTCGGCGCAGCCGCCAAGCGCGAGGAGGGCCAGGGTCGCGGCGATGAGTCGCTTCGCCATCGCGCTAACCGAGCACGGCCTGGTTGTCTTCGCCGAGCGCCGGGGCGCGCTTGGCGAAGGGCGGGCGGACGCCGTCGAAGCTGAGCGGCAGCCCGACCAGCGTGAGGTCGCCGCCGGGTTGCCGCTGGATCTGGCCGAGCGCCCGGGTCTGCGCGTCGGCGACGACCTGATCCATCGTGTTGATCGGCCCGTTGGGGATGCCGGCGGCCTCGAGCACGCCTGCCCAATGGGCGCGCGTCCCGCCGCGGAAGATGTCGGCGAGGATCGCCACCAGCGCGTCGCGGTTGACGACGCGCGCGCCGTTGCTGGCGAAACGCGGGTCCTCGGCGAGGCTCGCCCGGCCGAGCGCGGCGGCGAGCCGGCGGAACAGATTGTCGTTGCCGGCGGCGACCATCATGTGGCCGTCGGCGGTCTCGAATGCCTGGTAGGGCACGATCATCGGGACGCCCGAGCCGTGCCGCGCCGGGAGCTCGCCGGTCTTCAAATGGTCGGCGAGCAGGATGCTCATCAGCGCCAGCGAGGTTTCGTAGAGCGAGGTGTCGACCACGCCGCCCCGCCCGGTGCGGTCGCGCTCGCGCAGCGCGGCGAGGATGCCGATCACCGCCCAGGCGGCGCTCCCCATGTCGATGATCGACGCGCTGACCCGCACCGGCGGGCGCCCGTCCTCGCCCAACAGGCTCATCAGCCCCGAATAGGCCTGCATCATCGGATCGTAGCCGGGCCGGTCGCGCAGCGGCCCGGTCGCGCCGAACGCGTTGAGGCTGCAGACGACGAGGCCCGGCTTCGCGGCGACCAAAGCCGCCGGGGCGAGCCCGTATTTGTCGAGCGCGCCGAACTTGAGATTGTGCACGACGACATCGGCGCGCTCGACGATCAGCGCCTTGAGCCGCGCCGCCGCGTCCGGATCGGCGAGATCGCAGGTGATGCCCTGCTTGGCCCGGTTCACCGCGTGGAAGCAGGTCGCCGCGCCTTCGGCGAAAGGCGGCCCCCAGCCGCGGCAGGCGTCGCCGCCGTTCGGGTTCTCGACCTTGATCACCTGGGCGCCCAGCTCTCCGAGGATCATCCCGGCATAGGGCGCGGCGATGCTGTGGCCGATCTCGATCACGACAAGGCCGGAAAGCGGGTGGGGCGACGACATGATTTGGCACCACGGAGGTACGGAGAGCGCTGAGACGGTTATAGTTCCTCCGTGCCCTCCATGTCTCCGTGGTGAATTTGCGGCGGGCCTCGTCTATGTTGCGCGCCGAATAATACAGACCGGGAGGGCGCCATGAAGCGAGGTGAGATCGCCGAGACCGTGGCGGCGCGGCTGCCGCGCCGCGCGCTGATGCGCGGAGTGACAATCGGCGGCGCCGCGGCGCTGCTGGCGGCGGCGGGGGAACGGGCGCGGGCCGCCGATGCGGGGCCGTTCCCCGACCATCCGAAATGGCGTTTCGTCTTCGTCAACCATGTCACCAACAACCCGTTTTTCGTGCCGACGCAATACGGCATTCAGGACGCCTGCGCGCTCCTCGGGGTCGACTACCAGTGGACCGGATCGGAGACCTCCGACGTGGCGCAGATGGTCAACGCGATGAATGCGGCGATCGCTGGCAAGGCGGATGCGATCGCCGTCTGCCTCGTCGATCCCAAGGGGTTCGACCGGCCGGTCGAGACGGCGCTCGCGGCCGGCATCCCGGTGTTCAGCTACAATGCCGATTCGAAGAGCAACAAGCGGCTCGCCTATATCGGCCAGGACCTGTTCCTCAGCGGCCAGCTGATGGGTGAGCGGATCGTCAAGCTGGTCGGCGAGGGCAAGGTCGCGATCTTCATCGCGACGCCGGGACAGCTCAACCTGCAGCCGCGGGTCGACGGGGCGATGGATTCGATCAAGAAATCGGGCGCCAAGATCGAGGCGACGATGATCGCCACCGATCCGTCCGCCAATGCCGGGCTGTCGAAGATCCAGGCCTATTATCTCGGCAACCAGGACGTGAAGGGGATGTTCGGCGTGTCAGGCGGCGACACGATGAATTGCGGGCTGGTCAGCCGCCAGCACGACCTTGCCGCGAAGGGCGTCAAGGCCGGCGGCTACGACCTGCTGCCGCGCTCGCTCGAAGCGGTGCGCGACGGCTTCCTCGACTTCGTGATCGACCAGCAGCCCTACCTGCAGGGCTTCTACACGGTGATGGAGATGTTCACCTTCAAGGTGTCCGGCGGGTTGTGCGGGCCGGCGGACGTCAATACCGGGCTCAAATTCGTCACCAAGGACGCGGTCGCCCAGTACATGAACACCAAGACCCGCTACGAGGGCAGCGCGAAGGAGGCGCAAATCGTCACGCGCAGCGGCGCGATCGGCGGCTGATGCCCGAGGCCACCAACCCGCAGCCTGACCCTCCCCCGCTGGCGGGGGAGGGTCGACGCGGGTGTGCCGCGTGACCGGCGCCGATGCACCAGGCGGGCTGGCGCGGCGGGCGCTCGGCCTCTTGCTGCGCCCCGAGGCGAGCGTCGTCGTCGTGTCGGTGGCGCTCATCATCTATTTCGAGCTGGCCAACGCCAATTTCCTGACCTCGGCCAACGTGCAGACCGTGTCGCAATTCGTCGCCGCGCCGGTGATCATCGCGTGCGGCGAGATCATGCTGCTGATCTGCCGCGAGATCGACCTGTCGGTCGGCCAGGTCTTCGCGCTCGCGCCGTTCCTGATGGAGAACGTCAACGACTGGGGGGTGCCGGAGCCGCTGGCGATCGTTGCTGCGCTCGCGGTTTGCGCGCTGATCGGGCTGACGATCGGCCTCATCACGATCGGGCTCCGGGTCCCGTCCTTCATCACCACGCTCGGCATGCTGTTCCTCATCACCGGGCTGACGCTGACGATCTCGCGCGGCTACCCGGCGAACACCGCCGGCGGGCCGCTGCTGATCGACGTCATGGGCGCGTGGAGCTATTCGGAGATCATCTGGGCGCTGGCGATCGTCGCGGTGATGCACGTCGTGCTGCGGCATACGCGCTGGGGGCTGCACACCATCGCGATCGGCGGCAACATCGTCGCCGCGGCCGAGGCGGGGATCGCGATCAACCGCATCAAGATCGCCAATTTCGTGCTGACCAGCACGCTCGGCGGGCTGACCGGGCTGTTGGAGGCGTTCCGCGTCGGCTCGATCGACCCGCTCGCCGGGGGCAGCAACATCATGTTTCTCGGCGTCGCGTCCGGGGTGATCGGCGGCACCGCGATCGCCGGCGGCGCCGGCACGATCGTCGGCGGGCTGGTCGGCGGGATCATGCTCGGCGTGCTGCAAGACGGCTTTACGCTGCAGGGGATCAACGCCTTCACCTTCGACATCGTGATCGGCGCGGCGATCCTCATCGCGATGGTCGCCAACATCCATCTGGCGCGGCTGCGCAGCGCCGGGGGCGCGCCGTGAGCGGGGCGAAGGAAGCGATCCGCGCCGAGAAGCTGGTCAAGACCTTCGGCCATGTCACCGCGCTCAACGGCGTCTCGATGCAGGTGGCGGGCGGCGAGACGCTCGGCATCCTCGGCGACAACGGTGCCGGCAAGTCGACGCTGATCAAGATCCTGACCGGCTACCACCAGCCCGACGCCGGCCAGGTGTTCGTCGACGGCCGGCCGGTGCGCCTCGGTTCGGTCGACGAGGCGCGCGCGTTCGGCATCGAATGCGTCTACCAGGACCTTGCGCTGGTCAACGGGCTCAGCATCTACCACAACATGTTCCTCAACCGGGAGCTGCTGTGGGGCGGCCCGTTCGGCTTCCTCGACCACAGGACGATGCGCCGCCGCGCCAAGCAGGCGCTCGACGAGATCGGCGTCGACGTCGCCTCGGTCGAGCTAGAGGTCGGGCAGCTGTCGGGCGGTCAGCGCCAGGCGATCGCGGTGGCGCGTGCGGTCATGTCCGACGCGCGCATCCTGTTGCTCGACGAGCCGCTGGCGGCGATGGGCGCGCGCGAGGCGCGGCTGATCATCGGGTTGATCGAGCGGCTCAAGGCGCGCGGCGATATCGCGATCGTGATGATCGCCCACAACTACGCGCAGACGCTCGAAATCTGCGACCGCGTGATGCTGATCCAGCACGGCGAGGTCACGTTCGAGAGCGCCGCCGGCGAGACCTCGGCCGAGGAGCTTTTGGAGATCGTGCGCCGCGAATACCGCGCGGCGCGGGCGGGGTGAGGCTGTTTCGCCCGGCTTTGTGCCTGCTGCTGCTCGTTTTCGCGGGTGGCGCCCTCGCGGCGACGTCCTGGGACGGCACCTGGGGCGGCGGGCAGAACGGCGACGGCATCCAGATCGTCATCGCCGACAACCGGGCGATCGGTGTCGCGCGAGGCGACTCCTACCCGGAAATCCTGAGCTCCGCGGCGTCGCCCGAAGGCACGATGTTCATCGTCTGGTGGGTTGGCGGCGACGGGCTCCTGCAACGCACCGGCGAGCGCGAGGCGACCATCATATTGCGCGAGCGGGACAAGCCGCCGCGCAGCTTTGCGCTGCAGCGCGATTGAGTCGGCACGCCCGAAAATGCGGCGCCGCTATTGGTTCTGGTCGCGCCACTCGGCCATGCGGCGGAACCGCTCGGCCAGCTCGCGCAGCTCGCGCCGCACATCGGGCAGCTGGCTGCGCTCGGCGAGCTCCTCGAGCTCGCTCGCAACGCGGCGATAATCATCGGCGGTGGGTCGCCGGTCGTCGCTCATCTCGCTCGCAACGCCGGGCAGGCCGGAACCATCGATCACACACACAACTACGCGGGTACATTTGGGCTAACGGTGTGGCTTATAATTGGTTCCGTCGCCCATCGATCCCCACAACCTTGAGTACATTTCACGGCAATTTGCCGATAACCGATTATCTGAACCTTAACACGAAGTAACAGTCGGTAAAATTGCCGCGGAATTGCAAACGGAGCGATTGCAGGACGAAACCAATATTCGCCTGAACCGTTTTCACGGCATTATGAATAACAGTGCCCATGCCGAGTTCTTGCGCCGGCAAGCGGCAGCGCTCCGCGACCTGGCAAAGCGGTCGCCGCAAATCGCCGAAGCGCTGCGCGCGCTGGCCGACCGGCTCGAGACGATGGCCGACGAGGTCGAAGGCAAGACCGGTCAGGACTGACCGGCACCGCGCGCCCTGGCGGCGCGGCCTTGGCCGATGGCTAATCGCCCGACGCGGCGGTATCTTGTCCGCCGCTTCAGCGGGAGGACCCGGCGATGCCCTATGGCGAACCATCCGACGCGCCGGTGACGCTGGCGCTTGGCGAGGACTATCCCGAACTGCGCCAGTCGATCCGCAAGATCTGCGAAGGCTATCCGGGCGCCTACTGGCGCCGCCTCGAAGACGAAGCGGCCTACCCGAGCGAGTTCATCGACGAGCTGACGCGCAGCGGCTTCCTCGCCTCGCTGATCCCGGAGGAATACGGCGGCTCCGGGCTGCCGCTGCGCGCCGCCGCGGTGATCCTCGAGGAGATCAACGCCTCGGGCTGCACCGCGAGCCAGGGCCATGCGCAGATGTACATCATGGGGACGCTGCTGCGGCACGGCAACGCCGAGCAGAAGGAGCGCTATCTGCCCAAGATCGCCACCGGCGAACTGCGCCTCCAGGCGTTCGGCGTCACCGAGCCGACCACCGGCTCCGACACCACGCGGCTCAAGACGCGCGCGGTGCGCGGCGGCAATGGCGACCACTACCTGGTCAGCGGCCAGAAGGTGTGGACCTCGCGCGCCCGGCATTCCGACCTGATGCTGCTGCTCGCGCGGACGACGCCGCTCGACCAGGTCAAGCGCCGCACCGAGGGCCTCTCGGTCTTCCTCGTTGATCTCCGCGAGGCGCTGGGCCGCGGCTGCGACATCCGGCCGATCGACGCGATGATCAACCACAACACCACCGAGATCTTCTTCGACAATTTGAAGGTGCCGGCCGAGAACCTGATCGGCGAGGAGGGGCAGGGGTTCCGCTATATCCTCGACGGCATGAACGCCGAGCGCATCCTCGTCGCGCAGGAATGCATCGGCGACGGCCGGTGGCTGCTCAACAAGGGCGTCGAATACGCCAAGGAACGCGTCGTCTTCGACCGGCCGATCGGGCAGAACCAGGGGGTGCAGTTTCCGCTCGCCCGCGCCTTTGCCGAGCTCGAGGCGGCCGACATGATCTGCCGCCGGGCCGCCGCGCTGTTCGACGCCGGCCGGGAATGCGGCGCCGACGCCAACATGGCGAAGCTCCTGGCGAGCGAGGCGACCTGGCACGCCGCCGACGCGACCTTCCAGACCTTTGGCGGGTTCGCCTTCGCCCGCGAATACGACATCGAGCGCAAATGGCGCGAGGTGCGCATCTACCAGACCGCGCCGATCTCGACCAACCTGATCCTCGCCTATATCGGCCAGCACGTCTTGGGGATGCCGCGCAGCTATTAGGCCGTGTGATCAGGTGGTCCGGCGACGCCACGCACGGGCCGGCTTGAACGCGTAAAACCACAGCGCGACGAGCAGCGGCGCCGTCAGCGGCAGGTCAAGAAGCCCGACCAGCCCCATAAAGCCGGTGTACCGGTACGGCTGGGCCAGGAAGTGCGAGTAAAAATCCCACGCGGCGATGCCGGTCCTGACCGCGGTGACGCCGAAGATTATCTGCCAGCGAGCGAGTCGCTCGACCAGCTCATTGCTGGTGACGCTCACCGCACCGCCTCAAGCGGCACGGCACAACTTGGCGATTGCTGCGGCATCGTCGCCTCGATCGAGTGCCATGACGGCGTCCCACAGCGCATCGGATGCGCCGCAGGCGGCGAACTTCGCGCGTGCCGCCTCCGCCGACAGCGGATTGGCCGGGCTGCCGAGAACCGCATCGACATCACGCGCGACAGTACGGCCGTCGGCAAGGTCGAGCTCCACCCTTTGCGGCCCAAGCGCGTTGGGGTCGGAATTGCCGTCATCGACCACCGACAGCCGCCCGGCGAGGTCGAGCGTGGCGCGATCGGCCAGCGCCTCCGGCGAGAAGTCGCCAAGGCCGAGCGTGCCGCGCCGCAGCCAGATCGCGGCGCAATAGGGCAGGCACAGCCGGGCATGAGCGACGCTCATCCCCCGCTGCGCCGGTCGCCCGACGAGGCGCAGGGTCAAGGGCGGCACCAGGAACCGGCCGGCGCGAACCTCTCCGGCGGCGAACGCGTGCGCGGCGACCAGCCGCTGCACCCCGTCGAGGCCGCCATGCGTCGCGCGCCCGCTCGGCCACGGCTTGTGCGACAGCTCGCAAATGCGCCAGGCGCGCCCCAGCTCGTCGAACCGCGCCGGGTCGGCCGCGCCGTCGAACAGCGCGAAATAGCCGAACCGCCCGCTGATCGGTGCGCGCGGGCCGGGCATGCCGCGCCGCGCCAGCTCGACCGCGGCGACCGCGTTGCGCGCCGCGAAGCCCATCTGCATCGCCAGCTGCGGCGAGGCTTCGAGATGGGCCTGCATCGTCCCCGCGCACTGCCCATAATAGATGCCGAGCGCGTCGCGAGCCTGCGTCTGGTCGCACCCGGCGAGCAGGCAGAGCGCCGCGGTCGCGCCGAACCCGCCGCAATTCGCCGGGCGAAAGAAGCGCATCGGCGCGGCGGAGCAGAGCCCGAGCGTCGCCGCGACATCGACGCCGGCGACGACGGCACGGATCAGCGCCGCGCCGTCGGTGCCGCCATAGGTCTCGGCCCAGCCCAGCGCCGCGGCCAGCACGGCGGCCATCGGGTGCACCACCGCGTCCTCGTGGAGCGGGTCGAACTCCTGGGCGTGCGCCTGGAACGCGTTGAGCATCGCCGCGGCCGGCAGCGCCAGCCGCTCGCCGCCGCCCCAGACGGTCGCGACCGGCGGTTCGCCGCGCGCCGCGTCGAGCACCTCCGGCCGCCACGGCGCTGCGGCGCCGGCGATACCGACGGCGAGGGCGTCGGCGATGAACGCCTTGGCCGCGATCTGCGCGGCATCGGGCACGCCGTCGGCGGTGATGCGGGCGAGATGCGCGACGACCCGGTCGACGACGGGATCGTCGCTCATCGCCGCAGCCGCCCGACCGCAGGGGAGCGCCGGCGGGTGCGGTAGACCGCTAGCGCGAAGCCAGTTTTGCGAGCACCCCGACATCGGCAAGCCCGTCGAGCCCGGCGACCGCCTCGCGCAATTCGCGCGCGCGCCCGGCGCCGACCACCGGCGCCGCCAGCGCATCGAACTTCGCGGCGAGCCGGCGGCCCTGCTCGGCGATGTCGCCGCTCGGGACGCCGGCATCGTGACGGGCGTGGAGCGTGCGTCCGTCGGCCAGGGTCACCGCGATTTCGGCACCCGCCTCGGGGAAATCGCCGCGGAAATCGCACGCGACCCGCTCGCGCAGCCCGACCAGCGCCGGATCGGTCGCGGTGGCGGCGCTGTAGGCGGCAAGGCTCGCAGTGTCGACGCCGCTCAGCGCCATCGCCACGGTCTGGCGCAAGCTGAATTTCGCCTGCAGCCCGTCGCGCGGCGCCGGGATGTTGCAGATGCGGTCGCTCGCCTGGTGCACCGACAGGCGGATCGCCGCGATCTCGGCCGGGGTGGCGCCGGCGTCGCGCACCTGCCGGGCGCACTCGATCGGCGCGTGCGTCATGTAGCAGGCGGCGTGGTACTTGAAGAGGTTCGCCAGGATGTGAAAGCCCTGCGGCGGCGCGGCGAGCGCCTTTTCCGGGCGGAACTCCGGCGCATGGGTCGCGGCGAAGCCCTGGGCGCATTCGACGAGGTCGGTGCGGCTCGAAAAGCCGCGCGCCGCGAGGCGGGCGGCGAGGAGGCCGTTTTGCGCCGCGCGGCCGGCGTGGAACGGCTTGCACATCGTGCCGAACTGCGACTTGAGGCCGGCCGCCTGGGTCCCGGCGATGCCGAGCGCGCGCGCCGTCGCCTCGGGGTCGAGGCCGAGAAGGTGCGCGCAAGCCGCCGCCGCGCCGAACGCGCCGACCGTGCCGGTGGCATGGAAGCCGCGCTCGTAATGGCCGGGCCGCAGCGCCATGCCGATCCCGCAGCAGGCCTCGTAGCCCGCGACAAAGGCGGCGATCACCGCCTGGCCCGACGCCTGGCGCTCCTCGGCGAGCGCGAGCAGCGCCGGCAGGATCGCGACCGAGACGTGACCGGGCATCGCCAGGTTCACATCGTCATAGTCGAGCGCATGCGCGATCGCGCCGTTGACGAGCGCCGCGGACAGCACCGGCAGCCGCGCCGCATGGCCGATCACCGCCGCGTCCGCGGTGCCGCCGGCTTCGAGGAACTCGTCGAGCAGGATGCCGGCGAGCGGATCGTCGGCCCCGGCGAGCCCGACCGCGAGATAGTCGAGCACGCATTGCCGCGCCAGCTCGCGGACCGGCTCGGGCAGCGCGTCGTAGGCGACGGCGCAGGCGCGCTCGGCGAGGGCGCGGGTGAGACCGCTGTCGGCGCTGACGATCGAACCGTCCATCTCGTTCCTCCTCAACGTCCCTTGAACACCGGCTTGCGCTTCTCGTTGAAGCTGGCGATGCCCTCGCGGCGGTCCTCGGTCGGCACCATGCGGTTGTAGGCCTCGATCTCCAGCATCATGCCGCTCGCCAGGTCCATCTGCAGCCCGTAATGGATCGAATGCTTCGCCTGGCGCACCGAGATGGGGGCGTTGTCGGCGATGCGGCGCGCGGTTTCCAGCGTCTCGTCGAGCAGCCGCTCGGGCGCGCAGAGCCGGTTCACCATGCCCCACTCATGAGCCTCGCGCGCCGTGAACGGGCGCCCGGTCAGGATGATCTCCTTGGCGCGCCGCTCGCCGACCGCGCGCGGCAGGTTCTGGGTGCCGCCGGCGCCCGGCATGATCCCCAGCGTCACCTCGGTGAGCGCGAAGCGCGCGTTCTCGGCGGCGTAGAGGAAGTCGCAGCACAGCGCCAGCTCGCAGCCGCCGGCATAGGCGGCGCCGTTGATCGCGCCGACGACCGGCACCGGACAGCCGATGAAGGCGCGGATCGCCCGCTCGAACAGCAGATGCTGCGCCTGCCAGGTCTCGTCGGACATGCCGAGCCGTTCCTTGAGGTCGCCGCCGGCGCAGAACGCCTTGTCCCCGGCACCGGTCAGCACGATGGCGCGATGCGCGAGCGGGTCGGCGTTGACCGCGTCGAAGAAGGCCAGGAGGTCGCGGCCCATCTGCGTGTTCATCGCGTTGGCGACGGCCGGGCGGTCGAGGGTGACGAGGGTCAGCCCGCCGCCCCGGTCGTCGATGCGGATGGTTTCGTAGTCGCCGCTCATGCCCCGCTCCGCTGCCGCCGGCAGCTTATACGCGAGCGCCCGGCGGCGCGAGCGCCGGGTTTCCGGACGGCATGCCGAATCGGCGCGCGCGCCGGTCCGCGATCGGCGCCCTCACGCCTCCTCCAATGCGACGCGGAAGGCATTGTAAGTCCACAGGTTTCGCAAGCGAACGCCGAGCGCAACCGCGGGGCGCGGACGCCCCTATAGAGTGAGGCGTCCTGACCAGCGCCGCAGGGGATCCGCGCGTTGCCATCGCAACTGGTGGCTGTTGTCGACAACAGCGCCACCAACCTCAAGATTCTCGGCCGCCTTGCCCTGTCGCTGGGCCCTTCGGTCGAGCTTCAGAGCTTTGCCGATCCCGCGGCGGCGCTCGCCGCCTGCGCCGA
Organism: Allostellaceae bacterium; assembly: GCA_035507475.1. Classification (GTDB taxonomy): domain Bacteria; phylum Pseudomonadota; class Alphaproteobacteria; order ATCC43930; family CGMCC-115725; genus DATARH01. The sequence goes on along the minus strand of DATJOB010000120.1, from coordinate 11,610 downwards.
GCAGCGGCCCGACCTCGTCATCGTCGCCGCCGAGATGGCGCGGCTCGACGCCGCCGGCTTCGCCATGCAGCTGCATGACGAGCGCGGCTGCGGCGAGATTCCGGTCGTCGTCGTCGCCGCCGCCGACGAGCGCGACGCGATCCGGCGCGCGCTCGCCGCCGGGGCGGCCGACTACCTGCTCAGCCCGATCGACCCGGTCGAATTCCGCTTGCGCGTCCGCAACCTGCTGCGCCTGCGACGCTACGAGCACAGCGCGCGCGAGAGCGAGGCGGCGCGCGAGCCGCCGTCGCTGCCGCGCGCCCACGAGCGCCTGCTGCGCGTCATCGACGCGGTGCCGGCGATGGTCTGCGCCACTGACGGCGACGGCCGCTACATCTTCTGCAACCACCGCTTCGCCTCGTTTGTCGGGCTGCGGCCGGGACGGCTGATCGGCCGCCGGCCGCTCGAGGCGCATGACGACGCGCTCGCGCGCCGCCTCACCGACCTCGACGCGCGGCTGCTGGCGGGCGAAATCCTGCCGGCCTCGTTCGAGGAGGAGATCGTCGACCGGGACGGCAATTTCTGCGACCTGCTGACGACGAAGTCGGTCTACCACGACGGCGACGGCGCGATGGTCGTCACCGTCTCGCTCGACATCACCGCCCGCAAGCGCGCCGAGCTCGACCTGCTCGCGGTCAAGGAGCAGGCCGAGATCGCCAACCGCAGCAAGACCGAATTCCTCGCCAATATGAGCCACGAGCTGCGCACGCCGCTCAACGCGATCATCGGCTTCTCGCAGGTGATGGCGAGCGAGATGCTCGGGCCGATCGCGACGACGCGCTATGTCGGCTATGCCCGCGACATCCTGGCGAGCGCCGAGCACCTGCTCGGCATCATCAACGACATCCTCGACGTCTCGAAGCTCGAAAGCGGCAAGTTCGAGCTGATCGAGGAGGCGATCGATCTGCCGAAGGCGATCGCCGACCTGATCGTGCTGGTCGAGGACAAGGCCAAGTCGGCCGAGGTCAAGCTCACCGCGCGGCGCGAGGGCGAGGTTCCGCGGCTGCGCGGCGACCTGCGCAAGATCAAGCAGATCGTGCTCAACCTCGCGACCAACGCGATCAAGTTCAGCCGGCCGGGCGGCGAGGTCGAGATCATCCTCAAAAACGATGCCGGGGCGGCGGTGATCGCGGTCATCGACCGCGGCATCGGCATGGACCCCGAGGAGGTCGAGCTGGCGATGACGCGCTTCGGCCAGGTCACCGGGCCGTGGACGCGGCAGCACGCCGGCACCGGGCTCGGCCTGCCGCTCGCCATCGGCCTGGCCGAGCTGCACGGCGCGAGTTTGACGATCAACAGCATCAAGCATGTCGGCACGACGGTCACGGTGGCGTTCCCGGTGTCGCGCTCGCTCGACAATGCGGGCGGGTCGCCGGCCGAGACCCGGTCAGCGGGCTAGGGCGGGGGGTTGCTTTTTGGATTGCGAAAGATCGCCGCATCTTCAGCAGGATAGGGGTTGGCCGTGTCGCGCAGCTCGATAGCCTCGTTGGGACCCCCGCTGTTCCGGCCCGCGGAGGAACCGGTCGTTCCGCCGCTCGCGGTCCCGGAGCCGGCCACGAACCTGGGCACGAACCTGGGCACAAACCCGGCCGCGAGCGCCGCTGCGAACCTTGGCGCAAATCCCGCCGCGCCGCGCCACACCCGGCTGATCGTCTGCGCGCTGGCGATCGCCGGCGTGCTGCCGCCGCTGCTGTTCACCGCGCGGCCCGGCGAGCTCGGCATGATGGGCGGCGTGCCGGTGGCCATCGCGCTGTCGGGCATCCTCATCCTGGCGCCGGCGCTCGCCGGTCTCGTCACCGCGCTGCTCGGGCTCGAAGGGGTGCGCGAGAATTTCCGGCTGCGCGGCGACAAGGAGCACGAGCAGGCGGTGCTGCGCGTCTTCGTCGCGGCGGCGGCGCTCGGTTACGGCTTCGTCGTCGGGGCGATGCCGCATTTCGCCGAGCTGGCGGCGCCGTGCCAGATCGTCGCCGCGCTCGGTCTTGCGGGTTCCTGGCTGTTCCTGCTGCTCACCATCCTCGACCCGGTGCCGTCGCCGCTGCGCTACTATCTCGGGTCGATCTTCGACGCGGGCGTGCTGTCGGCTTTTCTGCATTTCGGCGCGATGCCGACCGCGCCCTGGCTGCCGGTCTATCTGCTGGCGGCGTTCTATGCCGGGTTCCGCTTCGGGCCCGCGGCGCTTGCCGCGGCCTCGGTCGCCAACCTGATCGGCTTCGCCGCGGTGGTCGCGACCACCGCCTTCTGGCGTGAGCAGGCGCTGCTCGCCGGCGGGCTCGGCATCGCGATGGTGGTGCTGCCCGCCTATGTCGGCAGCATGGTGCGCGAGGTTGCCGCCTCGCGCGCCGCGGCGGCTGCCGCGCAGGCCGCCCGCACCCGCTTCCTGATGGTGATCAGCCAGGCGCTGCGCGCGCCGCTCGACGCGATCATCGGCAATGTCGACGCGGCCGGCCGCGCCGCGACCGAGCGCGAGCCCGAGGGGCCGAGCATGGTGCCCTCGGCGCGCGCGCTGCTGTCGCAGGTCAACAACATCCTCGACTTCTCGGCGATCGAGGCCGGCGCCTTCGTGCCCGCGGTCGAGGGTTTCGACCTGCATCGCCTGGTCAACCGGACCCTCGCCGATCGCCGCGCCGAAGCGAAGGCGCGCGGTTTGAAGCTCGCGGTCAAGATCGACCCGGCGCTGCCCTATCGGCTGCGCGGCTGGCCGCAGCAGCTGGCGCAGATCCTCGATTACCTGGTGGCGCGCGCGCTGGAGGTGACGGCCGCCGGCACGGTGCGTATCGCGATCGACGCCGAGGGGCTCGCCGCCAACACCCTCCGGCTGCGGATGACGGTGCGCGACGAGGGGCGGCCGATCGCCGCGTCCGACGCCGCCGCGCTGTTCGACCCGTTCAACGCGCGGCCCGAAGCCGGCGGCGCGGCCCCCGGCGCCCACGGCGCGTTCGGGCTGGCCGTCGTCAAGCGGCTGGTCGAGCTGATGGGCGGCCGGATCGCGGTCGATAGCGGCAGTGCGGCGCGCGGCGGCTCCTTCGCGATCACCGTGCCGCTCGCGGTCGACGAACCGGCGACCGAGGGGGCGCTCGATCTCGCCCATTGCATGGTGCTGATCGCCACCGAGGACAGCCAGTTCGCCAGCGAGCTCGCCGAGCCGCTCAACGCCTGGCACGGCGACCCGCGCTGGATCGAGGGGTTCGGCGGCACGCTCGGCTTTGTCGACCGCCGCGACGGCGCGTGCAGCGTGCTGATCGTCGACGGGCGCAGCCATGCGCTGGCGGCGCTCAGCTTCGCGCACCGCGCGGTGACCGGCGCCGAGGCGCCGTCATTCGTCATCGTGGTCGCCGAGGCGGCGCAGATCGACGGGCTGAGCGAGCTCGCCGACGGCGAGCTCGACGCCGTGCTGCCGGCGCCGCTCGACGCCCAGCTCTTGGCCAACGCGCTGCATGCGCTGCCGCTGTGGCACGGCGCCTCGCCGCGTCCGGTGCTGCTGCCGAGCGGCGAGGCCGTCGCGCCCGGCGCCGGGCCGTTGGCGGCGGAACCGGCGGCGGATGACGGCGGCTCGCAGGTGACGCCGATCTCGGTGCATCCGCGGTTCGGCGGCGAGACCCCGACCGTCGATCCGCGGGCGATCGCCGCGTTGCGCGGGCTCGGCGATGACGACGGGTTTCTCGCCGAGGTGATCGACAGCTTCCGCGCCGACGCCAAGGAGATCATGCACCGCATCGTGCGCGCCGCGGCGGCGGCCGATGCCAGCGGCTTCGCCCGCGGTCTGCACGCGCTGCGCAGCTGCGCCGCCAATCTCGGCGGGCTGCGGCTGTGCGAGCTGCTGTTGTCGCTGCGCGAGATCGGCGCCGACGAGTTGCGCGAGCAGGGCAGCGTCCTGGTCCAAAGGCTCGGCGACGAGCTGGCGCGGCTCGATGCCGCGCTCCTCGAGTTCCTGCCGGGCGGCAACCCGGGGCGGCGCGAAGCCTCGTTCTGACACGCCGACAAGAGGCCGACATTCGGTCGGGCCGAGATCGAGTTTCGCGGCTCGTCATGGCCGGGCTTTACCCGGCCATCCGTGTCCCTTGGGCCGCGCCTGACCCGGCCAGCCGTGGTCCCTTGGGCCGGGCTGACCCGGCCATCCAAGCGGATCCCGGGTCACGCCCGGGGATGACGACAGAAATTGATCGAACAGCCGGGCTTCTGCCGCGAACCGATCCGGCCTAGTAATGCGCCGGCAAGGTCCCCGCATCGACCAGGTTGTCGAAGCGGGTGATCTCCGCCTCGAAGTGCAGCTTGACCGTGCCGATCGGGCCGTGCCGCTGCTTTTCCACGATGATTTCGGCGACGCCGTGGATTTTCTCCATGTATTCTTTCCACTCGTCGATCTTCTGGTTGAACTTCTCCTGGGTCTCGTTCTCGCCCTTCTTGGGCTCGCGGCCGCGATAATATTCCTCGCGGAAGATGAACATGACGACGTCGGCGTCCTGCTCGATCGAGCCCGACTCGCGCAAATCGGCGAGTTGCGGGCGCTTGTCCTCGCGCTGCTCGACCTGCCGCGACAGCTGCGACAGCGCCAGCACCGGCACGGCGAGCTCCTTGGCGATCGCCTTGAGGCCGCGGGTGATCTCGGAAATCTCCTGGACCCGGTTCTCCGGCCCGTTGCGCTGCGCGGCCGGCCGCATCAGCTGCAGGTAGTCGACGACGAGGAGCCCCAGCCCCTGCTGGCGCTTCAGCCGGCGCGCCCGGGTGCGCAGCGCCGCGACCGAGAGCGCCGGCGTGTCGTCGATGAAGAGCGGCACCGCGGCGAGGCGCTGGCTCGCCGCGACGAAGCGGTCGAAATCCTCCTTGCGCACGTCGCCGCGCCGGATGCGGTCGGAAGGGACGCCGCTTTCCTCGGCGAGGATGCGGGTGGCGAGCTGCTCGGCCGACATTTCGAGCGAGAAGAACGCGACGACCGCGCCGTCCTCGGCCGCCGGTCCCGCCTCGGCGATCGCCGCGGCGCGCGCCCGCGCCGCGTTGAAGGCGATGTTGGTGGCGAACGCGGTCTTGCCCATGCCCGGCCGGCCGGCGGCGATGATCAGGTCGGAGGGGTGAAGCCCGCCGAGCTTGCGGTCGAGATCGGTGAACCCGGTGGCGACGCCGACGATGCGGCCGCTGCGCTTGAACGCTGCCTCGGCGACCGTGAGCGCATCGGTCAGCGCGGCGCGGAACGGTCGCGGCCCGCCTTCGGTCTGGCCAACGCTGGCGAGCTCGTAGAGCTTTTGTTCGGCGCGCTCGATCTGGCTTGCCGCCGGGTCGTCGAGGTCGTGGCGGAAGGCGTCGTTGACGACGTCCTCGCCGAGCCCGATCAGCTGCCGCCGCAGGTGCAGATCGTGGATGCGGCGGCCGTAATCCTCGGCGTTGATGATCGTCACCGCCGCCGCCGCCAGCTTCGCGAGATAAGCGCCGCCGCCGATCTCGGCGAGCGTGCTGTCCTGGTCGAACAGGTTTTTCAGCGCGATCGGCGTCGCCGGCAGGCCGCGCTCGATCAGCTTGCCGATCGCGGCGAAGATGCGCTGGTGCGCGCCATTGCCGAAATGCTCGGGCTGAAGAAAGTCGGCGACCCGCTCAAAAGCGCGGTTGTTGGCGAAGATCGCGCCGAGCAGCGCCTGTTCGGCCTCGATGTTGTAGGGCGCGACGCGGATCGGCTCGGGATCGCCGTCGCGCAGCGGTGTGACCGAAGAGACGGCGGATTGCATGGCCGGGAGGATACCACCACGTCCGCGCGCGGCGTTGCGAAATCCATGTATCCGCCAAAAAGAGCGGCGGATATCAGTGTGAAAAAACTCCCGGAGGAGTAGTGAATAGGGCTGTGGAAACAAATGGGATAATAATCGATTCGCCCTTGTCGCTCAGCCTGTTGCCGCTAGGCGGCGCGATCGTCGGCCTCGCGGTGCGCGCGTTCCCAGTCGACCATGTAGTCGCGGGTCAACGGCACGGTATCGACCGCCTTCGCCATCTGGATCTGCATCACCAGATGCCCGCCATGGCGGAACGCAATCTCGGAACCGGCGAGATAGGTCTCCCACATCCGGCAGAAGCGCTCGTCGTAGAGCGCCAGCACCCGGTCGCGCTGCTGCAGGAAGCGGCGCCGCCACGCCTTCAGCGTCTCGGCGTAATGCAGGCGCAGCACCTCGATGTCGGTGATCCACAGCCGCGCCCGCTCGACCATCGGCACCACCTCCGAGATCGCCGGCGAATAGCCGCCGGGGAAGATGTATTTGCGCAGCCAGGGGTTGGTGGTGCCGGGGCCGTCCATGCGGCCGATCGAGTGCAGCAGCCCGACCCCGTCGGGCTTGAGCAGCGCCTTCACGCGGTCGAAGAACACCGGGTACTGGTTGACGCCGACATGCTCGAACATGCCGACCGAGACGATGCGGTCGTAGGTGTCGCGCTCTTGGCGATAGTCGCGCAGCTCGAAGCGGACGCGGTCGGCGAGCCCGGCCTGCGCCGCGCGCCGCCGCGCCACCTTGAGCTGCTCGCTCGACAGCGTCAGCCCGGTCACCTCGACGCCGCATTCGCTCGCCAGATAGAGCGCCAGCCCGCCCCAGCCCGAGCCGATGTCGAGCACCCTCATACCGGGCCGCAGCAGCAGCTTCGCCGCGATGTGCCGGCGCTTGTTGAGCTGCGCAGTGTCGATGTCGTCGTCCGGGTTGAGGAAGTAGGCGCAGGAATACTGCCGGTCGCGGTCGAGGAACAATTCGTAAAGCTCATCCGAGAGGTCGTAATGGTGGGCCGCGTTGCGCCGCGACCGCGCCGCCGGGTTGTATTGGTGCAGCCGCCGCGTCGTGGTGCGCAGCCGCTCGCCGAGCCGCCACAGCCGGCTCGCCGCCATCCGCTCGTCGTTGCGGACCAGGAGCTCGATCAGGTCGTAGATGCCGCCCGCTTCGAGGGTCAGCGTGCCGTCCATATAGGCTTCGGGCACGGCGAGGCGCGGCTTGACGGCGAATTTCCAGTGCAGCGCCGGATCTTGCAACCGGACCGCGACCGAGGGGCCGGGTGCGCCGGCAAAGACGTGGCGTCCGCCGCGCGCGTCGACGAGTTCGAGCCGGCCGATGCGGATGAGCCGGGAAAGCAGCCGCGCAAGCAACATGGCGCCGACGCCCTGTTACACAACCAAGAGGCTAACTATCGGCCAGTTCGGCGCCGCAAAACAAGCGTCGCGGCGCGACGCGGAGGCGACTAGCCGGCGGCCGGCTCTTCGGCGGCCGGTGCCTCGTCCTCGTCCTCGTCGCGCTCGCGCAGCGGGTCGATGCCGGCCTCCTGCATCTCCGCCGCCTCGGCCGATTGCGCCACGTTGGCGGTCACGGTGACGGAGACCTCGGGATGCAGCATCAGCCGCATCGGATGGAGCCCGAGCGTCTTGATCGGCCGGTGGAGGACGATCTGCCGCCGCTCGACGGTGAAGCCGGCGGCGGTGACCGCATCGGCGATGTCGCGCGCCGAGACCGAGCCGTAGAGCTGGCCGCCTTCGCCGGCCTGGCGGATCAGCACGACGTGCAGACCGTCGAGCTTGCCGGCGACCTGCTCGGCCTCGCTGCGGCGGGCGAGGTTGCTCGCCTCGAGCTGCGCGCGCTGCGTCTCGAAATAGGCGAGGTTATCCTTGGTCGCGCGCATCGCCTTTTTCTGCGGCAGCAGATAGTTGCGGGCAAAGCCCGGGCGCACTTTGACGATCTGGCCCATCTGGCCGAGCTTCTCGACGCGCTCGAGCAGGATCAGTTCGATCATCGCCGGGCGTCCCTATTGCACCATGTAGGGTAGCAGGCCGAGGAAGCGCGCCCGCTTGATCGCCTGCGAGAGCTCGCGCTGCTTCTTGGTCGACACCGCGGTGATGCGGCTCGGCACGATCTTGCCGCGCTCGGAGATGAAGCGCTGCAAGAGGCGCACATCCTTGTAGTCGATCTTCGGCGCGTTCGGCCCCGAGAACGGACAGGATTTGCGGCGCCGGAAGAACGGCCGCCGGGCTGCGGCGGCGGCCCGGCCGGGGCCGCCCGAAGCGCTCTGGCTTTCCATCTAGGCCTCCGCCGTCTCGCTCGCGCTCGGCGCGCGCTCGGGATAGGGGCGCTCCTCGCGCCGCTCCTCGCGCCGCTCCTCGTAGCGGTCGCGGTCGCGGTCGCGATCGCCGCGGCGCGGCCGGTCGTCGCGGCTGCCGCGGTTGAGCATGATCGGCGACGGGCCTTCTTCGAGCGCGTCGACCCGGATCGTCAGGTAGCGCAGCACGTCCTCGTTGATCCGCATCGTGCGCTCGAGCTCGGCGACCGCCGCCGGCGGCGCGTCGAGGTTGAACAGCACGTAATGGCCCTTGCGGTTCTTCTTCATGCGGTAGGCGAGGTTTCGCAGGCCCCAGTTCTCGCGCTTCTTCACTTCGCCGCCATTGTCGGCGACGAGCTGGGTGAACTGGTCGGCGAGCGCGTCGACCTGGGCGCCGGAGATGTCTTGGCGCGCGATGAAGACGTTTTCGTAGAGCGGCATATCACAGGGCCCTTATGGCTGATTGGCCCGGAGCGCGTCGCGCCGGCCGGGCCGAGCCGACGGCCAGTGCTTTGTCGCACGGGCGGCCGGCAAGGGAGCGCGGCACTATACGGAAAAGCCGAGGCGGCGCAAGGAGGGATGCGCCCTTATCGGTCGCCTGGCGATGCAGCCGCGATCCATGCGCTCCGCGCTCTGCGCATGCGGCGCGCCGGGCCACGCCGGTCGGCGTGGGACGGGCCGGCGTGGAACGGGCGAGGGCCAGCGCTCAGGCGCGCAGTGCGACGCCCTTCTCTTCGAACATCTGCTGCAGCTCGCCGGTCTCGAACATCTCGCGGATGATGTCGCAGCCGCCGATGAACTCGCCCTTGACGTAGAGCTGCGGGATCGTCGGCCAGGCGGAGAATTCCTTGATGCCCTCGCGCACCGACGAGTCGGCGAGCACGTCGATGCCTTTGAACCTGACGCCGAGATGGCTGAGGATCTGCACCACGGTCGCCGAGAAGCCGCATTGCGGAAAGACCGGCGTGCCCTTCATGAACAGCACGACCGGGTTGTCGGTCACCTGCTGGCGGATGCGGTCGTGTACGGTGGTATCCATCGCTCGGTCCTCTTCAATCCTCGGGAGCGCTCGTCTGCAACGCGAGCGCGTGAAGCTCGTTGCCCATCCGCCCGCGCAGCGCCTGATAGACCATCTGGTGCTGCTGGACGCGCGTCTTGCCGCGGAACGCGCCGGAGACGACATGCGCGGCATAGTGGTCGCCGTCGCCGCGCAGATCCTCGATCGACACCTGCGCGTCCGGCAGCCCGTCCCTGATGAGCCGCTCGATCGTCGCCGCGTCCATCGCCATGGCTGGTCCCCGTCGCTAGGCCCCCGCCATATAGCCCGGGAGCCACGCCTCGTTGGCGGCCGTGAGTTCGCAAACCGATATGGCATCCCCGCCGGGGAGTGTCAACGCGGCCCCGCCGACGATGCCGATCGGTTGCGCGTATATACCCTCTTTCTGCGCGGCCGCCAATAGCGCGTCGGGCGACGCGGTCTCGATCAGGTAGCGCCCCTGGTCCTCGCCGAAGAGGAACGCGGCGCCGACCGGGATGCCGTCGAGCGCAACGCCCCGGCCGCCGGCCATCGCCATCTCGGCGATCGCGACGAGAAGCCCGCCATCGCTGACATCGTGGCAGGCCGAGACCTGGCCGGCGGCGATCTGGCCGCGCACGAAATCGCCATGGCGACGCTCGGCCGCGAGATCGACCGGCGGCGGCGCGCCGTCCTCGCGCTCTTCGATCTCGCGCAGGTAGAGCGAAGCGCCGAGCCGGCCTTCCGTGGCACCGATCAGGAGCAGCGCATCGCCGTCGGCCTTTAGCGCGAGGTCGACTGCCTGCGCCGCATCGGCGATGAGGCCGACCCCGCCGATCACCGGGGCCGGCCAGATCGCGCTGCCGCTGGTTTCGTTGTAGAGCGAGACGTTGCCCGAGACGACCGGGTAGTCGAGCGCCAGGCAGGCGGCGCGCATGCCGGCGACGGCGCCGGCGAACTCGGCCATGATCTCGGGCTTCTCGGGGTTGCCGAAATTCATGCAATCGGTCAGCGCCAGGGGCAGCGCGCCGACCGCGGTCAGGTTGCGCCAGCTTTCGGCGACCGCCTGCATGCCGCCGCGGAGCGGATCGGCGCGGCAATAGCGCGGCGTGCAGTCGGTGGCGAGCGCCAGCGCCTTCGGCCCGTCGCCGATCCGCACCACCGCGGCGTCGCCGCCCGGCCGCTTGACGGTGTTGCCCATCACCAGATGGTCGTATTGCTCCCAGACCCAGCGCTTCGAGGCGAGGTCGGGGCAGGCGAGCAGCCTCTTCAAACAGTCGAGCGGATCGCGGGCGGGGAGGGTGCTCGCATCGATATCGGCCGGCTTGGCGCGCGGCTCTGTCGGGCGGCGGTAGAGCGGCGCCTCGGTGACGAGCGGCCCGACCGGGATGTCGGCGGCGAGCGCGCCGTGCATCCTGAGGATCAGCCGCCCGGTGTCGGTGACATGGCCGATGACCGCGAAGTCGAGCTGCCATTTCTCGAAGACGCGACGCGCCTCGCCCTCGCTGCCGGGGCGCAGCACCATCAGCATGCGCTCCTGGCTCTCGCTCAGCATGATCTCGTAGGGGCTCATGCCCTCTTCGCGCACCGGCACGCGGTCGAGGTCGAGCTCGATGCCGAGCCCGCCCTTGCCGGCCATCTCGACCGCCGACGAGGTGAGCCCCGCGGCGCCCATGTCCTGGATCGAGACGATCGCGTTCGTCGCCATCAATTCGAGGCACGCCTCGATCAAGAGCTTCTCGGTGAACGGGTCGCCGACCTGCACGGTCGGGCGCTTTTCGACGGCCGTCTCGTCGAACTCGGCCGAGGCCATCGTCGCGCCGTGGATGCCGTCGCGCCCGGTCTTGGCGCCGACATAGATGACCGGGTTCCCGGCGCCGGAGGCCGCCGAATAGAAGATGCGGTCGGCGCGCGCGATGCCGACGCACATCGCGTTGACCAGGATGTTGCCGTTGTAGCTCGGGTGGAACTGGACTTCGCCGCCGACCGTCGGCACGCCGACGCAGTTGCCGTAGCCGCCGATCCCGGCGACGACGCCGGCGACGAGATGGCGCGTCTTCGGGTGCGCCGGGTCGCCGAAGCGCAGCGAATTGAGCAGCGCGACCGGCCGCGCGCCCATCGTGAACACGTCGCGCAGGATGCCGCCCACACCGGTCGCCGCGCCCTGATAGGGCTCGATGAACGACGGGTGGTTGTGGCTCTCAATCTTGAAGATGACCGCGTCGCCATCGCCGATATCGACGACCCCGGCATTCTCGCCCGGCCCGCAAATGACCCGCGGCCCCTCGGTCGGCAGCGTCTTGAGCCAGACCTTTGACGATTTGTAGGAGCAATGCTCGCTCCACATCGCCGAGAACACGCCGAGTTCGGTCAGGTTCGGCGTGCGCCCGAGGATCGCTTCGCAGCGCGCGAATTCTTCCGCCGACAGCCCCATCTCCGCGGCGAGGGCAGGGGTGACGTTCGAACCGGTGTTCATTTCTGAGCTTCGGAGCCTGTTTCGTAATTACAGG
>DATJOB010000119.1:0-3633 GCA_035507475.1 Allostellaceae bacterium | reverse complement strand
CAGGCGCGGATCATCGAGGCGAAGCCCGACCGCGTCATCAACCTCGCCTATTACATCGGCAGCGACCTGCCGCCGCGCGTCGCGTTCAAACTGAACGTGCTCGGTATGGACAACTGCTTCGAGGCGGCGCGGCTCGGCGGCGTCAACCGGGTCGTCTATGCCAGCTCGGTCGCGGTCTCGGGCGAGCAGAAGCATTACGGCGAGCGCCTGGTCGACGAGACCGACTTCAAGCACGGCCATGTGCAATACGCGATGCACAAGATCTTCAACGAATGGCAGGCGCAGGACTACCGCGAGAAGCACGGCATGGAGATCACCACGATCCGCCCGGCCAACGTCACCGGCCCCGACAAGATCTTCGGCTCGGTCGACCACGTCTTCATCGTCACCAAGCCGGCGCGCGGCGAGCCGGTGACGATGCCCTACAAGGACGCGATGCGCGCGCCCGTGCATGTCGACGAGATCGCCGAAATCTTCGCCCGCGTCGCGATGAAGGACAAACCTGAGCACGCGATCTACAACACCGGCGGCCAGACGATCAGCCTCGGCGAGATCGCCGATATCGTGCGCGAATTCATCCCCGACGCGCAGATCGGCTTCGACCACGAGACCGGCGGGCGCGAGCGCAGCGGCAATTTCATGATCGACAATTCGCGGGTGGTGCAGGAATTCGGCATCCAGTTCCGCCCCTATCGCGAGCGGGTGCTGCAGATCATCAACGAGGTCCGCGCCGAACGCGGCCTGCCGCCGATCGTCGAGCGCTAGGGCGGCGGCGTGGCCGTGTTGGAGCCGGCCAAAAACCCCGGCGACGATCCTGGCGAGGCCTCGGTCGCGCAGATCGGCGCCGCGCTCGCCGCCGGGTCGGTCAGCTCGCGCGGGCTGGTCGAGCACTACCTCGCGCGCATCGCGGCCTATGACGGGAACGGGCCGGCGCTCAACGCGGTCGCCGTGATCAATCCCGAGGCCGCGGCCGAAGCCGAGCGCTGCGACCGCGAGCGCGCCGCCGGCGCGCCCTGCGGACCGCTCCACGGCGTGCCGATCCTCGTCAAGGACAATTACGAGACCGCCGGGATGCAGACGGCGGCCGGCTCGGTCACGCTCGCCGGCTGGATCCCGCCCGGCGACGCGACGCTGGTCGCACGGCTGCGCGCCGCCGGGGCGATCGTCCTCGGCAAGGCGAACATGCAGGAATTCGCCTACGGCATCGTCGGCGTCGGCTCGCTCTACGGCCAGACGCGCAACCCCTACGCGCCCGACCGCAACCCGGGCGGGTCGAGCAGCGGCACCGGCGCCGCGATCGCGGCCGGCTTCGCGGCGCTCGGCATGGGCAGCGACACCTGCGGATCGATCCGCATCCCGGCGGCGCATAACTGCCTCGCCGGCATCCGCTCGACGCAGGGCCTGCTGAGCCGCGCCGGGATCGTGCCGATGTCGCACACCCAGGATGTCGGCGGGCCGATGGCGCGCTCGGTCGCCGACCTGGCGATCGTGCTCGACGCGACCGCCGGCTGGGACCCGGCCGATCCGCAGACCGCGCTTGCGGTCGGCAATGTGCCGTCTTCCTTCGCCGCGGCGCTGCGCCCGGATGCGCTCGCCGGCGCGCGGATCGGGCTGCTCACGCATCTCTTCGGCAGCGACCCGGAAGACGGCGAGGTCGCCGCCCTCGTGCGCGACGCGGCCGAGGCGATGCGGCGGCTCGGCGCGGCGCTGGTCGAGGTCGCGATCCCCGGCCTCGCCGGGCTGCTGACCGACCGCTACGCCGGCCATCTGGTGCTGGTCAGCGACGTCAAGTTCGACCTCGACGCCTATCTCGCCAGCCGTCCGACCGCGCCGGTGCGCAGCCTCGACGAGATCCTCGCCTCGGGGCGCGTCCACCCGGTCGTCGAGCCGAGCCTGCGCCGCTCGCAGGCGGTGGCGAGCCGCGACACCAAGGAATACTGGGAGCATCTCGCGCGCCGCGCGACGCTGCGCCAGACGGTGTTGCAGGCGATGGCCGAAGCCGGGCTCGACGCCCTGCTCTACCCGCCGATCCGCCGCAAGGCGGCGCCGATCGGCGAGCCGCAGCCCGGCACCAACTGCCACCTCGCGGCCAATTCCGGGCTGCCGGCGCTGGTCGTGCCCGCCGGCTTCACCGCCGACGGGCTGCCGGTCGGGGTCGAGCTGCTCGGCCGACCGTGGAGCGAGGCGCGACTGCTCGGCCTCGGCTACGCCTACGAGCAGGCGACAAAGCATCGCCGCCCGCCGGCGAGCACGCCGCCGCTCGATCCGAGCTGATCGGACCGATATCCAGCACCCGGCGGGCTCGCCGCAGGTTCAGGCGTGGCCGGCAGCACCCGACAGCATCTCGGGGCTGACGCCGATTTTGGCGAGCGCGCGCTGCCATTTGCGCTCATGCGCCTCGCCGAAGACGAGGTCGGGGTCGGCCGCGACCGAGAGCCAGCCATTGGCCTGGATCTCGGCGTCGAGCTGGCCCGGCGCCCAGCCGGCATAGCCGAGCGCCAGCAGGCTCTGCCGCGGTCCCTCGCCCTTGCCGATCGCCCGCAGGATTTCGAGCGTCGCGGTCATCGCGAAATCGCCGCCGATGCCGAGCGTGCCTTCCTCGCGATAATCGTTGCTGTGCAGCACGAAGCCGCGGCCGGGATCGACCGGCCCGCCGAAATGCACCGGCAGCGGCCGCTCGAGGCGCGCCGCGTCGATGTTGAGGTGGGCGTAGAGCTCGCCGATCGTCAGCGCGTCGATCGTCTTGTTCACGACCAGCCCCATCGCGCCGGCATCCTCGCTGTGCGCGCAGAGATAGACGACGGACCGGGCGAAGCGCGGATCCTGCATCTGCGGCATCGCGACGAGCAGCTGTCCGGTCAGCGAACTCACGGCGTTCCTCCCGTGACCCTGTTCCGACATATAGGTTCCCGGCGGCGCGAATGGCGAGACAAAACCGCCCGGCGCCGCTGCGGTCCTGCGCGCGCCCGCAGTTTACGCGCCGGCGCGCGCTATGCTATCGCTCTGCACCGCATCTCGATCCGGCGACGCTCCTCCGACGGCGCCGGCGAGCCAACCATCCCAGAGGAACCACGCGATGCCCATCAAGGTCGGCGACAAGGTCCCGCAGGCGACGTTCAAGTACCTCACCCCCGAAGGCCCCAAGGAAATGAGCAGCGACGAGCTGTTCAGCGGCAAGAAGGTCGCGCTCTTCGCGGTGCCGGGCGCGTTCACCCCGACCTGCTCGCAGCGCCATCTGCCGGGCTATGTCGACAAGATCGACGCGCTGCGCGCGAAGGGCGTCGACACGGTGGCCTGCGTCTCGGTCAACGACGACTTCGTCATGGGCGCCTGGGGCAAGGACCAGAAGACCGACGGCAAGGTGGTCATGCTGGCCGACGGCAGCGGCGACTTCACCCGCGCGGTCGATCTCGAACTCGACCTGACGCGGGGCGGCCTCGGCCGGCGCTCGCAGCGCTATTCGATGCTGGTCGACAACGGCGTCGTCAAGGCGCTGCACATCGAGGCGCCGGGCAAGTTCGAGGTGTCCGACGCCGAGACGATGCTGAAGGACCTGTAGGCCGCAATCCGGTCGGGGCGGCGCCGCGGCATTTTCCGGCCGGGTTATTTCTCGACCAGGTTATTTCTCGACCG
>DATJOB010000118.1:0-8849 GCA_035507475.1 Allostellaceae bacterium | reverse complement strand
GGCCGCCGACGCCGACCAGCCCGGCGCCGAACTCGGCGACGCCCGAGAGGCTCAACCCCATCGCCAGCATCAGGTAGGCGAGCAGACCGACGACCGGAGGCGACTGCAGCTGGAACCCCCAGCCGATCGCCGCCCCGCCGGCGCGCAGCGCGACGAGCGTCCCGCCGAGCCCGACAAAGCTCGCCAGCACCCCGGCGGCATAGGCGATGCCGTGGTGGTGGCGCCGGGCCGGCTCGGCGCCGGCGAAGCTCAGCAGCTTCAGCGACAGGATCGGGAAGACGCACGGCATCAGATTGAGGATCATGCCGCCGACAAAGGCGAAGAGCAGCGCCTGCCACCAGGCGGCGCTTGCGGGCGCGGCGTCCTGCGCCGGCGGCGCGGCCGGCGGCGCGGCGATCACGTAGCCGCGCACGAGACCGTCGGCGCCACGCACCGCCAGCACGCCGTCGAGCTCGGCCGGCACCGCGGCGGCGGGAGAGCTCGACTTGGCCAGCACCAGCGCGATGCGGTCGCCGTGCCGCTCGACGCGCTGCGCGGCCGAATGGTCGATCACGTCGTCGCGATCCGGGAAGAACACGAGGTCCGGCCGGTCGATCCCGGCAAGCGCGGTTTCCGGCAGGTCGAGGCGCAGCGCGTCATCGGCGACAGAAAACCGTGCGGCGAACGGCGCCGGCTCGGGAACCAGCCGGCGGGCCGCGGCAAAGCGCGCCGCCTGCCGCGGGTCGGGCGCGCCGTCCCCGACCGGCAGGTCGGTCGCCAGCGTCGCCGAGCTAGGGATGCAGATCTCGGCGCAGGCGAGATAGTCGAGCGCGGCGGCGAGGTGCGCCGGCGCGGCGCCGTCGAGCCCGGCGGGTACCGCGATCGGCACCAGCAGGTCGGCGCCGCCGGCATAGCCGTAATTGGCGATCGAGCCGAGCACGAAGCGCTCCGGCACCGGCCAGGCGATGTCGCCGGCGGCGAAGCCCGGCGGCAAGGTCCAGCGCAGCGTCGTCGGCAGCCCGGAATCGCCAGGATTGCGCCAGTAGACGTGCCAGCCCGGCGCGATCGCCAGATGCACGTCGAGCCACAGCGTCCGGCCCGGTGCCACGGTCGCGCTCTCGGCGTAAAGCGCCGGGCGCACCAGGTCGGCCGCGGCGGGCGGCGCCGCCGCCGCACCGGGCGCGAACCGCCCCGCCGCCAGCGCCAGGCCGGCAAGGGCACCGATCATCGCGGGAAACCGCATCGGCTATTCCTAATCCCGCCTCGGTAAAAAAATAAGCGACAATGCGCCGCTCCCCGGTCACCACGGCGTGAGCCCGGCCCGTCGACTGCCGCGCAAATGGTCGACAAAACAAGAGATTGCCCAAGCAATCGGCAGAACCGCGCAAAGCGCCGCGGCCGTGACGCATCCCGACAATTTGAGATCATCACAGCTTTTCGCGATTGCTTGACAGCAATGCAGAGCGCTCCTAGGGGAACTATGGTCCCTCGGAGACCGTGCAGTCATGCCCGCCGCCACGCACGCCACGCACGCCACGCTTAACGGTCGCCTTGTCATCATCGGCTTTGGCAGCATCGGCCAGGGCGTGCTGCCGCTCATCCTGCGACACATCGCGATCGCGCCCCAGCGCATCACCATCGTCACCGCCGAGCCGCGCGGTGCCGACGTCGCGAGCGAATACGGCGTGCGCTTTGTCGAAATCGCGCTGACCCGGGAGAATTACCGCAGCGTCCTCGATCCGCTGCTCGCGGCGGGCGATTTCCTGCTCAACGTCTCGGTCGAGGTTTCGAGCGTCGCGCTGATCGAGCTGTGCCAGGAGCGCGGCGCGCTCTATCTCGACACCTGCATCGAGCCGTGGCCGGGCGGCTACACCGACCCCGCCCTGCCGCCGTCGGCGCGCTCCAATTATGCGCTGCGCGAGAGCGCGCTGGCGCTGCGCCGGCAGCGTGGCGCGGGCCCCACCGCGGTACTGACGCACGGCGCCAACCCCGGTCTCGTCTCGCATTTCGTCAAGCAGGCGCTGCTCGACCTCGCGCGCCACGGCGACCCTGCGGCGGCGCCGCCGCAGGGTCGCGCCGGCTGGGGCGAGCTGGCGCTGCGTCTCGGCATCAAGGCGATCCACATCGCCGAGCGTGACACGCAGGTCGGCTCGATCCCCAAATCGCCCGGCGAATTCGTCAATACCTGGTCGATCGACGGCTTCTTCAGCGAGGGCTCGCAGCCGGCGGAGCTCGGCTGGGGCACGCATGAGCGCCAGCTTCCGGCGGATGCCGCGGAGCACGATTTCGGCAGCCGCGCGGCGATCTACCTGTTGCGCCCGGGCGCGGCGACGCGGGTGCGCAGCTGGACGCCGCTCGAAGGTCCCTATATCGGCTTCCTCATCACCCACGGCGAATCGATCTCGATCGCCGATTACCTGACGCTGCGCGACGGCGAGCGGGTAAGCTACCGGCCGACCTGTCACTACGCCTACCACCCCTGCGACGACGCGGTGCTGAGCCTGCACGAGCTCAACGGCAAGAACTGGCAGCTGCAGGCGAAGAAGCGGCTGATGATGGACGAGATCATCGACGGCATCGACGAACTCGGCGTGCTGCTGATGGGCCATGAGCGCGGCGTCTACTGGTATGGCTCGCGGCTGTCGATCGACGAGGCGCGCCACGTCGCGCCGCATAACAACGCGACCTCGCTGCAGGTGACGGCGGCGGTGCTCGGCGGCATGGTCTGGGCGATCGAGCACCCCAATGCCGGCATCGTCGAACCCGAGGAGCTGGATTTCGCGCGCGTCCTCGAGGTTGCCGCGCCCTATCTCGGCGAGGTGGTGGGCGTGTTCGGCAGCTGGACGCCGCTCGACGACCGCGAACGGCTGTTCCCCGAGCCGCTCGACCGCAGCGATGCCTGGCAGTTCGCCAATATCCGCGTCGTCTGACCCGGCGCTTCGGCCGGCGTGATGCGGCGCCGCCGGCTGTGGCTCGCGCTCCTTGTGCTCTACGCGGCCGCCTCGCTCGCCGACATGGCTTTCCATCTGGCCGAGCCGCCGGTCTCGGGCAGTCATCCGACCGTGTGGTCGCGCCTTCCGGTGGCGTTCGCCGCCGGCCTGTTCTGGCCGGTCGACCTCGCGGTGCGCGCCGTGCTGGGGCCGGGATGAGCGGCGACGGGCAGCGACGGCGCTGCCCGACTAGAAGAGGTTGAGGATCGTTCCGACCAGCCAGAACACCGCGAAGGACAGCGCCGCGAGCACGATGACGAGGACGACCTGCAAGCCGTGGACGACGCGCAGCGCGGCGCTCGGCGTCTCGGGCTCGGTCGCGCCCTCGACCAGGTAGTCGTCGGACGGGAGCTGCGAGCCCGGCGCGATCTCGCGCCGCAGCGGCGGCGCCACGGCGAAGCCGGCCTCGCGCGGCGGCCGACGCTCAACGATCCGGCGTAGCGGGTTTCGCATCGGTGCTCCTCATCGCGGTCTCGCCGCCTGACGGTTGGGGATCGTGGATCGAGCCCTCGACATCGCTGGCCAGCGCCTGGGCACGGATCTGGTCGAGATGCGAGAGCGCGCCGAACAGGTCCTGCGCGCGCCGCGCCGCGCCCTGGCTGTCGCGCCGCCCCGCCGCCAGATACCAGGCATAGGCGTCGACCGGCGAGGCGCGCAGCCCGTCGCCGTTCTCGTACATCGTGGCGAGGTTGATCATCGCCTGTACCACGCCCTGCACCGCGGCGCGCCGATACCAGAGCGCCGCCTCCGGCAGGTCTTTGCGCGTCCCCTGGCCCTTCGTGTAGCAGACCGCGAGGTTGTACTGCGCGAGCGGGTATTTGCCCTCGGCCGCCTTGAGATACCAGCTGGCGGCCTCGGTCTGATCGGCGGTGACGCCGCGACCGCGCTCGTAAAGCACGCCGAGATCGTACTGCGCGCGCGCGACGCCCTGGTTCGCCGCGGCCCGGAACCAGCTCGCCGCGGTCGCATAGCTCTGCGCCACGCCCTCGCCCTTGGCGTAGAGGATCGCCAGCTGCAATTGCGCGTCGGGGTCGCCGGCATCGGCGCCCTTCTGGTAGTAGGCGACGCGGTCCGCCGGGTTGCTCGGCGGCGGACCCGAAAGGCGATAGCCACCGCGCGCGAACGGTCCGAGGCCGAGGATGTCGGCGACCGCACCGATCAGGATCAGCACCGCGGCGGCGATCAGCACCAGGCGCTGGCGGCGGTCGAGGCGCCGCGCGGGCAGCGTCGCCGGCAGCCAGGCGCGCAGCATCGCCGCCACGCGGGCGACGAAGCGCGGCGCGGCGGGGGACGCGGTTTCGGCGACCGGCTCGATCATCATCGGCTCGGCGGCGCCGTCGGCCGGAGCCGGCGCGGCGGCGGCCGGCGCGCGGCGCCCGGCGAGGAAGCTGCGGCGAGGCGGCCGGCTGGTCGCGGGCGGCGCGGCGGCACCCGCCACCGGCGCCGCGACGGCCGGGGCGCCCGGCGGCGGGTCGAAGCCGATCTCGACCAGCGGCGGCAGGTTCTCGACCGGCTCGCCGCGATCGACGGACGATGCGGCCGGGCGCGCCGCGTCGGCCGACAACGGCGCCTCGCCGGGGCCGGCAACCGGACCCGCAAGCATCGCGTCTGCTGCGCTCGAACTCGCCATCCCTACCAATTCCTCCGGTCGCCGCCCGATTTCAAGCGGGAATTGCGGCCGCGTTCCTCTACCGCATGCCCGGCCCGCACGACCGCGGGCAGCGCTGGCGGGACGGCCGTGACGCCCCGATCGATGCGGCCGCGGGCGGCGTCGCCCCGTCTAGCGATAGCCGTCTAGCGATAGCCGGGCGGCGCGACGAACCCGCCGATCTCGGCGGCCATCAGCCGGGCGAACTCGATCGTCGTCGGATCCTCGCCCTCGGGCCCGATGACCTGCAGCCCGACCGGCAGCCCGTCGGCGGTCAGCCCGATCGGGGCGGCGGTCGCCGGCAGGTAGCAGAGGCTGGCGAGGCCGGCCCAGGTGATGTCGACATGCGGGTGCGGCCGGCCGTTGATCATGACGCGGCGCGCGGCGCGGTCGGGGTTGTGGTCGTGCGCGAAGGCCGCGGTCGCCGCAACCGGCGCGAGCAGCACGTCGTGCCGCGTGAAGAAGTCGTGCCAGACGTAGCGCAGCTGGTTGCGCCGCTCGTTGGCCGCGCCCCAGCCGCGCTGGCCGATCGTCGCGCCGCGCGCGGTCATCGCCGCCGGGCTGTCGTCATCGGGGGCGAGCGTCGCGGCGATGCGCTGCTGCTCGCGATAGGCCTCCTCGGTCAGCCGCGATCCGGTCGCGGCGCGCAGCAGCAGCATAAAGAGCCGGTGATAGTCGGCCGCGTCGAAGTCGGGCCGCGCCGCCTCGTCGACCGTGGCGCCGGCGCGGGCAACCGCGGCGACCGCGTCGGCGAGCCGGGCGGCGACGCTGTCGTCGATCGGCGCGTCGGCTCGCGACGCCCACACCGCGACGCGGAAGTCCTTGAGCCGCCGGGCGCGCGGCGCGGGCAGCTCGACCCGCCAGGCCGGCTGCTGCAGCAGGTCGGGGCCGGCCATGATGCCGAGCGCCAGCGCCAGGTCGGCGGCGTCGCGCGCCATCGGCCCGACCACCGAGATGTCGACCGGGGTCACCACGGCGGTCGCCGCGTGCCCGCGCGTCGGGATCAGCCCCCAGCTCGGCTTGTGGCCGTAGACGCCGCAGTAATAGGCCGGGTTGCGCAGCGAGCCGGCGATGTCGCTGCCGGCGCCGAGCGCGCCGAGCCCGGCGGCGAGCGCTGCCGCCTCGCCTCCCGAGGACCCGCCCGGGCCGCGATCGAGTGCCCAGGGGTTGTTGGTGGTGCCGTAGACCTCGTTGTAGCTCTGCGAATCCTGCAGCATGTAGGGTACGTTGGTCTTGCCGTAGACGATCGCGCCGGCGGCTTCGAGGCGGTCGATCGCGACCGCGTTGCCGGCGGCGATGTTGTCGCGCCAGACCGGGTTGCCGAAAGTCGTCGGTAACCCCTTGACGTTGAACGACTCCTTGACGGTCATCGGCAGGCCGTGCAGCGGCCCCCAGAGCTCGCCGCGCGACAGCGCCGCGTCGGCGGCGCGGGCGCGTTCGCGCGCCGCCTCGACCTGCCACGCGACGATCGCGTTGAGCTGCGGGTTGTAGCGCTCGGCGCGGGCGACGAAGAAATCGAGCAGCTCGAGGCAGCCGATCTGCCGGTCGCGGATCTGGCTGGCGAGCGCGGTCGCCGACGCGAAAGCACGGTCGTCCATGGTCGGTCCTATGCGGTGAGGATTTCGAGGAGGTGGCCGTTGGGGTCTTCGAAATAGACGCCGCGGCCGCCGTTGCGACGGTTGATCTCGCCGTCGGTGCGCGAGCGCGGCCCGCTGCCATAGGCGATGCCGGCCTGCCTGACCCGGCCGAAGATCGCGTCGAACTCGGCCTCGCCGACCCTGAAGGCATAGTGATGCGGCTCGAATTTGTCGCGGTCGTCGAAATCGAGGGTCAGCGCCTCGTTGACCCGCACCGGCGCGAAATGCGAGTGCGGTCCCTCATAGGCGAGACCGAAGATGCGGGCGAAGAACCGCGCCGAGGCGATCTTGTCGCGCGCCGGGACGATCGTGTGGTCGAGGACGATGGCCATCGCAGGCTCCTGTCGAGACTGCCGGGGGGGTGCGACGCAGGGTAACGCGATTCGCGCTTCCGCAGAAGCCGCGCGCGAGGCAGGATCGCGCCCGCTCGCCCCGGAGCGATCACCCTGCGGAACAAGCGCTTTGCGACTGGGCATCGTTTCCGACATCCATTGCAACGCCGCCGGGCTGCGCCGCGCGCTGGCCCTGATGGGCGATGTCGACGAACTGATCTGCCTCGGCGACAGCATCTGGGAGTACCGCTTCTCGAACGAGGTGGCGGCGCTGCTGCGCGAGCGGCAGGCGCACACCATCGTCGGCAACCACGAAGAGGTGTTTTTCGGGCCGCTCGGCGAGCGGGCGCGGGCGCGTGGCGACGGCGAGCCCGACCTCGTAGACTGGCTCGGCACGCGGCCGCACCGCCTCGAGCTCGAACGCGGCGGCCGCCGCTTGCTGCTCGTCCATTCGACGCCGTGGGAACCGCGCGGCGCCTATATCCACCCCGAGAGCCCCGAGCTCGCGCGCTTCGCCGAGGCCGACGCCGACATCGTGCTCTACGGCCACACCCACCGCCAGGTCGCGCGGCGGCTCGGGCGGGTGCTGGTGGTCAATCCCGGCTCGGCCGGCGATGCGCGCGACGCGGGCAACGGGCGGCTGTTGAGCTGCGCCGTGCTCGACACCGCGAGCGAGGAGGTCAGCGTCATCGATTTTCCGGACCCGCAACGACCCGCCCTGCGATGAACAGCGAGCCCGGCCGCTATTTCGAGGACTACCCGGTCGGCCAGGTGTTCGGCGGCGGCGCGCTCCCGGTCAGCGAGGCCGAGATCGTCGGGTTCGCGCGGCGCTACGATCCGCAGCCGATGCATGTCGACAAGGACGCCGCGGCCGCCGGCCAGTTCGGTGGCCTCATCGCCAGCGGCTGGCATACCGGCGCCCTGATGATGCAGCTGCTCGTCGCGCATTTCGTGCCGCGGTCGGGCAACCTCGCCTCGCCCGGGCTCGACGAGCTGCGCTGGCTGCGGCCGGTGCGGCCGGGCGACACGCTCAGCCTGCGCGCCACCGTGCTGAGCGCGCGGCGCTCGCGCTCGAAGCCCGGCCAGGGCGTCGTCACCAGCCTGGTCGAGCTCCTCAACCAGAAGGGCGAGGCGGTGATGACCCTGAAGCCGGTGAGCCTGATGCGCTGTCGCGAGCCGGCGCGATGAGGCGGCTGGCGGCGCTCTCGGCGGCGCTCGCGCTCTGCGGCGCGCTCGGCTCGGCGGCGGCCGAGCCGAAACCGACCGCCGACCCCGATCTCGCCAAGTCGGATGCCGCGCTGCTCCAGGACGACGCCAAGGCGACCGCGGAATTCCAGCGCCGGCTGCGCGGCCAGGTCGCCTATCGCAACGGCCTCCTCATCATCGTCGACCGCAGCGGCACCACCGCGGGCGTGACGGTGATGCCGGCGACCGTGCTCTGGGGCGTCGATTGCAGCGACAGCGGGATCAGCGTCACCTTCGGCACCGGCAGTGGCGACAGCGACAACGGCATCTCGCTGCAGCTGACCACCGCCAACGTGCCCGACGAGAAGTGCCTGCAGATCGCGCCGGCGCTCGGCCAGACGCTGCTCGACATCGTCAAGGGCAACTGACGCGCGCACCCGGCGGCGGGTGCCCCCGTCACTTGTCATCGCCGCAGGGTCATGGTTCGATCCCCAGAACCGTGGCGGCGCGGCGCGGGAGGAAGCATGGCCGATTCGATCATCACCGACACCGCGACGCGGATCTTCCAGGACCTGTGCGGCGCCGACACGGTCAACGCGGCCGAGAAGGGCGCGTGGCCGGCAGCGTTGTGGGACGCGCTCGAAGAATCGGGCCTGCCCTTGACCTGGGTCGGCGACGAGTACGGCGGGGCCGGGGCCGAGATCGCCGACGGCTTCGCCGTGCTGCGCGTCGCCGGCCGCTTCGCCGTGCCGGTGCCGCTCGCCGAGACGCTGCTCGCCGGCTGGCTTCTGGCGGCGGCCGGGATCGCCGCGCCGCCCGGACCGATGACGGTCGCGCCGGTCCACGAGGACGGCAGCATCGCGGTCGGCGCCGACGGCCGGCTGTCCGGCCGGGCGCGGCACGTTCCGTTCGCGCGCAACGCCGGACATATCGCGCTGGTCGCGCGGCGCGGCGGCGACAGCGTCGTCGCGCTGGCCGCGGCCAAAGGGCTGGCGATCACCCCGGGCGTCGGACTTTCCGGCGAGCCGCGCGACACGGTGAGCTTCGACGGCGCCGCGGCGCTCGACGTCAAGCCCGC
>DATJOB010000117.1:0-15502 GCA_035507475.1 Allostellaceae bacterium | reverse complement strand
GCCGGCGCTGTTGAGGATCACGATCTTGTCGCGCGTCCCGCCGATCGCCTGGACGATCAGCGCCTCCGACGAGCCGGCGACATCCATGATCGCGTCGACATGCTCGGTTGCGAACCAGTGCCGGGCGATGTCGGCGGCCCGATCCGGGCTGTCGTGATGGTCGGCGACGACCACCTGGACGGGCGCGCCGAGCACGCGGCCGCCGAAATCGTCGACCGCCATCTGCGCCGCGGTCGCGCTGCCCTGGCCGGTGACGTCGGCAAAGGTGCCGGACATGTCGAGGATCAGCCCGATCTTGACCACCCCGTCCGATATCTTGTCCGAAGCGGGCGGCGCCTGCGCGGACGCCGCGGCGACGTCGAGGGCGAGCACCCCCAGGACGAAGGCGGCGACGACCGCGCTTGCGGCGCCGGGGAATCGCGGGGTCATGGCGCGGCGAACCCTTCGTCGTAGATCGCGCTATGGAGGACGCCGTCGTCCCGGACATAGCCGCGATACATGCCGGCGCAGTTGAACGGCAGCGCCAGGCTGCCGTCGCGGCCGACCGCGATGACGCCGCCCGAGCCGCCGATCCGGCCGAGCTCGGCGACGACCGCGCCGGCCGCTTCGGCGAGCGTCAGACCGGCATGCGCGATCCGCGCCGCGATCTCGTGCGCCGCCGCGTAGCGGATGAAGAATTCGCCGTGCCCGGTGGCGGAAACCGCGCAGGTCGCGTTGTCCGCGAAGGTGCCGGCGCCGATCGTCGGCGAATCGCCGACGCGGCCCGGCAGCTTCCCGGTCATCCCGCCGGTCGAGGTCGCCGCGGCGAGGTTGCCGCCGCGGTCGCGGGCGACGGCCCCGACCGTGCCGTGCCGGCGCGCCTCGTCGGGCTCGCCCCGGTCGCCCGCTGCGCCGGCCAGCGTCTCGGCCAGCGCCTGCCAGCGCGCCTCGGTGAAGAAATAGTCGCGCTCGGCGAAGGCCAGTCCGGCCTCGCGACAGAACGCGACGGCGCCCTCGCCGATCAGCAGCACATGCGGCGAGCGGTCCATCACCGCGCGCGCCGCCAGCACCGGGTTCCTCGGCCCGAAGATCCCGGCGACCGCGCCGGCGCGGCGCTCGCGACCGTCCATCACCGCGGCGTCCATCTCCTGCGTGCCGGCACGGGTGAAGACGGCGCCGCGCCCGGCGTTGAACAGCGGATCGTCTTCGAGAGCCATCACCGCCGCGGTTACCGCGTCGAGCGCCAGGCCGTTGCCGGCGAGGACGTCGCGCCCCGCGGCGAGCGCCCGGCCGAGCCCCTCGCGATAGGCCGCCGCGCGCTCGGCCGTCATCGCCCGGCGCGGCAGCGTGCCGGCCCCGCCATGGATGGCGAGCGCAAACCCGTCGCTTCCGCTGCCCGTCATGCGCTGCGTTCCCCGCCTGTCGTCGGCAGGACGCCAGATAGGCCCCCGCCGCCTCTTTCGGCAATCAACTTACCGCGATGTCGGGCGGCCGCGGTATGCTAACCCGTCGCGGCGCCCACAGCGGAGTGTCCGGCGCACCTTCGCAACAGTCGGGACCCGCCTTGCCGCCAGCAGCGCACGACATTGCCGAGCGGCGGTCCCTGCGGACCGGGCATGGGTTTCGCCTCGCGATGCTCGGGCTCGGCATGTCGATCGTGCCGCTCGACACCGCGGTCAATATCGGCTTTCCCGACATCACGCGCAGCTTCGGCCTGCCGATCGCGACGATCCAGTGGGTCGTCATCTGCTACGTGCTGACCTATGCCGCGCTGATGCTGGCCTTCGGCCGGATCGGCGATATCGGCGGCCATGCGCGGGTGTTCCGCGCCGGGCTCGCCTGGAGCGTCGTCGCCTATCTGCTGTGCGCCGCCGCGCCCGGCTTCGGCTGGCTGCTGTTCTTCCGTTTCCTGCAGGGGATCGGCGCCGGCCTCGTGATCAGCTGCGCCCCGGCGCTGATCACCGGCCTCTACCCGGAGGAGCGGCGCGCCCATGCGGTGGGCGTCTTTACGCTGATCTTCGGCACCGCGACGGCGCTCGGGCCGCTGATCGGCGGCGCGATGGTCGCGCGCTGGGGGTGGCCGGGCGTGTTCTGGTTCCGCGCGCCGATCGCCTTCGTCAGCCTCGTCTCGCTGCGCGGTCTGGCGCCCGGGGCGGTCGAGCGAGCCGCCCGCTTCGATGTCGTCGGCGCGCTGCTGCTGGCCTTTGGCCTGACCGCGCTCCTGCTCGGCATCAACGCGGTCTCGCGCGTCGGCGGCGATCCGCAGACGGTGGCGCTGCTCGGCGCGGCGGCGCTGTGCCTCGCGCTGTTCGGCTGGTGGGAGGCGCGCGCGCCGCAGCCGATCGTGCGCGTCGCGCTGTTCCGCAATCCGGGCTTCGCCGCGATCAACCTCGTCACCGTGCTGATGTACCTGGCGCAGTTTTCGGTGCTGCTGTTCGTGCCCTATTTCTTCGTGCGGTTCAGCACGATGGCGCTGCCGCTGGCCGGCGCGGTGCTGGCGATCGGCTCGGCGACGATGGCGCTCGTCGCTCCCGCCGCCGGGTGGCTCATCGCCCGCGTCGCCGCCGAGCGCGTCGCCGCCTGCGGCCTTGTTGCGGTGGGGAGCGGCCTCTTCCTCGTCGGGCTGTGGCCGTCCGACGTATCGCCCGCGGTCATGGTGCTGACCCTGGCGGTGCAGGGCGCGGGGGTCGGCCTCTTCCAGGTGGCTTACATGGACGTGGTGATCCGCTCCTCGCGGCTCGCCGATCGCGGCGTCGCCGGCAGCCTCTCGATTCTGACCCGGACGATCGGCACGGTGACGGGCGCGGCGCTGCTGACGCTGATCTTTAGCCGGTTCGAGCGCGCGTCGGGTGCGGCCGGTGCTGCGGCCGGCTTTCTCGTGGCGTTCGCCGCCGTCTTCAAGCTCGTCGGGATCGCGGTCGTGGCGAGCGCGCTGGCGATCCCGTGGTGGCGCCGGGGCGGGCGAGATGCAGGCGCACCGCCGCGAGAAGCTGGCTCGGCGTGAACGGCATGCCGAGGTCGCGCGGAATGGCGAGCAGCCGTGCCGCCGGGTAGCGCCGCCGGATCGCCGTCAGCGCCGGCGCCGCCGCGTTCCCCGACAGGTCGGCGAGGATCAGCGCCGGCGCCGGCGTTTCGCGTGCATCGGCGCCGGGTTCGGTCAGCACGGTGAAGCCGCTGCCGGCGAGCATTCGCCGCACCGCGAACTGCGTCGCCGCGTCGGCGATCACCAGCACGCCGGTCATTGTCAGGCCGCTTCCCTCTCGTCCGCAGCGCGTTCGGCGAAGAGCGCCTGCAGCAGGCCGACCAGCGCCTGCGCTTCCTCGGCGGCGGCGACGATGACCTCGGCGTCGTGGCGGTCCTGGCCCTCGGGCAGCGTCTCGGCGAGCAGGCTGGCGAGGGTCAACGGCACGATGAGCGCGTTGTTGAGGTCGTGCGCGATGCGGTTTGCCCGCTCGCGGTAGGTCGCGAGGCGGATGTCGCCGCGCGGGGGGAAGGCAAGGGTTCGGGAGTGGGGCATGGCGGGGGCTCGAGCTTGTCTGGGGCTCAAGCTAATCCCGGGGCGCTCTCCCGCACAGCGGCTCGCCCCCAGCCGAAGCGCTGCGAATTAAACCCTTCGTATGGGGTGGCGGACGCGTTTTGTGGGGCGGCGGACGCGTTTTGCCGGCGCCGCTAGCGCGCCAGGCAGCGATCGACCGTGGCGAGCAGCACAGCCGGGGCGAACGGCTTCTTGAGGCTGTTGTCGGCGCCGACCAGCTCGGCGATGCGCAGCACGTCGCCCGCCGCGAAGTTGCCGCCACCGGTCATCGCCAGGATGCGGGCGCTCGGATGGGCCTCGCGCAGCTCGAGGATCGTGGCGATGCCCTCCTTGCCGGGCATCAGGATATCGACCATCACCAGGTCGGGGGTCAGCTCGGCGAAGCGGCTGAGCCCGGATTGCGCGTCGCCCGCGACCGCGACCGCGAAGCCGCGGCGCTCGAGGACGCGCTGGATGACCGAGCAGACGACCGGATCGTCGTCGATCACCAGCACCGATTGCCGCGTCCGATCGTCCACTGCTTCGCTCATAGTCCGCGCATCCCCTGCAACATGGCGATCCGTACTGCATCCGACCGGTTGCGCGCGCCCATCTTCTTGAAGGCGCTGTTCAGATGGAGCTTCACCGTGACCTCGGCGATGGCGAGGCGGGTGGCGATCTCGCGGTTGGGCGAGCCGCGCATCAGGTGTTCGAGGCAATCGAGCTCGCGCCGCGTCAGATTGTCGAAGGCGGGGCGGCCGGCGCGGCTGCCGGCGACCGGCACGGCGCTGGGCAGCGCACCCACGACGGCGCGCGGCACGTAGGTCTCGCCGGCGGCCATTAGGCGCAGCGCGCTCAACAGCGCAGTACCGCGCAGGTTCTTCATGATGACGCCGGCAGCCCCGCGTTCGAGCGCGCGGGCGGCGTCGCCCTCGTCCATCGCGCCCGACATGATCGCCACCGGCACCTCGGGCAACAGCCCGCGAACCTCGGCGAGCCCGGCGAGCCCGTTCATCCCGGGCATGTGATAATCGAGGATCACCAGATCGAACGCATCCTCGCTCGCCAGCCGCTCCCGGACCTGCTGCAGATCGCATGCCTCGACGCAGGAGATGTCGGACGCGGCGCGGGTCAGGTAGCCGGCGATCGCCTCGCGCACGAGATGGTGGTCGTCGGCGAGGAGCACTCTCATCGATCGGGCGCCGCTTCTGGCGGAATGATCGGGCGACGCTAGGCGATCAAGGTTAACAAGCGGTAACCGCCGCGGAACCGAGCTGCCGTGCGCGCCGGTTGTGCGCGGAGCAATCGCGGTTAGGATCGGCGCATGACGCCGCCGTCGCGCCCGCCGACGACCGCCGCGCCGGGCGGCGCGGGCCTCGTGCACGACCTCGCCAACCTGCTGCTGGCGGCGCGGCTCAACCTCGAGACGCTGGCGGCGGAATGGCCGGACGCCGCGCCGCTGCCGGCGCCGCTCGACGCCGCCCGCGCCGCGCTCGACGAGGCCTGCCGGCTGCTCGACCGGCTGCCGCAGGGACCGGGCACGGCTCCGTCGAGCGGCCCGAACGCGCCCCGACCGGCGCCGCAGCCGGCGCATGACGGCGCCGGCCGCAGCATACTGCTGGTCGAGGATTTGCTCGGCCTGCGCCGGGCGGCGGCGCGGATGCTCGAGCGCCTCGGCTATCGCGTCGCGGCGGTCGCCGGCGCGGCCGAGGCGCTTGCCGTGCTGGACCGCGGCGGGGCGGTCGATCTCCTGTTCACCGACATGCATCTGGCGGGCGCGATGGACGGCGCCGCGCTCGTCGCGGCGGCGCGGCAGCGCCGGCCTGGGCTTGCCGTGGTCTGCACCTCGGGGGATGGCGGCGCGCTCGCCGACGGGCTCCCCGGCGCGGCGCTGCTCGCCAAGCCCTACAGCACCGCCGAGCTGGCGGAGGCGCTCGACACGGCGTTCGCGCCGGGCGCCGCCGCGGGCTGACCGCGCGGCTCACGCCCCGCGACCGCCATCGGATCGTTGGCGACATCCCGCCGTTCGCAGGTATTGTTGCGCACGGGCCGCCATGCCCGGCAACGACAGAGGCGAGGGAGGCAGGGATGGACGATCACGTCTACCGCGTCATTCAGCTGGTCGGTTCCTCGGAAAAGAGCATCGACGACGCGATCCATCACGCGATCGCGCGGGCGTCGAAGACGCTGCGCGAGCTGCGCTGGTTCGAGGTGGTCGAGACCCGCGGCCATATCGAGGCCGGCAAGGTCCATCATTTCCAGGTGACGCTGAAGGTGGGGTTCACGATCGAAGGGGATTGAGCATGGCCAGGGCCTATCTCACGGTGCGCGCCGAGGTTCCCGAGGCCGACCGCGAGCGCTTCGACCACTGGTACGAGACCGACCACCTGCCCTGGGCGCTGCGCGTGTTCGGCGCGCGGCGGGCCTGGCGCTGCTGGAGCAAGAGCGAGCCCGGGGCGCACCTCGCCTTCTACGAGTTCGACTCGGCGGAGGCGGCGCAGGCGGTCCAGGCCTCCGATGCGATCAAGCCGCTGGTCGCCGATTTCGACCGGGTCTGGCAGGACCGGGTCAAGCGCCGCCGCGAGGTGCTGGAGGTGGTGCAGGAGCTCGCCCCCTAGCCGCGGTCCGTGCGCCGATCCGAGATTGCGGGGCGGCCCGAAAAACCGGGTCGGCGAGGGTTGGCGCCGTGGCCTTCGCGGTGCGCGATCCACGCCGCTATTGCGGCATGCACGACAGTCGGTTCGCTTCGCACGGCGAAGCGTATAAGCTCCCGCCGGGAGGGCCTGCGCGGCCTGACGCAAGCGCCCACAGACGAAGGAGCAGACGATGAAGCTTCTCTATTTCAACGATTTCCAGCTCGGCGTCCTGAAGGGCGATGCAGTGGTCGACGTGTCCGCCGAGGTCAAGGACATCCCGCATATCTGCCCCGGCACGCTGATGAACGGGCTGATCGAGCGCTGGGATTCCTATCGCGGCCGGCTCGAGGCGGCGGCGGCGCGCGGCAGCGGCGTGCCGGTGTCGGGTGTGCGCATCCGCCCGCCGGTGCCGGGGCCGCGCACGATCGACTGCATGGCGGTCAACTACATGGAAGACGGCACGCGCAGCGCGCCGGCGCCGATCAACGCGTTCCACAAGAGCCCCTCGGCGATCATCGGCCACGGCGACACGATGGTGCTGCCCGACGTGCCGGCGTCGATTTTCGAGGGCGAGGCCGAGATGGCCGTCGTCATCGGCAAGAAGTGCGCGAACGTCAGCGAAGCGCAGGCGATGAGCTACGTCTTCGGCTACATGAACTTCATCGACGGCTCCGCGCGCGGCCTGCCGCCGCCGGGCAACGTGTTCTTCCAGATGAAGAGCCGTGACACGTTCGCGCCGATCGGCCCCTACCTCGTCACCGCCGACGAGATCAAGGACCCGCTCAAGCTGCAGATCCGGCTGTGGAACAACGGCGTGCTGATGCAGAACTTCAACACCGACGACATGGGCCACAAGATCGCCAAGTGCATCGCCTGGCTGTCGACGATCCACACGCTGCTGCCCGGCGACATCGTCGCCACCGGCACCAACCATCGCGGCCTCAACCCGTTCATGGACGGCGACACGATCGAGCTCGAGACCGAGGGGCTCGGGCGGCTCAAATTCGGCATCAAGGACGAGCTGAAGCGCAGCTGGGCGCGCAAGACCCGCCTCCAGATGCACGAAGAAGCCAAGGAGAAGACGGCCGGCGCCTATCCCGACATCACGCCGCAGCTCACCGGAAAATACGCCAAGTAGCGCAGCTCCCGGTCGCGTCCCGCGCCCGGGCGGCGCGGGTTGCGGCCGTTAACCATGATCTTTCCGGGATTTAGATCGCTTTTGCGCTAAATGCCTCGGGCCGGAAACGGGCGCGAGGCGAGTGTGGCGGCGGTTGCGGAAAAGACGCGGGCAGATTTCGCCATGCTGTTGCAGGAGGCCTGGGCGGCGACCGCGGCGCAGGCCTGGGACCGCGCAGCCGCTTGCTGGAAGCGGCTGCGCGCGGACCACCCCGAGCGCTGGGAAGGCCATGTCTGGCCGGTCCACACGTTGTGGCTCGCCGGCCGCCTCGACGAGGCGCAGCGCGCCGCGACGGCGGCGCTGCGCCGCTTTCCCGACATTCCCGAACTGCTGCGGCTGCGCGCGGTCGTCGCGACGACGCGCCGGGACTGGGACGAGGCGCTGCGCTTGTGGCAGGCGTGGCGCACCCGCTTCCCCGACGATCCCGACGGCTATGTCTGGGCCCTGCGCATCGCCTCGCAGAATCGCCGCGCGCTCCCGCGCGAGATCGCGGCGGAGGCGGCGGCGCGCTTTCCCGGCGACGCCGAGGTGCTGTCGCAGCTCGCCTGGCAAGACATGGCCGAGCAGCGTTGGGAAGACGCGCTGGCGTGGTGGACGCGGGTGCGCGACGCCGCGCCCGACCAGCCGGACGGCTATGTCTGGGCGAGCCAGGCGCTGCGCCAGACCGGACGACTCGACGAGGCGGAGACGCTGGCCTCGGCCGCCGTCGCCCGGTTCCCGGCGTTGCTGGAAGCGCTCGTCGAGCATGCCCAGGTGGCGACGGCGCGGCGCGAATACGATGCGGCGCTGCGGCGCTGGGCGGCGGTGCGCGGGCGGTTTCCCGACCATGCCGAGGCGCAGATCGCGCCGCTCACCGTGCTGCGGCTCGCCGGGCGCCGCGCCGAGGCCGAGGCGCTCGCCGCCGAGCTGCTGCAGCGCTTCCCGGAAAACGATACGGTGATCCTCGAAGAATTGCAGATCGCGGCGAACGGAGATGCACCCGATGCGGTGTTGCGTCGCCTCGCCGAGGTGCGCGGTCTCGTCGAGGAGACCGGTCGCATGGAGGCGGGGCTCGGCTGGCTCGAATACCGGGTGCGCCTGCAGGGCGCCGACGCGCCGCACGAGGCGCCGGCGCGCGGCCCGACAGCCCGACCCGCGGCCCGACCGGCAGCCCCGTCGGCTGCCGGGCTGGCGCCGCTGATGCTGGCCTTCGAGAGCCTCGGCGAGCGCTGCGATTTCGGTGCGGTGCAACGCAAGTTCGGGGTCGAGCCGCTCGGGCTCCTGCGCTTCGCCCTGGCGCCCTATGAAGGGCTCCTCGCCGCGCTCGCGGATGGGTTCGCGGCCATCGGCACCGAAGACGACACCGTGCTCGGCAGCTATCTCGCCGAGCACATGATCGAGATGCAGCGCTATGAGCTGACCTTCCACACCTGCGTCTATCAGCACGAGCTCAGCGACCCGGCCGAGCTCGCGACATTCCGCCGGCAGCAGCTCCGCCGGCTCGCCTTCCTCAAGCGCAAGCTGCTCGCCGACCTCGCCGAGGCGGAGAAGATCTTCGTCTATTCGCATCCGCTGCGCGCCGGCGAGGCCGACGCGCGCGCGCTTTTCGACGCACTCGGCCGCTACGGGCGCAACGCGCTGCTTTATGTCCGCCCGGCAAGCGAGCGCCATGCCGCGGGCACGGTGCTGCGCGTCGAAGAGCGGCTCTTTCTCGGCCATGTCGAGCGCTTCACCCGGTTCGGCGCCGGCGAGCTGCCGCCGTTCGACACCTGGCGGCGGCTGTGCGAAACGACGCTGCGCCTCGCCGGGGGCTGAGCCGATTACCCTTTGTCGCCGCGCAGCGTGACAAAGCACATATGGTCGGCGCGGACCTTGGGCCCCTGCGGGTCGGCGAGGTCGCGCTCGATCCGCCGCAATCCCGCCTTGTACGCCGCATCCGAGAGCGACAGCAGTTGCGAATTGCGCTCGCGCCACCGCACCGCGGCCAACAGCTCGGCAAGGTCGCGCTCGCCGTGCAGATGCCGGCGTTCGATCGCGATCCCGGCAAAACCGGCGGCGGCCATCGCCGCGGCGATCGCGTCGGGCGGCCAGAAATCGGCGAAGTCGCGGGTCTTCGTTTCCGGGAAATAGGCGTAGTAGAGCCAGTCCTCCGCGTCCTGCGGGGACATGTTGAACAGCACGAAGCGGCCGCCGGGGCGCAGCACGCGAAACGCCTCGCGCAGCATCCCGGCCTTGTCGCGGAAATGATGGAAGGCGTACTGGCAGCTGACGAAATCGAAGCCGGCCGAGGCGAACGGCAGCGCCGCGATGTCGCCGTGGACCCAGGCGATGTCCGGCATCTTGCGGCGGGCCTGGCGCAGCATGCCGAGCGAGCCGTCGAGCCCGACCAGACGGGCGCCGGGCGCGATGGCCCGATTGGCGATCTGCTGATTGCCGGTGCCGCAGGCGATGTCGAGCAGCGTCAGCCTTGCGCCCGGGCTGCGACCGGCCAGAACCGCCGCCAGCTCGGGGTCGGGCGATTTCTCGCGATGCGGCGTGCTGTCGTAGAGCTCGGCGATCGCATCGTAGTCGACGCGCGACGATCGCTGCATTTCCGGAAGCTTCGCAAGGGTCGCCGCCGATGCTAGGACCGGTTTCCCGCGGCGTCCAGCGCGCCGCTCGCTCCCGACAGGGCGGCCTCCCCGAAAGATTGAAGGGCCTAGCCGTTGCCGACTAAGCCCTTGCGAAATCTGGTGGAGCCAACCGGGATCGAACCGGTGACCTCTACAATGCCATTGTAGCGCTCTCCCAGCTGAGCTATGGCCCCGTCGCGCCGGCTGCGACCTTAGGAAGCCGCCCGGCCGCCGTCAAACGCAAAACCTTTCAGGGTTCCTCTTCCTCGACGTTGTCGATGACTTCGGCCATGTCGTCCTCGTCCTCGCCGAGTTCGGAGGCATCCTCGATGATCTCTTCTTCCTCTTCCTCCTCGCCCTCGGCGAGCGGTACCGCCTCTTCCTCGTCCTCGGCGACTTCGGCATCCTCGCTCTCGAGGTCGGCCTCGAGCTCGTCGACATCGCCGGCCGGGGCCAGCTCCTTCTCGACCGGAGTCGGCGGCCGCGCCCGCCGCGCCTTGAGGAACGCCTCGGGGTCGTAGGGGGTGCTGCAGCGCGGGCAGATGACCTGCTCGCGCATCAGGTCGTAATAGCGGGTGCCGCAATTGGGACAGATCCGCTTGGTTCCCCATTCGGGTTTGGCCAAGTGATGCTCCTTCGATAGGCTCGGACGACAGGAAAGGCCGGCGCGCCATTGCCACAGCCGGCGCATCCTGTCAAAAGCAAAGACGCGCAACGGCAAAGACGCGGCCGGCGCGCGGCCCGGCTGCGGCATATGGGCCGGCTGCCGCGTCCCGGCAAGGGCAGGGCCGAACGAGCGATGCCTGACGATCGGATCCAGCACGGCGCGCCCGCCGCGGCGCCGCTCGCCGCGTCGCGGTCGCCTGCCGGGCTGCACGGCAGCGTCCGCGTGCCGGGCGACAAGTCGATCTCGCACCGCGCGCTGATGCTCGGCGCGCTCGCGGTCGGCCGCACCGAGATCTCCGGCCTGCTCGAGGGCGAGGACGTCGTGGCGACGGCGGCGGCGATGCGCGCGCTCGGCGCGACGGTCGAGCGGCTGGGCGAGGGGCGCTGGCGGGTCGACGGGGTCGGCATCGGCGGGCTCGCCGAGCCGGCCGACGTCATCGACTACGGCAATTCGGGGACCGGCGCGCGGCTCCTGCTCGGCATCCTCGCGACCCATCCGATCGCCAGCTTCATCACCGGCGACGCCTCGCTGCGCAGCCGGCCGATGCGCCGCGTCACCGAGCCCCTGTCGCGCTTCGGCGCGCGCTTTGCCGCGCGCGAGGGCGGCCGCCTGCCGGTCGCGGTCACCGGCGCGCGCGACCCGGTGCCGATCGAATACACGCTGCCGGTCGCCTCGGCCCAGGTCAAATCGGCGGTGCTGCTCGCCGGGCTCAACACGCCGGGCGAGACCACCGTCGTCGAGCCGCAGCCGACGCGCGACCACACCGAACGGATGCTCGGCCATTTCGGCGCGAACCTGCGCGTCGAGCCGCTGGCGCAGGGCGGGCGGCGCATCACCCTTGTCGGCCAGCCGGAGCTCGCCGCGGCGCCGATCGCGGTGCCGGGCGACATCTCCTCGGCCGCCTTCCCGCTCGTCGCCGGGCTGGTCGTTCCGGGCTCCGAGGTGACGGTCGAGGGGGTCGGGCTCAACCCGTCGCGCACCGGGCTGCTTGCGAGCCTCGCCGAAATGGGTGCCGACCTCGCCTATCTCGACGAGCGCATCGAGGGCGGCGAGCCGGTCGCCGATTTGCGGGTGCGCGCCGGCGCGCTGCGTGGCGCCGACATCCCGGCGAGCCGCGCGCCGTCGATGATCGACGAATATCCGGTGCTCGCCGTCGCCGCTGCCTGTGCGCGCGGGCGCACGGTGATGCGCGGGCTCGGCGAGCTCCGGGTCAAGGAAAGCGACCGCCTCGCCGGCACCGCGGAGGGGCTTGCCGCCTGCGGCGTCAAGGTCGCGGTCGAGGGCGACGACCTCGTCGTCGAGGGCGATGGCGGCGCGCCCGCCGGCGGCGGGCTGATCGAGACGCGGCTCGACCACCGCATCGCGATGGCGTTTCTCGTGCTCGGGCTCGCGACGCGGTCGCCGGTGCGGATCGACGACGCGCGGCCGATCGCCACCAGCTTCCCCGGCTTCACGACGCTGATGAACCGCCTCGGCGCCGGGTTCGCGGCGATCGGGTGACGCCGCCGGTCGCATGGTTTTCGATCCAAGGGACTGAATGCCAACGCCTCTGATCGTCGCGATCGACGGGCCGGCGGCCTCGGGCAAGGGCACGCTGGCGCGCCGGCTGGCGCGGCGCTTCGGCTTTGCCCATCTCGACACCGGCAAGCTCTACCGCGCGACCGCGCTCGGCGTCATCGAGGCGGGGGCCGACCCGGCCGACCCGGCCGCCGCGGAGCGCGCCGCCCGCGGCATCGCGCCGGCGCGGCTCGACGACCCGCGGCTGCTGCGCGAGGACGTCGCGCACGCCTCCTCGGTGGTCGCCGCGATCCCGGCGGTGCGCGCCGCTCTCCTCGACTTGCAGCGCGCCTTCGCGCGGCAACCGCCGCCGCTCGCAACCGGGCCGGCGAAGGGCGCGGTGCTCGACGGTCGCGACATCGGCACGGTGGTCTGCCCCGACGCCGCGCTGAAGCTTTTCGTCACCGCCAGCCCCGAGGCGCGCGCCGAACGCCGGGTCAAGGAGTTGCGGGCGCGCGGTGCGGCCGCTATATACGACGCTGTCCTGCAGGACATGAAGGAACGCGACGCGCGCGACAGCGAGCGTCGGGTTGCGCCGCTCCGCGCCGCTCCCGACGCCGTGACCATCGATACGACATTGCTCGATGCCGACCAGGCGTTCGAACAAGCCTCCAACCTGATCGCGCGCCTCGCCGACCGCCGTTGATCGGCGGGTCCTCCGTCGCCCTGCAGAACCGGGTCAACGCGGCCGCCCCCGATTCCGAGCGCCGGCCGCCCGCTCCCGCCTCGGTCCCGGCGGGGCCGCATCGCCACCGGGACCGAGGGATTGGAATGGCCGTCGCTGAACCCGTAGCTCCCCCCAAGGAAAGCTTTGCCGCGCTGCTCGACCAGTCGATGGGCACCTCGTCGAGCGGACTCGAAGGCACCGTCGTCAAGGGCCGCGTGATCTCGATCGAGAACGACGCCGCGCTGATCGATGTCGGCCTCAAGTCCGAGGGCCGCGTGCCGCTCAAGGAGTTTGCCGTCGGCGGACAGCCGCCCGACATCCATGTCGGCGACACCGTCGAGGTGTTCCTCGAGCGGATGGAGGACAAGAACGGCGAAGCCTCGCTGTCGCGCGAGAAGGCGCGGCGCGAGGAGGCCTGGACGCAGCTCGAAAAGAACTTCCAGGCCAACGAGCGCGTCACCGGCGTGATCTTCGGCCGGGTGAAGGGCGGGTTCACGGTCGATCTCTCCGGCGCCGTCGCGTTTCTGCCCGGCAGCCAGGTCGACATCCGCCCGGTGCGCGATATCGCGCCGCTGCTCGGCACCCAGCAGCCCTTCCAGATCCTCAAGATGGACCGCTCGCGCGGCAATATCGTCGTGTCGCGCCGCGCCGTGCTCGAGGAGAGCCGGGCCGAGCAGCGCTCGGAGCTGGTGGCGAGCCTCAAGGAGGGCCAGATTCTCAACGGCGTCGTCAAGAACATCACCGATTACGGCGCCTTCGTCGATCTCGGCGGGGTCGACGGGCTGCTGCACGTCACCGACATCGCCTGGCGGCGCATCAACCACCCGTCGGAGGCGCTGTCGATCGGCCAGAACGTCCAGGTGCAGGTGATCCGCTTCAATCCCGAGACGCAGCGCATCTCGCTGGGCATGAAGCAGCTCGAAGCCGACCCGTGGGACGGCGTCGAGTTCAAGTACCCGGCCGGCGCCAAGTTCAAGGGCCGCGTCACCAACATCACCGACTACGGCGCCTTCGTCGAGCTGGAGCCGGGGGTCGAGGGCCTCGTCCACGTCTCGGAGATGAGCTGGACCAAGAAGAACGTCCACCCCGGCAAGATCGTCTCGACCAGCCAGGAGGTCGAGGTGATGGTGCTCGATGTCGATCCGACGAAGCGGCGCATCAGCCTCGGCCTCAAGCAGACGCTGCCCAATCCGTGGGACGCGTTCGTCGAGCAGCACCCGGCGGGCAGCGTGCTCGAAGGCGAGGTGCGCAACACCACCGAGTTCGGCCTGTTCGTCGGCTTGCCCGGCGACATCGACGGGATGGTGCACCTCTCCGACATCGACTGGTCGCGTCCCGGCGAAGAGGCGATGCACGACTACCGCAAGGGGCAGATCGTCAAGGTCAAGGTGCTCGACGTCGACGTCGAGAAGGAGCGCATCTCGCTCGGCATCAAGCAGCTCGAATCCGACCCGTTCGAGGCCAATGTCGGCAAGGTCAAGAAGGGCGAGGTCGTCACCGCGACGATCACCGGCACCTCGGACAACGGTATCGATGTGACGCTGCCGGACGGCATGCCCGGCTTCATCCGCAAGTCGGAGCTGTCGCGCGACCGCAGCGAGCAGCGCCCCGACCGCTTTGCGGTCGGCGAGCGGGTCGACGCCAAGATCACCCAGATCGATCGCGCCACCCGCAAGGTCTCGCTGTCGATCAAGGCGCGCGAGGTCGACGAGGAGAAGCGGGCGATGGCCGAATTCGGCTCGTCCGACTCCGGCGCGAGCCTCGGCGACATCCTCGGCGCGGCGATCCGCCGCCGGCAGGACGAGGCGAGCGGCGACGACAAGAGCTAGCGGGATCGGATCGGGCTCGGCGGCTCGCTGGAAACGGTCAACCGGTCGGCCGAGACGCCTCAGCCGACCGGTTTCCGTTTTCCGCCGGTCAGGTGCGGGATGGGCCGAGCGACGCCAGGCACCAGGCAAGGATGCCCTTCTGCGCGTGGAGACGGTTCTCGGCCTCGTCCCACACGACCGATCGCGGCCCGTCGACGACCGCGGCGGTGACCTCCTCGCCGCGCTTCACCGGCAGGCAGTGCATGAAGATCGCGTCGGGCTTCGCTTCGCGCATCAGCCGGTCGTTGACCTGATAGGGCATCAGGAGGTTGTGGCGGTTGACGCTCGCCTCGGCGCCCATCGACACCCAGGTGTCGGTGACGACGCAATCGGCGCCGGCGACCGCCGCCTCGGGGTCGGCGGTCAGCCGCACCCGGCCGCCCTCGCGGCGCGCCCAGTCGATCAGCTCGGGGCGCGGCGCCAGCTCCTCGGGGCAGGCGAGGCGCAGCTCGAAACCGAAGCGCACGGCGCCGTGGATCCAGCTCGCCGCGACATTGTTGCCGTCGCCGCTCCAGGCGACGACCGCATTGCCGAGCGGCCCCTTCTTCTCCTGCAGGGTCATCACGTCGGCCATGATCTGGCATGGGTGCGAGGAGTCGGTGAGCCCGTTGATCACCGGCACCGTCGCGTGGTTCGCCAGCTCGTCGAGCTTTGCCGCGTGGTTGGTGCGGATCATGATCGCGTCGACGTAGCGCGACAGCACGCGCGCCGTGTCGGCCATGGTCTCGCCGCGGCCCATCTGGCTGTCCTGCGTGCCGAGGATGATCGTGTCGCCGCCCAACTGGCGCATCGCGACCTCGAACGAGACGCGGGTGCGGGTCGACGGCTTCTCGAAGATCATCGCCA